>SECN01000060.1 GCA_004173515.1 Myxococcaceae bacterium | reverse complement strand
CCGTCATAGAGCGCGATGGGGTCCGCCGCCGCGGACATCGCCAGGTCCAGGAGCCGGCGCTGCTGCTGCACCTGGTCGGAGAGGACGCGCACCTCGCGCTCGGCGCGGCGCAGGCGCAACAGCGCGTGCACCTGGGCCACCAGCTCCTCCGGATCCACCGGCGCGACCAGGTACGCGTCCGCGCCGTGCTCCAGCCCCTGCGCCCGCTCCGCGGCCCCCACCGCCTGCGCGGACAGGTGCAGCACCAGCGCGCTGCGCGTGCGCGGCGAGGCCTTCAGGCGACGGCACACCTCGAAGCCGCTCAGGTCCGGCAGCCGGACGTCCAGGATGACCAGGTCGGTGTTCTCATCCGCGAGCGCCAGCGTCTCACCGCCCGTGCCCGCCTCCAGGACCTGGAAGCCCGCCAGCGACAGCACGCGGGAGGTGACGTAGCGACTGGCCAGGTCGTCGTTGACGTTCAGGATGGTGGGCGCTGGAGATGACATGCGGGCGGAAAAACAGTCCTCATTCGTAATGGCGGAACCGCGGTCCGCCAAGTGTCGTCCATACGGGAATGTCGCTTCCAGGGGGAGTGGACGCTGGAACAAGGGGGCGAGCACGGCTGCCGGGCACCAGGGTGACTCCCCCCCTGGCCCGTTTCGCGGTAGGGATGAACCCATGCGCGCTCCCTGTCGCCCGCTTCCCGCCGATGGTCGCTTCCTCCAGGCCGTGGGCCCCACGCCGCTCGTCCCCGTGCGGCTGGACCCGGAAGGACCGACAATCTGGTGCAAATTGGAATTCCTCAACCCGAGCGGGTCCACGAAGGACCGCATCGCCCGCTACATGCTGGAGAAGGCGTGGCGGCTGGGGGACCTGATTCCGGGGGGGGACGTGGTGGAGGC
Organism: Myxococcaceae bacterium; assembly: GCA_004173515.1. Classification (GTDB taxonomy): domain Bacteria; phylum Myxococcota; class Myxococcia; order Myxococcales; family Myxococcaceae; genus Corallococcus. Next base: position 36,508 of record SECN01000060.1, on the reverse strand, counting down.
GTCCAGCGGGTCCACGAGCATCGCGATGGCGCTGGCGAGCGCGCAGATGGGGTGCCGCTTCACGGCGGTGATGCCGGAGGGCGTGACGGAGGAGCGCCTCATCGCCATCCGCGCGTACGGCGGCGAGGTGGAGCTGGTGCCGCGCTCGGAGGGCATCCGGGGCGCCATCGCGCGCGCGGCGGCGCTGGCCACGGAGCGCGGCGGCTACGCGCCCCGCCAGTTCGAGAACCCGGACAACGCGGAGGCGCACCGGGTGTGGACGGGGCAGGAGATTCTCTCGCAGGTGCCGGGCGGGCTGGTGCACGGCGTGGTGAGCGGCGTGGGCACGGGCGGCACCATCGTGGGGCTGTATCAGGCGTTCGCGGAGGCCGGCTGTCCGGTGACGCCCTTCGTCGCGCGGCCCATCTCCGGGCTGGGCTGCGACATTGAATGCTGCAGCTTCAGCGCGCGCGTGCCGGGCGTGGTGGACGGCCTGTCCAAGCTGTACCGCGAGGCGGACATGCCGGGCCGCGTGGAGCTGGACGTGTCGGATGATCTGGCCATGCGCACGGCCCGGGCGCTCATCCGCCGGGGCTTCCCGGTGGGCCCGTCCTCCGGGCTCAACTACGCGGCGGCGGTGGAGGCCGCGAAGCGCCTGGGCCCGCAGGCCCAGGTGGTGACGGTGTTCCCCGACCGCATGGAGCGCTACTTCTCCACGGAGCTCATCCTGCCCCGCCCTGGAGCGACGCCCAAGGCGGGCTGAAGCCTGGTTTTCAGAAGCCCCAGGGCAATCCCAGCACCTGCCAGGCCGCCAGGAGCAGGGGCCACAGGACGAAGAGCGCGATGACGTAGGGCAGCATCAGGGCCACCACCGTGCCCACGCCCGCGCCCTTCTGGTATTTCTGCGCGAAGGTCACGATGAGCGCGAAGTATGCGTTCAGGGGTGAGACGGAGTTCATTCAAGACTCCGGCATCGTCCGGGTGTCTGGCATTGGGACTACGTGCGCATGCGGACGCGCGTCTCGTGCACCGTGTCCGGCGGAGGTGCGGTCCGCTCGCGCTCGTGGGCGCGCATCAGGCGCAGGATGCTGGGCCCCAGCACGTCGATTTCGGTGGAGGCGTAGGACTCCGTGCCGAAGCGGCGGATGGAGTCCGTCTGCTTCGCCAGGATGCGCGCGTCCTGTCCGAAGATGTGCAGGGCCACGGGCAGGACGAAAGGCATGGCCGCCGTGAGCAGGAAGCGCGGCACCGGCAGCTTCACCGTCACCACCGCGTACACCAGCGTTTCGAAGTCCCCCACCGGCGTCATCGCGGAGTTGACCAGGATGTGGCTCTTCTCCCCGATGCGGTACTCCACCTGCGCGATGGACGGCATCAGGAAGCGGTCGAAGTGCTGCACCACCCCGCCGCCCGGCGCGAGCAGCCTTCCGACGAGCCCCTTGGGCGCGGGCTCTCCGACGTACTCCGCCTCCACGCGGTCCGCGCTCCTGCGCACCACCACGTCGATCTCATTGCGCTTCTCCGCGGTGCGGAACAGGCCGCCGTGGAGGAAGGCCGTGTGCGGCACGTCCAGCGTGTTCTCCAGCACCGCGTGCAGCGACCCCGGCGCGCGCAGCACCTGGCGCACGGTGCGGTAGTCGGGCGCGTCCAGCAGCGGGAAGCGGAAGGGCTCCGACGTGGGCTCCACGCCGGGCGTGGAGTAGACCCAGACGAAGCCGTCCTGCTCGCGAGCCGGGTAGGCGGTGGCGCAGCGCGACTTCGCCTCGGACTCGCCCACGAGCCCGGGGATGAGCCGACACTGGCCGCCCTGATCGAAGCGCCAGCCGTGGTAGCCGCACTCCAACTGTCCGCCCTGCACACGCCCCAGGGACAGGGGCACGTTGCGGTGCGGACACCGGTCCACCAGCGCGCCGGGCTTGCCTCCCTCGCCCCGGAACAGCACCAGGGGCGTGCCCTGGAGCGTGCGCGCGAGCGGCTTGTCCCCCAGTTCGCGCGACGTGCAGAGGATGAACCACGAGTGCGGAAGCTTGACGACGGAGATGTGGCTGGGAGACGCACCTGGGGTGCGCCCCTCCTCGCGGGCGGTCATCCGCCCAGTCTAATGGGCCCGGGCCCGCGTGCACGCCCCCCTTCAGGCCGGCAGGTCGGCGGCGCGCTGGGCGGCCTCCAGGTTGGGGGGCTGGGACGTCACCCCACGGCCTCCACGAGGGCGAAGCAGGGACGCCTATGCCTTCAGCCGTCGCAATCGCAGGGCGTTGGCGATGACGGAGACCGAGGAGAGGCTCATGGCCGCGCTCGCGAACAGCGGGCTCAGGAGCAGGCCGAAGACGGGATAGAGCACGCCCGCGGCCAGCGGCACACCGAGCAGGTTGTAGACGAAGGCGAAGAAGAGGTTCTGCCGGATGTTGCGCAGCACACCCTGGCTCAACCGGCGGGCTCGCGCGATGCCGCGCAGGTCGCCCTTCACCAGCGTCACGCCCGCGCTCTCCATCGCGATGTCCGTGCCCGTGCCCATCGCGATGCCCACGTCCGCCTGCGCGAGCGCCGGTGCGTCGTTCACGCCGTCGCCCGCCATGGCCACCACGCGCCCCTGCGATTGCAGGTGCTTCACCGCGTCGCCCTTGGCGTCCGGCTGCACTCCGGCGAGGACCTCCGTGATGCCCAGCCGGCGCGCCACCGCGTGCGCCGTGGTCGGACTGTCGCCGGTCAGCATGACCACGCGCAGGCCCTCGTTCCGCAAGAGCGACAGGGCCTCCGGCGTGGAAGCCTTCACCGGATCCTCCACGCCCAGCAGGCCCGCGGCCCGGCCGTCCACCGACACCAGCACCACCGTCTGGCCTTCCCGCCGCAGCGCTTCGGCCCGCTCCGTCAGCGTGTCCACCGACACGCCCAGCGCCTGCATCAGCGCCGCATTGCCCAGGGCGATGTCGTGCCCGTCCACGCGCCCCCGCACGCCCTGGCCCGGCAGGGACCGGAAGCCCTCCACTCCTACCAGCGAGACACCCCGCTCCCGCGCGCCCGCGACCAGCGCCGCCGCCAGCGGATGTTCGCTGCCCCGCTCCAGGCTCGCGGCCCGCCGTAGCAACACCGTGGCGTCTCCACCCTGCACGGGCTCCACCGACACGAGGCGCGGCTTGCCTTCGGTCAATGTGCCCGTCTTGTCCACCACCAGCGTGTCCACCGCGGCCATCCGCTCCAGTGCCGCCGCGTCGCGGATGAGCACACCCAGGCGCGCGCCCTGCCCCGTTCCCACCATCACGGACATGGGCGTGGCCAGCCCCAGCGCACAGGGGCAGGCGATGATCAACACCGCCACCGCGTTCACCACGGCATGCGCGAGCCGGGGCTCCGGCCCCCACACCGCCCACACCCCCGCCGTCACCACCGCCACCGCGATGACCGCGGGCACGAAGACTCCGGCCACCCGGTCCGCCAGCCGCTGGATGGGCGCCCGCGTGCGCTGGGCCTCGGAGACACGCTGGACGATGCGCGACAGGAGCGTGTCCCGACCCACGCGCTCCGCACGCAGCACCAGCGAACCCGTGCCGTTCACCGTGCCGCCCGTCACCTTCGCGCCCTTTGCCTTCTCCACCGGCACCGCCTCACCGGTGACGAGCGATTCATCCACCGCGCTTGCTCCCTCCAAGACCTCCCCGTCCACCGGCACCTTCTCCCCGGGACGCACGCGCAGCCGCTCTCCCACGTGGACCGAGGACAACGGCACATCTTCCTCATGCCCGTCGTCCCCGATGCGCCTCGCCGTCGCGGGCGCCAACGACAGGAGCGCGCGCAGGGCCCCGGACGTCGCGTGGCGGGCTCGCAGCTCCAGCACCTGCCCCAGCGCCACCAGCGTGAGGATGATGGCGGCGGCCTCGTAGTACACGGGCGCGGTGTCGCCGTGTCCCGTGCGCGCGCCTTCGGGCATCAGGTGCGGGAACATCGTGGAGACCACACTGAACAGGTACGCCGCCCCCGCGCCCAGCGCGATGAGCGTGAACATGTTGAGGTGCCGGTTGCGCACCGACGCCCAACCCCGCTGGAAGAACGGCGCCCCGACCCAGGCCACCACCGGCGTCGCCAGCGCGAACTGCGCCCACAGCAGCGTCGCTGGCGACAGCGCGTGTTGCACGGGTTGACCCGGCAGCATGTCCGACATGCCCAGCACCATCAGCGGCACGCTCAGCGCCAGGCCCACCCAGAACCGCCGCGTCATCGAACGCAGCTCCGGATCCGGCTTCTCCTCCACCGTCACCGTGCGCGGCTCCAGCGCCATGCCGCACTTCGGGCAGGCGCCGGGCCCGTCGCGCACCACCTCCGGGTGCATCGGGCAGGTGTACTCGACCCGCGTCTCCAGGGCCGGCGGCGCGTCCGGCTCCAGCGCCATGCCGCACTTCGGGCAGGCTCCCGGCGCGTCCTGCCGCACCTCCGGATCCATGGGGCACACCCACGTCGTGCCCGGTGCAGCGGTCGGTGGAGGCGTCCGGGGATGGAGGAAGCGCTCGGGGTCCTCCTGGAAGCGCTGGCGGCACTTCTCCCCGCAGAAGGACCAGGTGCGGCCGTCGTGCTCCCACCGACCTCCGCGAGGCACGTGCGGATCCACCTCCATGCCGCACACGGGGTCGATGGCCGGTCCTCCTCCCTCCAGGGAAGGAGGCGGCCGGGCCGCGGGCGAAGTCAGGGGATGGGGGTGCGCCATGGCGAGACTTCCTTTCCCCGGGCCCACGCGGCACCCGGCGCGCTCCTACACATGCTCGGGACCGCGAGGCCTCCACGGAAGGGCCTCCCCGGGCTTCCACCGGCCCGGGCCGTGGTGGAGTCCCTGTTCCTCGTGCTGGAGGCAGGCAGGCCCGCCCCCTGCACAACGGGGGACTTTTTCGATAGGACCTGGGCTCACGAGCGTCCCCGACGCCTGGAGTTCCAGGGCCTTGCGGGAAGGCGTCCACCCTTTGTGGCAGGAAACGACCCGGATAATTCCCTCGCTCCGTATGGACAGGGAGGCGAGCCGGGGGCCGGAAGGATGAGGGCAGCGAATGCGACGCACGTGGGCGACGTGGGGGGTATTGCTCGCCTTGATGGGCAGCGGCTGCGACGTCATCGACATCTCGCAAATCTCCCAGCGCGACGCGCGGACGCGGGTCCGCTCCGAGCCCGCCGGTGAGCACTGTCCGTTCGGCGGTCAGGCAGTCCTCACGGGCCTGGACCAGGACCGCGACGGGGAGCTGGACGACGCGGAGGTCACCACCACCGACTACGTCTGCGCCGACGCGCCCCCCGAGGTCCGCACCCGCACGCGAACCGAACCCCACGGCGCGAACTGCGCCCTGGGAGGACAGGCGGTGCAGTCAGGCCTGGACCGGGACGCCAACGGGCAGTTGGACGACACGGAGGTCACCGCCACCGATTACGTCTGCGCCACCACGGTCGCCAACGTGCTGGTGCGCGTGCGTCCGGTGGCTCCGGGCGCGCAGTGTGCCCGGGGCGGGCAGGTGACCCACGCCGGCCATGACATCAACGGCAACGGGCTGCTGGAGGACGCGGAGATCTCCCGCGAGGTCTACGGCTGCGACGAACCGGCCCCGGTGCTCGCGCGGGTGCGCGAGGTGCCGGGTTCCGTCGCCCCCTGCGACCGGGGCGGCTCGGTGCTGGAAGCAGGCGCGGACCTGGACCTGGACGGGGTGCTCGACGCGGAGGAGGTGGATGCCACCGCCTACGCGTGCGACGTGGCGCCGGCCCACCTGAAGTTCGTGCAGTTCAACGCCGAGCCCGGCGGGATGAACTGCCCCGCGGGCGGCACGGGCGTGGACGCCTTCGAGGACACCGATGACAACGGTGCGCCGGATCCCCAGGGCTTCCGCGAGACGGTGCACGTGTGCCTGGCCTCCCGCATCCACGACGGGGACTTCGTGGTCGCCAACGCCGTGGACCTCATCGCGCTCGAAGGGGTGGGCCGCCTGCGGGGCACCCTGCGCATCGAGGCCCCCATCCTCGCGGAGGCCCACCTCCTCGCGCTGTCCATCATCGACGGCTCGCTCATCGTGCAGGGCAACTCCAGCCTGCGGCGGATGAACCTGAGCACCCTGCGCTTCATCGGAGGCGACGTGGAGCTGCGCGACAACGCCCGGCTCGACGCGATGCTCCTGGGGGATGACTCCCGCGCGCTGCTGCGGGTGGCGGGCAGCCTCACCGTGGAGAACAACCCCGCGCTCACCGACCTGGAAGGGTTGGTCGCGGTGGTGCCCGCCGACAGCATCACCCTGCTCGCGAACAACGCGGTGGAGGAGCCGGGCCTGCTGCCCAACGTCGTCGCGCTCCAGGGCTCGCTTCGCATCCAGGACAACCTCCGGATGACCACGGTCCCCTTCTACAAACTGACCCACGTGCATGGGGACATCGTCCTGGAGAACAACTCCGGGATGGGCGGCCCCTTCGGATTGGATCGGCTGGAGAAGGTGGACGGAGTGCTGGAGCTGGGCTCGAACCCCCAGCTCCTGACGCTCCAGCCGCTGCGCAAGCTCACCACCGTGGGCAGCCTGTTCATCTCCAACAACCCCAAGCTGCCCGACACCGCCGGGTTCGAAAACCTCACCCACGCGGGCCGCATCGTCATCCAGGGCAATCCGGTGATGTCCGCCGCCGGAGACATGCCCCAACTGGCCCAGGTGGAGCAGGACTTCAGCGTGAAATACAACGCGACGTTGCAGCGCGTGCACCACCTGCCTCAACTGCGAGGCGCGATCGCGGTGTCCGTCACCGGCAATGAAGCGCTGGTGTCACTGGAAGGCCTGGGCCTGCTGACCCGGCTGTCCCTGCTGGAGGTCCTGGGCAACGCGAAGCTGCCCGACCTGGGCGACTTCGCGACGCTGCGCGAGGTGGCGTTCCTCAACGTCCGGGGCAATGCGCTGCTCACGGACTTCGGCCTGGAGGAGCTGGCCCGGGTGACGTCCGACTTCGTCGTCACGGAGAACCCGAAGCTGCCCACGTGCAAGGCCGCCGCGCTCGCGACGACGGTGTTCCAGGGCGGCCCGGGCATCGTCCACATCGACATGAACGACGACACGGCCACCTGCCCCTGAGCGGGCCCGTCGACGGCGGGCCCCCCTGGGCTTTTCAGCGTCCTCGCACTTCGCGACCGACTACGGAGGACCGTGGTGCTGGCGCACGGAGTTCAGCTCCACCGCCGTGGCGTAGATCTGCGCCCACGCGCGGAACTTGAAGCGGTTCATCGCGCCCTTCTGGTCGTTCGCGTAGTCGAACATGTCCTTGCGGAACTGCGCGTCCGCCGCCTTGCGGGCCTCCGGCTTGAGCGGCGTGCCCTTCTTCTCGAAGTAACGCAGCAGGTCATAGCCGTAGTCGTGGGTCTTGGCCGCCTTGTCGAACTCCTTGTCCGGGCCGATCTTGCCGGGGACGGAGGCGTAGCCGAGCGGATCCTGCATGCGCTGGCCGTGCGGCGTCTGGATGGCGTAGGGCTTGTAGCCCATCACCTGCTCGAAATCCGCCGGGGGCGGGATCGCGCCGGTGAGGTAGTCGCTCATCAGCTTGCCGTGGTCGCCCGGAGGGGCGGCCGTGACGGCGGCGGTGCGCTGGGTGGCGGCGGTGCCGGGCGAGAAGGAATCCTTCACCACGTTGCGCGCGGGCTGGGTCGCGGGGCGCGTGGAGGTGGAGGCCGTGCCGGTGGTCTGCGGGGGGCGGACGGGCTTGTTGCCGATGATCATGGGGGACCCTGGAGTGAAGACTTATCGATTTCTCGCGGATCGCCTGCCCAAAGTTGCGGACGCCGCACCAAAGTCGCGCAGAATGAGACAACGCGCCGCGTGGTGCACTGGAGGACACCGTGGGAAGTGACCTGTACCACCAGGGAATCGACCAACTGAATGCCGGCAACACCGCCGAGGCCCAGCGTCTCCTGGAGGAGGCGAGGAAGCAGTCGCCCGACTCCGTGGAGGTCCTGCACGGCCTCGCGTCGGTGCAGGATGCCAAGGGGGAGCGGGCCGCTTCGGTGGCCCTGCTGAAGGAAGCGCTCCAGCGCGACCCCACGGCGCCGGGACCGGCCTGTGACCTGGCCATGTTCCACCTGGAGCATCAGCAGGACGAACAGGCCGTGAACATCCTCACGCCCGTGCTGGCGGCGTCGCCGGACCACCCCCAGGCGAACCTGACCATGGCCATGGCCCTGGCGAAGTCGGACGCGGTCCGCGCGCGCACCTTCACGGCCCGGGCGATGAAGACCGCCGACGCGGAAGCGCGGGCGCAGGCGGAGGAGCTGGACAAGGTGCTCGCCAAGCACGTGGCCTAGGACGACTCGCCGCGCTTGAAGTCCTCCGTGCGCACGCCGTACCGCTTGAGCAGGCGGTGCAGGCTCTCGCGCTCCATGCCCGCGCGCTCGGCCGCGTGGGTGACGTTGCCGGAGAACTCCTGCATCAGCGCGGTGAGGTAGTCGCGCGAGACGGCGTCGCGCACCTCATCCACCGCCTCGCGGTAGGGCCGCTTCGCCAGCGCTTCCGTCGGGAGCGCCCTGGGCGTCGCGGGGGGGCGCAGCGGGCCGGACTCCAGGGGCAGGTCCTCCGGGGTGATGCGCGGCCCGGCCGCCATCGCCACCGCGCGCGCCACCGCGTTCTGCAACTGCCGCACGTTGCCCGGCCAGGGCGCGGCGGTGAGTACCTGGAGCGCCTCGGGCGTGAAGCCCTCCAGCTCCGGCCGGTGCGCGGTGGACAGGAAGTGCATCGCCAGGAGCGCGATGTCCTCGCGCCGCTCGCGCAGGGAGGGCATCCGCACCGTCACGCCGTCCAGCCGGTAGAAGAGGTCCTCGCGGAAGCGCCCCCGCGCCACCTCCGCCGCCAGGTCCCGGTGCGTCGCGGCCACCACGCGCACGTCCACCGTTACCGGCGTGGTGGTGCCCACGCGGCGGACCTCCTTCTCCTGCAACGCGCGGTTGAGCTTCACCTGCACCGGCAGCGGCAGGTCGCCCACTTCATCCAGGAAGAGCGTCCCGCCGTGCGCCTCCTCGAAGAGCCCGGCCTTCGCACCCGTCGCGCCCGTGAAGGCGCCCTTCGCGTGGCCAAACAACTCGCTCTCCACCAGGTCCGCCGGCAGCGCGCCGCAGTTCACCGCGACGAAGGGCTTGTCCCGGCGCGGGCTCTCCCGGTGCAGCGCGCGGGCGGCCAGTTCCTTGCCCGTGCCCGTCTCGCCGGTGAGCACCACGGTGAGCTCGCGCGTCGCCACCTGCGCGAGCAGCGCGTGCGTCTTGCGCAGCGCGGGACTGGTGCCGAGCAGCCCGTGGAAGTCCGGCATGCGCGAAGCGCGGTCCTGGAGTCCCGCCGCTTCCCTGCGTTGACGCTGGCGCTCCAACGCGCGCGCCACCACCAGCGCCACCTCGTCCGGGTCGAAGGGCTTGGACAGGTAGTCGTACGCGCCCTCCTTGATGGCCTCCACCGCCTTGGGGACGCTCGCGTAGGCGGTGACGAGCACCACCTCCGTGTCCGGCGCGCTCCGCTTCACCTCGCGCAGCACCGTGAAGCCATCCGCGCCCGGCATCTGGATGTCCGTCACCACCACGTCGAACGCGCGCGTGGACAGCAGGGCCAGCGCCCGCGCGCCATCCGGCGCCGTCGTCACCGCGTACGCGTCCCCCAGGATGCGCGCGAACAGCTTGAGCATGTTCTCCTTGTCGTCCACCACGAGGACCGCCGGCCTCGCATCGGGCGCCTGCCCACGCTCCACCGGGAGGCTCATGCCGCCACCTCCTGCTCACGCGGGGGCGCGGGCAGCGACAACGTGAAGCGCGCGCCGCCCAGGGGCCCTGCGTCCACGTCGATGCGGCCGCCATGCGCCTCCGCGATGGCCTGACTCACCGCGAGCCCCAACCCCGTGCCGCCGGGCCGGGTGGTGAAGAACGGCTCGAACAGCCGCGCCCGCGCCTCCTCCGTCACCCCCGGTCCCGAATCCGACACCGCCACGCGTGCCACGCGGGCCGCGTCCACGTCGATGCGCACCTCCACGCGTCCCCCCTCCCCCGCGGCCTCCGCCGCGTTCTTCACCAGGTTGAGCAGCACCTGCCGCAGCCGGGGCGGCTGCACCCACGCGACGCCTTCGCCGTGGACCTCCACCGCCACCGGGCCCAGGAGTGCGGACTCACTCAGGCGGGCCACCACGTCCTCGCACGCCTCGCGCAGCGCCACCGGCTCCACGGGCCCGCGCCCCGGGCGGGACAAATCCAACAGCCCCTCCACGATGTGCTGGCAGCGCACCGCCTCCTCCTCCACCACGCGCAGGTCCTCCGCGAGCGGGCCCTCCGCCCGCCGCTGCAACAGCCGCGCGTACCCGAGGATGACGCCCAACGGGTTGTTGATTTCATGCGCCACGCCCGCCGCCAGCCGGCCGATGCCCGCGAGCTTCTCGTGCTGCACGAGCTGCGACTGGTGCGCGCGCAGCGCCCCCGTCATCCGGTTGAGCTGCGCGGCCAGGTGGCCCAGCTCGCCCGGGTCGTCCTCCGGGATGCGCACGTCCAGGTCCCCGCGCGCCAGCCGCGCCGCGCCCTCCGAAAGCCGCGCCACCGGCCGGGCCACCGAGTTGCCGATGTAGACGCCCACGCCCGCCGCGAACAGCGTGGCCCCGCCGAGGAACAGCAGCGCCCAGCGGAAGCTGTCGCGCTCCACCGCGCCCACGTGCGCCTCGAAGACGCCCATCGACGCATCCCACCGCTCCGTCAGCCCATCCACCCGCGCCTGGATGCGATTGACCCACTCCAGGGCCCGCCCATGCGCCGCCTCCACCGCCCGCGCATCCTTCGCCAGCACCGCGGGCAGGAGCGTGTCCCGGTAGAGCACGTCCAGCGCGTCCCCCGACGCCTGGATGTCCGCCACCGCCGCGCGCTCCTCCGCGTCGCGGGCCTGCGCCGAAAGACCGCGCGTCAGCGCCTCCACTCGGGCCCGGGCTTCTGCGTGGAAGTGCCGGTGGCTGTCATTGCCCAGGATGATCGTGTGCGCCAGGTGCGCGTACTGGTCACGCACCGCCGTGGCCAGCTCGCGCGCCTCCCGCGCCCTGCCGCCCACCTCGCGCAGCGCATGCGTGCCCTCATGGATGTCCGACAGCCGGCCGAGCGCGTAGCCCGACGCCGCCGCGAACAGCGCCACCAGCGCGCCGAACGCGAGCAACAACCTACGGGTGGTGGTGCCGGAGCCAGGGCGCATCGCGGGTCTGCTTATAAGGCCAGGGCCCGAAGCCCGCGCCCCCTTCCGTGTCCTCCAGCGGAGCCCTGGCGGCACAAGTGCCTCATTCCCCTTGCGCCCCGCCCCGCCAGCCGAGCATGACTCCATCCGAGAGGCGTGCGGGTCCATCCTCAAGGGATGCCCGACACGGGGAGCCACTCATGGCGATGCGCTTCAAGAACCTGGATGGCAGCGGACCGCACCCGTTCAACAACGTCTTCAAGTGGGCCGTGGTGGACAAGCTGTCGGGCAAGCGCCGCAAGTCGCCCGCGCGCGCCGCCGTGCCGCACGTGGAGCCGGACCTCACGGTGCTCGCCACCCCACCCGCTCCGGGAGAAGGCGCGCGGCTGACGTGGCTGGGCCACGCGAGCTGGCTGGTGCAACTGGATGGCGTGTCGCTGCTCATCGACCCGGTGCTGCGCGACGCCATCAACGTCGTCATCCACCGCAACGTGCCGCCCGGCGTCCCGGTGGAGAAGCTGCCGCCCATCACCGCGAGCCTCGTGTCCCACAACCACTACGACCACCTGGACCTGCCCACGCTCAAGCAGGTGGGGGCCCGCGTCATCACCGGCCTGGGCCACGCCCCGGTGTTCCAGGGTGAGGGCCTGCCCTTCAGCGAGCTGGACTGGTGGGAGTCCACGCAGGTGGGCCCCGTGCGCGTGCACTACGTGCCGTCGCAGCACTGGAGCCGCCGCGGCCTCAACGACGCCAACCAGATGCTGTGGGGCGGCTTCGTGGTGGAGGGCTCCAGTGCGCGCGTCTACCACTCCGGCGACACCGCCTATTTCCAGGGCTTCAAGGAGATTGGCGCCCGGTTCCCGCACCTGGACGCGGCGCTGCTGCCCATTGGCGCCTATGACCCGGCGTGGTTCATGCGCTTCCAGCACATGAACCCGGAGGAGGCCGTGCAGGCCTTTGAAGACCTGGGCGCGCTCGCGTTCTTCGCCATGCACTGGGGCACCTTCAAGCTCACCGACGAGCCGCTCGACGAGCCCCCCGTCCGCCTGGACGCGGAGTGGCTGCGCCGGGGCTGGCCGCGCGACCGGGTGCACGTGCTGCCCGTGGGCGGCACGCACACCGTGCGCCACGGTTGAGCCCCGGCGGGGCTTGTGCTCTCAAGCAGGCATGCTCCTGCCCACCCTCACCGCCCTGGTCCTCACGCAGGCACCACCCCTCACCTCCACCTCCGAGCAGAGCGGCTGGACGCGCACCGGCCGCTACGCGGAAGCGGAAGCCCTCTGCCGCGCCTTCCCCAAGGCGTTCCCCGGCAAGGCGCGCTGCGACACGCTGGGCCTGTCCCCGGAAGGCCGCCCTCTGGTGGCGCTGGTCGTCAGCCAGGACGGCACCCTCACGGCGGACGCCGCGCGCAGGAAGCAGCGCCCCGTCGTCTTCTTCCAGGGCGGCATCCACGCGGGTGAAATCGACGGCAAGGACGCCGGCTACTGGCTCTTGCGCGACGCGCTCCAGGGCAAGGCGCTGCCGGACGTGCTCAAGGGCGTCACCGCCGTCTTCGTCCCCGTCTTCAACCTGGACGGCCACGAGCGCTTCAATCCCAACCACCGCCCCAACCAGGTGGGCCCGGAGGAGATGGGCTTTCGCACCACCGCGCGCAACCTCAACCTCAACCGCGACTACGTGAAGGTGGACGCGCCGGAGATGGCGCTGCTGCTCAAGTACCTCAACGCGTGGGACCCGCTCGTCTACGTGGACCTGCACGTCACCGACGGCGCCAAGTTCGAACCCGACGTGTCCGTGGGCCTGGAGCCGCAGAAGTCCGGCCCGCCCGCGCTCCAGGCGCTGGGCACGAAGCTGCTCGCGGAGCTCTTCACCGGCCTCACCGCGCAGGGCCACCAGCCGCTCGGCTTCTACCCGTCCTTTCTCAAGGATGACGACCCGACGAGCGGCTTCGCCTACGGAGTTCCCCCGCCGCGCTTCAGCCACGGCTTCTGGGCCGTCCACCACCGCTTCGGCGTGCTGGTGGAGACGCAGAGAACACCGCGAAGCGGGAGACGCTCCAGTTCAAGGGCTACGCGTACGAGCGCACGCCGTCGGACATCTCCGGCCAGCCGTGGATCCGCTACGACGACACGAAGCCCCAGACGTGGACCGTGCCGTACGCACCGGAGCTCAAGCCCGCGCTCACCGTGACGCTGCCCGCGGGCGGCTACGTCGTCCCCGCGGCCCACGCCGCGTGGGTGGAGCCCAAGCTCGCCACGCAGGGCATCACCTTCCAGCGCATCGCCCGCACGGTGCCCGCCGCGAAGGTGGAGTCCTTCCGCTCGAAGGACTTCCAGTTCCGCGCCCAGTCCAACGAAGGCCACCAGGGCCTCACCGCGAAGGGCGAATGGAAGCCGGACACGCAGGACGTGGTCGCGGGCTCGCTCTACGTGCCCGTGGCGCAGAAGAACGTGCAGCTGGTCGCGCACTTATTCGAGCCGGCCGGCCCGGATTCGCTGCTGGCGTGGGGCTTCTTCAACGCCCACTTCGAGCAGAAGGAATACATCGAGGACTACGTCGCGGAGCCCTTCGCCCGGGAGCTGCTCGCGAAGGACGCGGGCGTGAAGGCCGCCTTCCAGGAGCGCCTGAAGGACCCCGCGTTCGCGAAGGACCCGCAGGCCCGCCTGCGCTTCTTCGCGGAGCGCCACCCGGCCTGGGATGAGCGCTTCGGCCTCTACCCCGTCTACCGCGTCGCGGGCCTGCCCCAGGCCGCGGGCGGAGCGAAGTAGCACCGGAACGAAGAAACCCCCGACCTTCAGCGGTCGCCCTGGAGGGACGTGAAGAGCGGGGGCTTCTGGATGCCTTGCTTCAGTCACCACCGCTCCCCTGGCCCAGGTGGCGCCGGGGGAGCGTCTTCATTTCCGCCGCATCAACCGATGGGCTTCTCGCAGGCGCACGCGCTGACGTTGCACGTGAAGCCCGGGGCGCAGCCGCCGCAGTCCGGCTGGCAGACGCAGGCGCAGAGACCCGGGTCGGCCGCGAAGCCGGTGCCGCAGTTGAGCGCGCCCGTGTCGCAGACGCAGCCGCAGGCGTTGTTGTCGAACTTGTAGCCCGCCGCGCAGGACGCGGACTGCACGCAGGAGCACGAGCAGGAGTTCGTGTTGCACGTCTCGAACGTGCCGCACGCACCACCGCAGTCCTGGGCGCAGGTGAAGTCACACACCGCGCGGTCCGTGTTGCACACCTGGCCTGCGGGCGCGGTGCCGCCGCAGTCGGCCGGGCACTCGCACTTGTCGGTGGTGCGATTGCAGGTGAGCTTGCCCTTGCAGAAGTCCGGATCGTTCGGGTCGTAGTACGTGGTGTCGGTCGCGCACGGAGGCGGGTTGCCGTTGGGCTTGCTCGTGCGGTCGATCCAGTAGCGGTACGACAGCGCCGCCTGCGTCTGGCCGGACGTCTTGGGACGGCACGCGCCGTAGAACGACACGGTGCGGTTGATGCCGTCCACGTCGAAGCCGTTGGTGCGGCTGCGCGGCAGGTCCCCGATGCTCGGGCACACTGCGGGATCCGCGACTTCCGCCACCGCCACCTTCAACGACGCGCCGATGGGCGGCTTGAGCGTGCGGTAACCCACCGAGGCGATGACGCTGTCCACGATGGCGTTGATGGTGTTGGTGATGGCGTTGTTGTCCCGGATGCTGCCGGCCACGCCGCCCGTGGACTGGATGACGTCCAGGTGGCGGGGGTTGCGCGGATCCTCGTCCTTGTTGCACCACGTGGCCGTGTTGCTCGTCGCATTCTCATGCGGGCAGATGATGCCGTGGACCTGGATGGGCGCGTTGACCGGGTTCTTCGTCGTCTCCACCGTGGTGCCGGTGTTGAGGAAGTACGCGGTGTAGTCCGCCACACTGCTCGAGGACTGGTCGCGCGTGTCCGTGAGGATGACGACCACCACCTTGGCGCCCGGACGCAGCCGCGTCTCCGCGGTGCCTCCCGTCGCGCTCAGGTTGTTGATGGCCTTGCGCGCCGCCTCCAGGGAGCGCTCGGCGCCGTCACCGCCCAGGCCCACCCAGCACTCCTTGTTGCTCGCGCAGGTGGTGTTCGGCAGCGGATTGCTGCCCACCGTGCACGCCTTCGAGGTGGTGTTGCACGTCGCGTTCTGGGTCAGCCACGACTTGAACTGATCGATGTTCTGCGTGAAGGCCCGGAGCACGCCGTTGTTGGGGCCGTTGCCGGTGTAGGCGGTGGTGACCATGCCCAGGCGCCAGTCCAGCGTGGCGTTGGCCAGCTTGTTGGCCACCGCCGCCGCCGCGCCGGCGAGGAACGTCTGGGACGAGGCCATGGAGCCGCTGTCGTCCACCACGAAGAGGAAGTCCACCACGGCGGTGTTGCCGGTGAAGACCTCGCACTGCACCGCGTCCGCGTCGCCGAACTGCGCCAGCGCGGAGCCGCCCGCCGTGTCCGCCAGCGTGAAGAGGCTGCCCGCCTCGTTGTAGCGGGCCGCCGGCGTGATGGCGATGACCACCACCACGCTCTGGTCGGAGCGGTGCACGTACTGCGCCTGGATCTTGAACGGACCGGAGATGCCCGCGGTACCGCCAAGCACTTCCGTGGACGAGGGCACGAGCCCCCTCGCCAGGGTGTTGGTGAAGCTCTTCAGTTCCGCCGTGCCGGCGAGCGCGTAGCGGGACACCGCCGCGGGGAAACCGTCCCAGGTGGTGAACGTCTGGGTGAACTCCACGTCCGCCGGCGCCAGCGCGGTCGTGCCGGTGCGGATGCCCAGCTCGTCGCCCGTGGGCGTGGTAGAACCCGTCACCTGACCGCGCTTGTAGGCGATGAAGGTCACCTGCCGGGTGTCGTCATAGCCCATCACGCCGACCGTCTGGCCGGACACCTTGAGGTTGATCAGGTTGGCCTGCTTGAAGGTGTTGGGCAGCGCCAGTCGCACGTCCGCGCCGCTGTCCTCCTTGAACGTCACCGTGCGCAGGTTCTGCACGCTGCACGCCTTGCCCGCCGGGGTGCTGGCCGCGCCGTCCGCGGGGTTGTTCGGGTTGAGCTCGCCCGGATCCACGCGGCCGTTCTGGTCGGAGTCCTCCGCGCCGTCGGGGATGCCGTCACCGTCGTGGTCCGGCTTGGTGGGGTCCGTCTTCGTCGTGGGGTCCGCGTCACCCGTGTAGCCGCAGTTGTTGCGCGGGGCCGCGGCGGTCGTCACGCCACGCTCCACGCCGTCGAGCAGGCCGTCACCGTCGGTGTCCGGGTTGGTGGGGTTCGTCTCGCCGGCCTCCACGATGCCGTTGGAGTTGGGGTCCTCCCCGAGGAAGCCGTCGCGGCCGGCGCCGTCCTGGAGGCCGTCGCAGTCGGTATCCGTCAGGCGCGGATCCGTCTCACCGGAGTCCACGCGGCCGTTCCGGTTCTTGTCCTCCACTCCGTCCGCCACGCCGTCGCCGTCCGTGTCGGCCTTGGTCTTGTCGGTCTGGGTGGCGTCCTCCACCGTGTCGGGAATGCCGTCGAAGTCCGAGTCGAGGACGATCGCGACGCAATCCCCCGCCACGCGCGGGTTCTTCTCCCCGGGGTCGACCTTGCCGTTCTTGTTCACGTCCTCGGAGCCGTCGGAGCAGGTGTCGCCGTCGGTGTCGGGCTTGAGCGGATCCGTGCCGGTGGACTTCTCCAGACCGTCCGGCAGGCCGTCATCGTCGGAGTCGCGCCTGCGAGGATCCGTTTCGCCGGGGCTCACCGCGCCGCTCTTGTTCGCGTCCTCCTCGCCGTCGGAGAGGCCGTCGTTGTCGGAGTCCGCGGTGTTGGGGTCCGTCTCCCCGTTGTCGCGCCTGCCGTTGCGGTTGGCGTCCTCCAGGCCGTCCTCCAGGCCGTCGCCGTCCGTGTCCGCCTTCACCGGCGAAGTGCGCGAGCCCGTATCCTCGTCCTTGTAGAACCTACAGGACGGATCCACGTTCACGGTGGTGGTGCGGCCGACTTCCACGCCGTCGCGGATGCCGTCGCCGTCGGTGTCGCGCAGGCCGGGGCTCGTCTTCAGCCCGCCCGTGTAGACGGTGGAGTACTCCTCCTGGTCCGTCAGGCCGTCACAGTCCGAGTCCTTGGTGGCGTTGGTCGGATCGTACGGGTCGGTGGGGACCTTGCCCGGGTCAGGATCGGGGTCCACGATGATGCCTGCGTCCTCGACGTAACCGGCGTCGAAGCCCGCGTCGATGACGCCCGCGTCGGTGTCATCTCCGCCACCATCCGTGGGGCCTGCGTCGGAGCCAGGGCCAGGGCCCGGATCGGGGTCTGGGTCACTGCCACCGCAGCCCGCCAGCAGCGTTGCCGCGAGCAGGGTGCCGGAGAAGAGTCGGATCCAATTGCGCATACGAGTTGGGACTCCGGGAAGGGGGGTTACGGAGAGCCGCCAGCATAGAGGGATACGAGAGGATTTCCGATGTAGGTGCTCCCTGGGTCGGAGAGACGCATCTCCATTCGGAAACTTTGCGTCCGTCGCTATCGCCTGATTCCGATCGCACTGTCTGGACGGAGGTGAGGAGGGCTCGGCTATCGTCCGGCCCGTGCCTGTCTTCGGTCTCGCGGCGGTGTGGAGGGGAGGGGCGTCGCCCGAGATGGCGGCGTCCGTGGTGGAGGGCCTGGGCGCGTTGTTGCCGTCCGCGCAGTCCATGCAACTGCTGGTGGCGTTCCGCGACGAGGAGGGCGCGCTGGAGGTGAAGGTGGAGGTGCCCGGCTATCCGCGCGCGGCGGTGGAGAAGTTGGGCGAGGAGGTGCGCAAGAGTGGCGGCACCTTCGTGGAGCTGTGGCGGCTGCCCAAGTCGGAGCGGGACGCGCTGCGCTCGCGCACGCTGGCGGGCGGCACGCCCTTCACCGGCGAGGAGCGCGCGCAGGCGGCGCAGGAGCTCCAGCAGCACCTGGAGGCGCTGGCCGCGCGACCGCCGCCGTCCGCTCCCGCGCCGCTCACCACCGCGCCCGCGCCGGAAGTCCCCTCGGCGCCCACGCGGGGTGGCGAGCCCTACCGCGCGCAGGAGGAGGAGCCCCAGGAAGACGTGGCGCAGCGACGCGGCCGGCGCTTCGCCGTGAAGCTGGAGCTGGAGTTCCGCACGGAGCTGGACTTCGTGCGCGAGCACGCGCTGAACATCTCCAACGGCGGCCTCTTCGTGCGCACGGCGCACCGTCCACCGCAGGACAGTGTCGTCACGGTGGACGTGAAGCTGCCCAACGGCCAGCGCCTGCAGGGCGAGGCGCTGGTGGTGCACGTGGTGGACGCGCCCTACACGGGGGGCGTGGGCCTGGCGTTCCTGAGCGACGACGCCACCTTCTCGCGGACACTGGACGACTACCTGGCGAGTCTGGTCGGGGAGAAGGCGTGACGACGCAGGAGGAAGGTGCCCCGGAGCAGTGGCCCCGCGACTGCGGACGCTTCCAGTTGTTGTCGCGGCTGGGACGCGGCGGCAACGCGGAGGTGTTCCGCGCGCGGATGATGCAGGGAATGCTCGCGGGCGAGGAGGTGGCGCTCAAGCGCGTGCGTCCGGAGCGCGCGAGGGACCCCGAGGCGCGCGAGCAGCTCTTGCACGAGGCGGAGCTGGCGCGCTGCCTGAACCATCCGCACATCGTGGGCTTCCGCGAGTACGGCGATCAGGCGGATGGCCCGTACCTGGCGCTGGAATTGGTGGAGGGCACCGACCTGGGCCGGGTGCTGGCGCAGTGCCGGCGCCGACGCATCGAGCTGCCCATCGACATCTCGGTGATGATGGTGCGGCACGTGCTGGAGGCGCTGGCGCACGCGCACTCGGCCACCAACTCCAAGGGGCGGCCGCTGGCGGTGGTGCACTGCGACGTGTCGCCGCACAACGTGCTGCTGTCGCGCGGTGGCGAGGTGAAGCTGGCGGACTTCGGCGTGGCGCGCTCGCGCGCGGGCGCGACGGTGGACTGGCGGCGCATGGGCAAGCAGCACTACCGCTCCCCGGAGCTGCTCGCGGGCGAGGTGTCCGTGGCGGTGGACCTGTGGGCGGCGGCGGTGCTGCTGTACGAGCTGCTGTCGCTGGAGTCGCCCTTCGAGGGCGGCACCGAGGAGGAGGTGGAGGCCTCCATCCGCGGCGTGCGGGTGACGCCCGTGCGCATGCTGGCGCCCGAGGTGTCCGATTCGCTGGCGCTGGTGTTGGACCGGGCGCTCGCGCCCCATCCGGCGCAGCGCTTCTCGTCGGCGGAGCAGTTCGCCCGGGCGCTGGCGGCGCTGAGCGACGACCGGGTGGCGACGCCGCTGGCGGTGGCCGCGGTGGTGCGCGGCCTGATGGGCGCGGAGCCGGTGTCGGGCTGACGCCCGGACGGCTCACGCCACCTGTTGTCCGGGGGACACGGCGATGCCCGCGTCCCCTTCCACCACCAGCCGGCTGCGACCGCCGCCCTGCTTCACCACGCGCACCTGCACGCCGATGCGCTCCGCCAGCCCGCTGACGTGGGAGATGATGCCCACCTGCCGGCCGGTGGCCTGGAGCGCGTCGAGCGTGGCCAGCGCCACCTCCAGCGTCTCCGGATCCAACGTGCCGAAGCCTTCATCGATGAAGAGGGTCTCCACCTGCGTCGTCTCCGACGACAGCGAGGCCAGCCCCAGCGCGAGCGCCAGGGACACGAGGAAGCTCTCGCCGCCAGAGAGGCTGGCCACGCTGCGCACCTCGTCGCCCATGTCGCCGTCGACCACCTGGAGATCCAGGTCGTGGCCGGGCACGCGCTCCAACCGGTAGCGGCGCGCCAGTTCGCGCAGGTGCGCGTTGGCGTGCAGCAGCAGCGCATCCAGCGTGAGGCTCTGGGCGAACACCTTGAACTTCTTCCCGTCGTGCGAACCGATGAGGTCGCCCAGCGTCTTCCACACCTCCGCCTCGCCCCGGCGAAGCTCCAGCGCGCGGGCCTCCGCGCCGTGGCGGGCGCGGGACGCGTCGTCGTGGTCCAGGCGGGCGCGCAGCATGGACTCCGCGCGGCGGCGCACCTCGACATCCGTGCGCAGGTGCTCGCAGAGGGCGGCGACGTCGGCTTCCGGCAGCGAGGGGAGGCCCGAGGCTTCATGCCGGACGCGGCGCTCCCGGCGCTCCAGGAGCACGGCGCGGGCCTGGGCCACGGACTCGCGCAAGGCGTTGAGCGAGCGCGCCTCGCTGTCGCACCAGGCGGCGTCCCGGGACAGCAGGGCCTTGAGTTCCTCCAGGGTGGTGCCCTGGCCGGCGAGGCGTTCCGCGAGGACCGCCTGGGCGCTGTCGAGCGCGCGGACGGCCTCGGTGCGCAGGCGCACGGCGTCCTCGGCGCGCGCGGTGGCCACCTTCTCCGCCTGCTGGAGGGCTTCAGCGGCTTCGCGGGCGCGCTCATAGGCGTCCACGGCGGTGTCGAGCCGGGCCTGGACCTCCGCGCGCACCTCCTGCGTGGAGCGTCCCTGGAGCAGTCGCGCGCGGGCCTTCGAGGCGTCCTGGAAGGCCGTGTCCTTGAGGTTCGCGCGTCCGGACGCGGTCTGCGCGTCCTCGTGTCGGGACTGGAGGCGGACCTCTTCGCGGGCACGGCGGCCCTGCTCTTCGTCCAGGCGTTTCTGTGCGGCATCGAGTTCGACCGCGCGCTCGCGCCACTTCGTCACGCGCTCCAGACAACGGCCCTGGAAGCGAAGGGGATCCTCCGCGAGCTTGTCCTGCCAGGGGGAGGCTTCGTTGGCGAACGGCGGAGCGACTTCCGCGAGCGCGCGCTGTCGAGCCTCGCGGGCGGTGTCGCGACGGAGCAGCGCCTCGCGGTGGGCCTGCACCACGCGGGCGAGGGCATCCTCGGCCTTGCGCAGGGCATCGGCGGAGCCTTCACGTCGCGTGCGCAGGGTCTCCAAGCGGGCACGGGCCTCGCGCGCGGCGGCGGCCCGTGTCTCCGCGGACTCCTCTTCCTCACGCAGGGTCGCAAGCCGGACACGCACGTCCTCCTGCGCGATCCGGGCCCACGCCTGCGCGGAGGCGGACTCCGCGTGCTCGGGGGGCAGCGCGTCCACCGCGCGGGAGCTGTCGGCCCTGCCCGCCAATGCCGCAGCGTCTCCCGAGGACAGCAATCCATCCGCGCCGGAGCCCGACACCCCGGCCATCGAGGCGGCGCTGTCATTCCCCAGAAGGGAGCCCACCGTCCCCTGATCAACGCCTGCGCCCGAAGCGTCCGCCGTATTCACCCGACGCTTGGACGTCCCCGCTGTCGGCGTCCCACGGGACCACTTCGCATCCGGTGGAGTCCGTGCGTCGACCCCTGGAAGCACCGCGCGGATCCACCGCTCGCGCGCCGCGAGCCAGGACTGCTGATGTCCCTTGCGCCTGCGGGCCGCTGTGTCGCGCCGACCCTCGGCCTGCGTCGCGGCCGTGTCCGCCGTCGCCTGCCGCACGCTGGCCGCGCCTTCCTGCTTCGCCGCGACATCGCGCGCCGACTCCAGCTCCACCACCCGGGCCGCGGCCTCCGCGACCAGCCCCTCCAGCGCCGAGCCCTCACGCGCATACGGATGTTCGAGCGCACCACACAGCGGACAGGCTTCGCCTTCATGCAACGCGGCCCGGTGCGAGGCCAGCCCCTGCGTCGCCTCCGCACGCGACTGCGCCCGCCGCGCCTCCTGGAGCATCGCGTCCTGCGTCGCACGCCGCGCCGCCGCGTCCTTCGCCTCTCCACCCGCGCGCGCGGAGACCTCGCGGTGCGCCTTCACTTCCGCGTCTGCTTCGCCTTCCGCCGCGCCCTCCGCCCGCGCCCCCTCCCCCGCGAGCGTCAGCGCGCCCAGCGCGTCCTGCCGCCCCAGCAGGGCCTCCCGGAGCGCCCGTCGCGCCGCGCCCCCGTCCTCCCCCAGCGCCGCCTCCGCGTGGGTCGCCAGTGCCAGCGCCTGCGCTTCGGCCTCGACCGCGCCCTGGTGCTCCTCGCGCCGCGCCTGGGTCTCCCCCCCCAGCCGGTCCACGTCCTTGCCCAACCGGTCCGAGTCCGACCCCGCAGCCTGTTCCTCCTTCAAGGCCCCCGCGTAGCGCTCCAGCTCGCGCTGCCAACGGGGCCACTCCGTGGCCAGCGGCTCCCAGCCCGCATGCGAAGCGCGCCACGCCTGGGCCGCATCCACCAGTCCCTGGGCCTTCGCCTCCGCGGCCTGCACCAGCGCCAGCGCCTCCTGCGCGGCGGTCTCCGCCGCTTGCGCCTGCTTCGCCAGCTCCGCGGTCTCCCGGGCCTCGCGCTCTGCCTCCGCGCGCCGCGTGTCCAGCCGCGCCGCTTCCTCCAGCGCCGGGCGCACCGAGGCCTCCGCCTCCTGCGCCGCCGCCCGCGCCACCTCCGCCTGCATCCGCACCTGACGCTGCGACGCCGACGCCGCGAGCGCCGCTTCCGCCTGCGACGCCCGGGCGACCTGTTCGGCCTCCGCCATCACACAGCGCTGCTCCGCGGTCTCCACCGCCGATACGACCGCGCGGAAGCCCTCCGCCGCGCGCACCGACTCCAGCAGGGCCTCGCGAGGCGCCGCCGCCTCCTTCTCCGCCACCGCCCGCGTCACCGCGACATCAGCGGCCTGCTCCTGCCCCACCAGCTCCGCGCGCAGCGCGTACCAGGCCGTGGCCCCTTCCGCCTCGCGCAGCCGCGCCTCCGCCCTCACCCGCGCGGCCTCCTCCTCGCCCAACTGGCCGCGCGCGCCCTCCCGCTCCAGCTCCGACATCAGCGCGATTGCGGCGAGCCCGTGCGACAGCCGCGTCAACTCCTCCTGCTCCAGCGCGTTCTTCTTGTGCGCCGCGACGGACACCCGGCTGTACACCTCCGTGCCCGTCATCCGCTCCAGCAGCTCCGCGCGCTCGTTCGCGTCCGCGCGCAGGAACGCCGCGAACTCTCCCTGCGCGAGCAGCGCCGAACGGCGGAACTGGTCGAACGACAACCCCAGCCGCTCTTGGATGGCCTGGAGCACCTCGCCCTTCGTGCGACCGAAGAGCTGTCCCGTGGCCACGTCCGTGAGGCTCAGCTCCTGCGGCCGGAAGCGCCCCTCCGCGCGCTCGCGCGCCCGCCACACGTTCCAGCGCGCCCGGTAGCGCCGCCCGTCCTTGCCCTGGAAATCCACCTCCGCGTGGCCCTTGCCCGCCCCGCGCCGGAGCATGCCGCGCACGTCGTAGGCCGAAAGACGCGCCTCCTCGTCCTCGTCCGCGCGCCCCACCAGCACCTTGCTGGGCCCACCGAGCCGGGGCGTGCGGTCGAACAGCGCCAGACACAGCGCATCCAGGAGCGTGCTCTTGCCCGCGCCCGTCGCGCCGGAGATGGCGAACAGCCCCAGCCTGTCCAACGGCGCCTGGTCCAGCTCCAGCTTGAACTCACCGGAGAAGCTCGTGAGGTTGCTGCCGCGAATCGCCAGGATCTTCACGACGCGTCCTCCTGCACCTGGGTGAGCAGCGCGTGGAACGACTCCAGCAACTCCGGCGTGGGCGGCTCCTTGAAGTCCCGCGCATACCGGGCCAGGAACACATCCTCCGGCGTGCGCTCCCGCAGCGACAGCCCCGGCCGCACGTCCGCCAGCGCCCCACCCGTCCCCGTGTAGAAGGGCGTCAGCTTCACCAGCCGCGCAGCGCGCCCCTCCAGCGCATGCTCCACCTTGTGGCGCAGCGCCGGCTCCGGGCGGGGCAGCGACACGCAGACCTCCAGGTACGGCCGCATCGACTCCGGCATCCCCGGCTCGCACGCGGGCAGCGCCGCGAGCAGGTCCAGCACGTCCGCGAGCGTCAGCGCGTCCCGGGCGGGCACCCGCACCATGTCCGTCGTGCGAGGCACCGGCAGCGGACGCACCTGCTGGAGCGCCCCGTCCTCCACGTCCACCAACATCACCTGATGCTTGTAGTGCGCTTCCGACAGGGACAGCGGCAGCGGCGACCCGCTGTAGCGCACGCCCTCGCGCCCGCCCACGCGCTGGGCCTTGTGCAGGTGCCCCAGCGCCGCGTACGCGACGTCCTGGGGGAACAGGTCCACCGGCAGCGCGTGCTGGTTGCCACCGAGGATCTTCCGCTCGCTCAACTCCGACAGCTCCGAGCCCGTCATGTAGCAATGGCCCATGGTCACCAGCGCCTGCCCGGAGCGCTGGCGCCTGCGCGCCCCATCCAGCACCTCCGCGTAGACGGAGCGCACGCCCTCCACCAACCGGTCCACCGTCGCATCCGCCACCGGCGGCAGATCCGACGGCCGCAGGTACGGCACCGCCGCCACCCACGCGCCCACCTTCCCACTCGCGTCGTGCACCGGCACCACCAGCCGCTCCAGCTCCAGCGTGCCCTGCTGACGCGGCAGTCCCCCCACCACGTGCACGCCCAGCGCGGTGAACAGCGGATCCGGCGCATCCAGCCGCGCCGCGGAGTCGTGGTTGCCGCCCACCACCACCACTTCCAGCTTCGGCAGCGCACGGCGCGCGCGCGCGATGAAGTGGTACCAGGCCGCCTGCGCCTCCGCGCTGGGGTTGGCCGTGTCGAAGATGTCCCCGGCCACCAGGAGCGCGTCCACCTCTTCCGACTCCAGCGTGGCCAGCAGCCACGTCAGGAACGCGGTGTGCTCCGCCTCGCGCGAGACGTCATACAGCGTGTGTCCCAGGTGCCAGTCCGACGTGTGCAGCAGGCGCATCCGGCGTTCACCCTCCCTCGTGGCCCGACTCCAGGCGCCAGCCGGGCAGCCTCTCCCGGTGACGTCCCGACTCCAAGCGGCGAGCCCCCGCTCCCTTACCTGCCCCCTCTGACATTGTCGAAAAAGGGTGTCATTCCGCATGCTTGCGCCAGCGCCCCTCCTCCCACGTCCTCCCCCTCCAACCGCACGCGCCACGGAGCCTTCAGGGCGCCCCTCCGACAACCCACGAGGACGCCGCACCCAAGCACCGACGTTTCCGCCACACCGTGCGTGCAACGCGAGCGCGCTCCGTGCGCATCCCGGTGGAGCGAAGCGCCAGCAGGTAGAAATGCAGGCACGCGGGATTCCACGCGTTTGCGTGCGCGCGGAGGGCATCCCGCATGTTCGGGCCCTGGCAGTCCAAGCCTGCTCGGAGCTCGGCGGTGCGCACGCGATCGGATTTGAGGGTCCACCGGTCGCGCATCGGTGCACAATGCGCCGCCATGCTTCCCGGTGTCTCTTCTCCGCTCGGCATCCTCGCGTCCCTGCTCGTCCTGGGCGCCCTGGCCCTCTTCACGTTGTTCCAGCTCAAGCGCCGGCAGCGCGCGGCGTGGGAGGCGTTCGCGAAGGCGAATGGGCTCACCTGCGCGGAGAAGCGGCTGGAGGTGCAGGGCCGCTACCGGGGACGGCCGCTGCTGCTGGCCACGGGGAAGCGGGGCGCGGGGGGCAAGAAGCGCCACACCGTCACCGTGCTGCGCCTGGATTTGGAGGGCGCGCTGCCCGCGGACCTGCTCCTGGAGCACGAGCGCCCCGAGGACAAGGTGCCCGGCGCCACCACGCCGCGCGAAGAGCATCTGGGCGACGCGGAGCTGGACGCGGCCTTCCTCGTGGAGAACCTGGCCCCGGAGGCGCGCCCCGTGCTGCTGGCCCCGGACGTGCGTCAGCGCCTGCTGGGGCTCAGGGGCCACCGCCGCGTCAGCATCAAGGGCGGCTGGCTCCAGGTGGAACAGCGCGGCGTCCCCGCGAGCACCGACGCGCTGGAGGCGTTGATCCGCGCGCCGCATGAACTGGTGCGCGCCGTCATTGAAGCCGCCCCCGCCCTGCCGGAGTCGCACGCGGTGGAGGCGTCATTGCACGAGGACGCGCCGCAGGACGACGAGCTGCCCGGCTCCGAGCACGCCTGAAGCGCCAACGCCGCGCCAGACGCGAAGCAGCACCCGGCTCCGAGCACGCCTGAAGCGCCGACGCGAAGCGGCGCCGACCGCGCCGCCCCACCCGCCGACCGTCAGCTCGCGACCGCGAGCGCTTCCACGTACTGCTCACGCACGCGCGTGGCCAGCGCCACCGCGTCCGGACCGAAGCTCTCCGGAGGCAGTGCCGGCAACACGCGCACCGTGACGGTCGCGCGCGGGCTCATCCACGGCCCGTCCCCGTCCACCAGCTCCCGGGTGCCCCGCACCAGCACCGGCACCACCGGCACGTGCTCCTCCAGCGCCAGTTGGAACGCGCCGCGCTTGAACGGCAACAGCTCCCCGGGCGAATAGGTGCCCTCCGGGAAGATGAGCACCGGGATGCCCCGACGCAGCCACCGGCGACACGGCCCCAGCAACTGCTCCATCGACCGCGAGCTGCCGCGCACGATGGGCACGTACCCGAGCAGCGTCATCATCCAGCCCACCAGCGGCGTGCGGAACAGCGACGCCTTCGCCACGAACTTGTACGGCGTGAACAACCCCATCACCGCCAGGATGTCCGCGAAGGACTGGTGGTTCACGACGTAGACGCACGGGCCCTTGGGCAACAGCTCCCGGCCCTCCACCCGCACGCGCCAGCCGGGCGAGGCGTGCATCCACAGCCCGTAGCACCACCGGCACACCAGCACGTGCAGCCACTGGCGGTCGGGATCCAACGGATACGCCACCAGGAACAACACCGCGCCCAGCGTGAAGAGCAGGGGCGCGGTGACCAGGAACAGCACGAAGAACCACAGCGAGACGACGTAGCGCATGGAAGGTATCGGCGGAGGTCAGCGCGAGGCCGGCGTCGTCATGTTCGCGGCGAAGCCCATCGCATAGTTGACCTCCAGGCCGCCATCCACCACCAGCGTCTGGCCGTTCACGTACGCGGAGCCTTCCGAACACAGCCATTCGATGGGGCGGGCAATCTCATCCACGCTGGCCACGTGCCCCGCGGGCACCTGCTCCTTCACCCTCTCCTCCAGGCCCGCCCACGCATCGCCCATGTAGAAGCGGCTGGAGTCCGTGTCGATGTAGCCCGGGTTGACCGCGTTGACGCGGATGCCCGTGCCGCTCAGCTCCGCGGCCAGGTACTTCACCATGATCTCCATGGCGCCCTTCATCGCGCCCAAGAGGCCGTGGAACGGCAGCGGCATGCGCGAATCCATGCCCGACACCGCGACGATGCGCCCCTTGCGGCCCTCCATCAGCGGAACGGAACGCTGCGCGCCCAGGAGGAAGCTCTTCACCGTCACGTTGAAGGTCTTGTCCATCTGGTGCAGCTTCGTCTGCATCAGCGGCGTGAAGACGGTGGAGGCCGCGTTGGCGACGAACACGTCCAGGCCCTTGAACTCCTCCTGGATGACGTCGAACACGCCGTGCAGGGACGCGGGCTCCAGTTGGTCCGCCATCACCGTACGACAGCGGCGGCCCAGCGCCTCCACCTCCTTCGCCAGCGTCGCCGCGGCGTCCGCGTCACGACGGTAGGTGGAGACGATGTCATAGCCGGCACGGGCCAGCCGGAGGGAGACCGCGCGGCCCACGCCACGCGAACCCCCGGTGATGAGCGCCACGGGAGGAGTCGTCATGACCCCCGGAAATATCATGTTCCCGACCGCCCGACGCCGCCCGGCTGCCCGCGCGCTCCACGGCGGAGCCGGGACGGCCCCCACCGCTGGGGCAGGCAAGACGTCAGGCCCGCATCATTCTCCTGCAATGCGCTTGCAGGGCCGCCAGATTAGCGCCTTAAGGTGCCCGGTTGAACCGGAGGAGACACCGCATGGATGCGCAGGGCGTTCACATCGAAACCCATCCCCGAGAAGGCGAACCGGTGTTCAGCGCGGGACGCCCCGACCCGTGCGCCATGGTCCTCTTCGGCGCCACCGGCGACCTGGCCGAGCGCAAACTATTCCCCGCGCTCTTCGAGCTCGCCCGCTCCAACCTGCTCCCTGAGCACTTCGCCATCGTCGCCTTCAGCCGCTCCCCGCTGGAGGACAAGGCCTTCCGCGAGCACGTGAAGGAGGGCCTGAAGAAGTTCGCCCGCACGCAGCCCGTGGACGAGGCCGCCTGGAAGACCTTCGCGGAGCGCATCGAGTGCGTCTCCGGCGGCTATGACGATCCAGAGACCTTCAAGCGGCTGAGCGACAAGCTGGCGGATGTGTCCAGGCGCCACAAGACGGGCGACAACCAGCTCTATTACATGGCGACGCCCGCCTCCACGTTCCCGCAGATCATCCACAGCCTGTCCGGCGCGGGCCTGCTCAAGCGCGAGGAGCAGCCCGGAGCGAAGCCCTGGCGGCGCCTCATCATCGAGAAGCCCTTCGGCCACGACCTGGAGAGCGCGCGCGACCTCAACCGCGAGCTGGGCGCGGTGCTGGATGAGAAGCAGATCTTCCGCATCGACCACTACCTGGGCAAGGAGACGGTGCAGAACATCCTCGTCTTCCGCTTCGCCAACGCCATCTTCGAGCCGCTGTGGAACCGCCAGCACATCGACCACGTGGAGAT
Source organism: Myxococcaceae bacterium (assembly GCA_004173515.1). Lineage (GTDB taxonomy): Bacteria > Myxococcota > Myxococcia > Myxococcales > Myxococcaceae > Corallococcus. Next base: position 8,067 of record SECN01000060.1, on the reverse strand, counting down.
CACCGCGGCGGAGACGATCGGCGTGGAGGGCCGCGGCGGCTTCTACGACGAGACGGGCGTGCTGCGCGACATGGTGCAGAACCACCTGCTCCAGGTGCTGGCCCTGTGCGCCATGGAGCCGCCCGTTTCCTTCGGCGCGGAGGACATCCGCGATGAGAAGAACAAGGTGTTCCGCGCGCTGCGCCCCGTGGAGGGCGCGGACGTGCCGGACCACGTCGTCGTGGGCCAGTACCAGGGCTACCAGGACGAGAAGGGCGTGAAGAAGGGCTCGCGCACGCCCACGTACGTCGCGCTGAAGATGAACGTGGATTCGTGGCGGTGGCAGGGCGTGCCCTTCTACCTGCGCGCGGGCAAGAACCTGAAGCGGCGCATGACGGAGGTGTCCATCCACTTCAAGTCGGTGCCCATCGGCCTGTTCGGCGGCGAGGGCGCCACATGCCAGCGGCTGCAGCCCAACGTGCTCACGCTGCGCATCCAGCCGCACGAAGGCATCGCGCTGTCGTTCGAATCCAAGGTGCCCGGCGAGGACGTCAACATCGGCGGCGTCACCATGGACATGGACTACGCGGAGAGCTTCAAGAAGCCCGTGCCGGAGGCGTACGAGCGGCTGCTCCTGGACTGCATGCGCGGCAACGCCACCCTCTTCGCGCGCCAGGACAGCGTGGAGCAGGCCTGGGGCTACATCACGCCCATCCTGCGCGCGCTGGAGACCGACGCGGGCGGCACGCTGCACACGTACGCCAAGGGCAGCACCGGCCCGGAGGCCGCGAACGCGCTGCCCGCGAAGAACGGCCGCCGGTGGTCCACGCTATGACGAAGCCGCTCATCGTCCCCCCGGAGAAGCTGACCCTGGAGGCCTCCGACTGGCTGGCGCGCGAGCTCCAGAAGGCGCTCGCGACGAAGCAGCGGGTGAGCCTGGCGCTGTCGGGCGGCAACACGCCGCGCCCCGCGTACCGCGCGCTCGCGGAGCACACGCTGCCCTGGGAACGGGTGGACGTGTACTTCGTGGACGAGCGCTTCGTGCCGCCCGACCACGCGGACAGCAACTACAAGCTGGTGAAGGAAGCGCTGCTCACGCCGCTGAAGCTTTCGGACGCGCAGGTGTTCCGCATGCAGGGCGAGCGCGAGGACCATGAGGACGCCGCGGCCGACTACGCGAAGAGACTGCCGGAGCGGCTGGACGTGGTGCTCATCGGCGTGGGCGAGGACGGCCACACCGCGAGCCTGTTTCCCGACCACCCGGCGCTTTCGGAGCGCACCGCGCGGGTGCTGGCGGTGAAGCAGACCTCCAAGCCGCCACCGTGGCGGATGACGCTGACGTTCCCCGTGCTCCAGGGCGCGGGGGCGGTGCTGGGACTGGTGGCGGGTGAGGGCAAGCGGGACGCCATGCGGCGGGTGCTTCAGGGCGATATGCAACTGCCCGCGTCGCACGTCACGAACACGCAGTGGATGCTGGACCCCGCCGCCTACGGGTAGGCGCGGCTCGGAGGGAACATGGGCACACAGACAAAGCCTGCGCAGTTCGGCGTGGTGGGCATGGGCGTCATGGGCGCAAGCCTCGCCCTCAACATCGCGGACCACGGGTTCAGCGTCGCGGTGTGGGACCGCCACCCGGAGGCCATCACCAAGGTCCAGAAGGAGAACCCGAAGCAGGCCCTGGCCGGCTACCCGGAGCTGGAGGCGTTCGTCTCCGGCCTGGAGCGTCCGCGCCGCGTCCTGCTGATGATCACCGCCGGCGCGCCGGTGGACCAGATGATGGAGCGGCTGTTCCCGCTGTTGTCGCCCGGCGACGTCATCATGGACGCGGGCAACTCCTGGTACCTGGACACGCGGCGCCGCGAAGCCCTGTGCAAGGAGAAGGGCTTCCACTTCCTGGGCATCGGCGTGTCCGGCGGCGAGGAGGGCGCGCGCAACGGCCCGTCCATCATGCCGGGCGGCCCCAAGGACGCGTACGCGCTGGTGCAGCCCGTGCTGGAGGCCATCGCCGCGCGCAGCGAGGAAGGCCTGTGCGTCACCCACGTGGGCCCGGAGGGCGCGGGCCACTTCGTGAAGATGGTGCACAACGGCATCGAGTACGCGGACATGCAGCTGCTCGCGGAGACGTACGACGTGCTGCGCCGCGGCCTGGGCCTGGACACCGCGGCCCTGGCCGAGCTGTTCTCCAAGTGGAACGAGGGCATCGCCGAATCGTTCCTCCTGGAGACCACCATCAAGGTGCTGCGCAAGCGCGACCCGGAGACGGGCAAGCCCCTGGTGGACATGGTGCTCGACAAGGCCGGCCAGAAGGGCACGGGCAAGTGGACCGTGCAGGTGGCGCTCGACCTGGGCGTGCCGGTGCCCTCCATCGCGTCCGCGCTGGATGCGCGCAACCTGTCCGCGCACAAGGAGGACCGCGTCGCCGCGAGCAAGAAGCTGCACGGCCCCTCCGTGTCGCTCACCTCCGAGGAGCAGCAGCACCTGGCCCAGTGGGCGCACGACGCGCTCTACGCGGCGCGCGTGGTGACGTACGCGCAGGGCATGCGGCTCATCCAGGCGGCCTCCGACGAGTACAAGTGGGGCGTGTCGCTTTCGGAGATGGCGCGCATCTGGCGGGGCGGCTGCATCATCCGCGCGAAGCTCCTCACGCCGCTGCGCGCGGCCTTCCAGCAGCAGCCCACGCTGCCCAACCTGATGGTGTCGGAGGCGTTCGCCCCGGAGCTGGAGAAGCTGGCGCCGTCGTGGCGCAAGTTCGTGGGCTCGGCGACGAAGGCGGGCATCCCCGTGCCGGTGTTCAGCGGCAGCCTGGCGTACATGGACAGCTACCGCAGCCCGGAGCTGCCGCAGAACCTCACCCAGGCCCAGCGCGACGCGTTCGGCGCGCACACGTACCAGCGGCGGGACAAGCCCGACGCCGGCTTCGTGCACTCGGACTGGCTGAAGTAGTCCCCGGCCCCCAGGCTGCGCGCCCCCTACTTCTTCTGGGTGGCGCGCAGCTCGGCGCGGCGGATCTTCCCGCTCACCGTCTTGGGCAGCTCCGACACGAACTCAATCTCACGCGGGTACTTGTAGGGCGCCGTCGTCTTCTTCACGAAGTCCTGCAGCTCCTGCGCGAGCGCGGGCGACGCGGTGTGGCCCGGCGTCAGCAGCACGTAGGCCTTGATGCGCTGGCCAATCTTGTCGTCCGGCACGCCGATGACGGCGGACTCGGCCACCGCGGGGTGCTCCAGCAGCGCGGACTCCACCTCGAAGGGGCCCACCCGGTAGCCGGACGTCTTGATGACGTCATCCGAGCGCCCCACGAACCACAGGTAGCCGTCCGCGTCGCGCACCGCGCGGTCGCCCGTGACGTACCAGTCACCCCGGCTGCTGGCCGCGTTGGCCGCGTCGTCATCCAGGTAGCCGTGGAACAGGCCCACCGGCCGCTCCGGCTTCACGCGCACCGCGATGTCGCCCTCCTGCCCGTCCGCGACCTCGTCGCCCTTCTCGTCGATGACGCCCACGGTGAAGCCGGGGGACGGCTTGCCCATGGAGCCCATGCGCGGCGGAAGCGACGGGAACATGCCCACGATGACCACCGTCTCCGTCTGGCCGTAGCCTTCCCGGATGAAGAGCCCGGTGGCCTCCTTCCACGTCTCGATGACCTCCGGGTTGAGCGGCTCGCCCGCGCTCACGGTGTGGCGCAGGGCGGACAGGTCCACCGCCTTCAGGTCCTGCAATACCAGCGCGCGCCACGCGGTGGGCGGCGCGCAGAAGGTGGTGACGCGCTCGCGCTCCAGCACCTTGAGGAAGGCCATGGGGTCGAACCGCCCGCGGAAGTCATGGACGACGTTGCACGCGCCCTCGCTCCACGGACCGAAGAGCTTGCCCCACGCGCACTTCGCCCAGCCGGTGTCGCTGAGCGTCAGGTGCCGGTCCTCCGGCCGCAGGTCCAACCAGTAGCGCCCGGTGATGAGGTGGCCCTGGCCGTAGCTGGCCTGCGTGTGCTGCACCATCTTCGGCATGCCGGTGGTGCCGGACGTGAAGTAGATGAGCAGCGCATCGTCCGCGCGCGTCGGCGGGAACGCCACGGCCTGGGACTCCGCCAGCGCCTCCGACGCGTAGCGCGTCCACGGGAGGGGAGCATCCCCGGTGGACACCCACGTCGTCACGCCCGCCACGTCCATCACGCCCTCGAAGCGGTCCAGACAGCTTGCGTCGGTGAGGACGGCCTTCGCGTGCGCGGCCTCCAGCCGGTAGCGGATGTCCTTGGCGGTGAGCATGGGCGTGCCGGGCATGAAGACGATGCCGGCGCGGATGCAGCCCAACACCAGGAACCACCACTCCGGCACGCGCGGCATCAGGATGAAGGCCCGGTCGCCCCGCTTCAGGCCCAGCCCGTCCAGGAAGCGCGCCGCGTGCAGCGAGCGCTCCTTCAGCTCCTGGAAGGTGAAGCGCTGGGAGCGCCCGGACTCGTCGGACCACTGGAGCGCGGGGGCCTGGGGCCGCTCGGCCGCGTGCCGGTCGATGACGTCGGTGGCGAAGTTGAAGTGCTCGGGCCGCTCCCACCGGAAGTCACGGCGGGCGGTCGCGTAGTCGACGGAAGCGCGGGGAGAGGACTCGGGCATGGGCAAGCTCCTGGAGTGTTCCGACAACCCCAGGAGCCTGACACGTCATCCCGCGTCCGAAGGCGATCCACCCGCGCGGGGCGCCCGCTGGTGGACGCTCCGGCGCGCGGGCAGGACGACGGGAACTTCAGGGGGCCGCTTTGCCGCGCGGCTGCGCATCATGCTTTGCGAGTGCCTCTTCCATGCGGTCACGCGCCTCCTTGCTCCAGCCGGCCTCGTCCAGCTCCGCCACCCTCTTGAAGTCACTCGCGGCGCGCTCGAACTGATTCAGCCCGTACAGCGCGAGGCCGCGGTTCCACAGGGCCTGCGCATGCTTCGGCTCCGCCTTCACCACGGGGTCCAACAGGAGCAGCGCGTCCTGGAAGCGGCTCTCGTGCAGCGCCACCACCGCCTTGTCGTTGTCGCGAGCGTGCGACTCGGGCTCACGCGACAGCACCGCCTGCGCCTGCTGCCACTGGCCGTGCAGCACGTAGGCCGCGACGATGCCGCGGAACTCCTTGCGCTCCTCCATCTCCGCCAGCGGCCGCAGCGGCAGCGGGGCCTGCGCCTCCGCGGACTCCGCGCCCGGGGCGGCGTTGCCATTGCCGCGCATGGGCATGTAGCGGCGCCACTGGTCCGCGCGGGCATGCGAGACGCGACCTTCCAGCGCACGCGTGGACTGGTTCTCCAGGAAGACCACCGCCGGGATCTCCGGCGCCGGCATCATGCGCGGCACCATGACGGCGCAGAGGCTGGCGGCCATGGCCAGGGGCGCCACGACGCGCGCGTTGCGGCGCACCCACGCGCCCAGCGCCACCACGTTGCCCCGAGGCTGCTCCACCGGCTGTTCGACGGCGCCCGTGCCCAGGGCCCGCGCCGCCAGCAGCTCCAACTGGAGCAGGTCCCGAAGACCCCCTTCACAGCCGGGGCAGCGCGGCAGGTGGTGCCGGAAGCCTTCCGCATCCGCCTCGGACAGCTCCCCGTCCATGAAGAGGTGCAGCTTCGTGCAATGCGCGTTCATACCTGGACTCCCCGCTCCCGGGCCACGGCCACGCTCGGAAGCAGCAGTTCCCTGAGGTCCCGGCGCGCCAGCGTCAGCCAGCTGCCCACGGTTCCCACGGGGACGTTGAATTTCTCGGCAATGGCCTGGTAGCGGCAGCCTTCCGCGTGCAACTTGTACGCATCCCGCAGGTGCGGCTTGAGCTGCTCGATGGCCGCCTGGAAGGCGTCATTGCCCACCAGCTCCCAGTTCTCCTGATCTCCATCCCCCGTCGCTGGCAGGTCCTGCACCAGCGCCAGGTGCGGCAGCCCCCGGATCTCCGTCCGCTGCCGCCGGCAGTGGTCGAGGAACCGGTTCGTCATCGTCGTGCACAACCACGCCGCGCACGCCGCCTCCGTGCGGTCCTTCAGGTGGCCGAACTCCGGCCACGCCCGCACGAAGGCCTCCTGGACCAGGTCATCTGGATCCAGGACGCCGCGGGCACACAACCGGCGGGCCACGGCCAGCAGGCTGGGCCGGTGCCGCTCGGTGAACGCATCGAACTGGCGCCGTTCCCGGTTGAAGAGGTTGGCCATGACGCACGGACTCGAAGTGACTGGTGGGCTTCCTGACTAAAGACGCCGAGCGGCCTGTTTCTTGAGAAAAAATGCCCGGAAGCGCGGACAGGCCCGCCGGGCCGGATGCTCACCGGGCGACGTCAGCCCCCTCCAACAGGGCCGGCACCGAGGGCGGCGGCAGCGGACGCCTGCGCGGCCGAGGCTCGCGCTGCTCGCAGTTCACATAGGAGCCCTTCACGTGTGGGGCGCTGTGGTCGGGCTCGAAAGCTCCGGGTCGGGCTGAGGACACGTCTCCGGGGGTCATGGATTGCTTCTCCTGGTACGACGGAAGTCCGGCGTAAGCATGGGATGGGTAGAAAAAGACGGACGGGGCCAGTCCATACCACGCTCCGACGCACCGGCAGGAGGGGCCCCCTTCGGGTCAATCCTTCAAGAATTTCAAGGAGTTCCGAATGAACGAGGACACGTCCCTGCTGCGTCCGGAGTGGCGCCAGTGGCTGGCGGAGAATCTGGCCCTGGGGGTAGGGCCGGATGAAGTGCGACAGGTCCTGGTGGGTGCGGGCGTGGACCCGGCGCTGGCCCAGCAGGAGATGGAGGCGGTGCAGAAGCACCCCTACTTCCAGGCATGTCTCCAGGTGGCCCGGCACTTCGGATGGCTGGAGTCGCTGATGGACGTCTACAGCGAGCTGCGGGCCCAGGACGGGGGCCGCCAACTGGAGGTGCGCGAGGGCCTGGCGCCGGAGGAGTTCTTCCGCCGCTACTACCTGGGCCACCGGCCGGTGGTGCTGCGCGGGCTGATGAAGGACTGGCCGGCGCTCCAGAAGTGGTCGCCGTCCTACTTCCGCGAACACTTCGGGGCGGTGGAGGTGGAGGTGATGATGGGGCGCGACGCGAACCCGGAGCACGCGGCCCAGCATGACCGGCACCGCACGCGGATGCCCTTCGCGGACTTCCTCACCATGGTGGAGTCCGGCAGGCAGACGAACGACTACTACATGGTGCCGCGCAACGATAACTGGCGGCACGAGGGGCTCTCGCCGCTGAGAGGGGACCTGCGCGCGCCCCCGGGCATCATCGACCCGTCGTTGCAGGCGGACATGATGACGCTGCTGCTGGGGCCCGCGGGCACCGTGACGCCGCTGCACCACGACAACATGAACATCCTGTTGGGCCAGGTGCTGGGCCGCAAGCACGTGAAGCTGGTGCCGTCCTACGAGCGCCACCGCGTCTACCCGCACCGGGGCACCTTCAGCCACGTGGACGCGGGCAAGCCGGACCTCGCGGCGCACCCGCTGTTCGCGCAGGCCTCCGTGCTGGAGACGGTGCTGGAGCCCGGGGACATGGTGTTCCTGCCCGTGGGCTGGTGGCACTGGGTGAAGGCGCTGGACGTGAGCGCCAGCGTCACCTTCCACCACTTCCTCGTCCCCGGTGGCAACACGCACCTGGATGCCCCCTTCTAGTCCGGCCAGTCAGTCCGCCTTCTCCACCAGCAGCACGGAGCGCGTCCACGCGGCGCGCGCGTCGCGGGCCAGCCACGCCTGACGCTCGTCGCGCAGCGCGACGGCGGCGGGCGTGCCCGCGTGGATGCGGCGGCGGACACCGTCGAAGAAGCGCCCCGCCGCGTCCGGGATGTCCACCGTGGAGGCCAGCACCGCGCGGGCGCCCGAGTCGATGAAGGCCGCCGGCAGGCTGAAGGGCTCCGTGCTCTGCAGGGCCGTCGTGCGGCCCGCGCTGCACGCGGCCAGGAACACGGTGGGCGAACCGGTGAGCCGCTGTTCGCGCACCACGTCCGCGGTGAGCGCGTAGCGGCCGTTCACCTCCGGCGACAACACCACCAGCGACGCGCCGGAGATGCTGGGGTCGGTGATGCCGTGCGCGTGGATTTCAATCTCCGTGGCGTCCGCCATGCGGGCCAGCACGCGCGAGGGCGTGGCGTCCGAACCGGACA
>SECN01000430.1 GCA_004173515.1 Myxococcaceae bacterium | reverse complement strand
AACCTGGGGCTCATCTACCGGGAGTTCGGAACAGCCTGTGTGCTGCGCTGCCTCTGGGTGATGGTCAGCGGCAAGTCCACCACCTTCCTCGAAGTGGCGTGTCCCTGCGAGAAGATGCGCAACTGAAGCAAACCGTTCACCTGAAACAGCTCGGGCCGCGAAGAAGCCGATGGCTTCCGCGGCCCGAACGGTTCGACCTCACGGATGCGGCTTGAAGCCTTCGCCCCCGTCAGGACCCGCACCCACTAGCGCTGATACGGATCCGCGTCACCGCGACGCACTTCCTCGCGCTCTTCCTTCTTGTCCTTGATGGCGTGCTTGATGTCCTCGACCACGCCCTTCACCTTGCCCTTGATCGTGTCGGCCTTGCCTTCCGCCTCCAGCGAACGATCGCCGGTCGCCACGCCCACGGTCTCCTTCACCTTGCCCTTGGCCTTGTCGGTCCACTCGCCCATGGTGTCCTCCTGACGTCGGTGTGAATCGTTGGTGAAGACAACGTGCGCACGTCGCGGGCGGGCGGCAGTCCTCGACGGCACGTCCGCCCGCCTGCCCTCCTTGGGCTGAAACCGACACGCTCCCCGCCCAGCCTACCCGTCGCGTCCCTGCGTTCCCCGGAGACCCGGGAGTCTCTGGCACAAGAAGAAGCAGTGTCGTTGACGCATCCCCACTTCCCCCTCAGGCTGATGTTCCCCCCTGGATCATCAACTCGATGAATCAACCCACGACCCCGACCGCGGAAGCGCTGCTCTTCAAGCTGCTGATGCTGCGAACGCTCGTCGTGACCGTGGCGGTGGCGCCCGCCATCTACGTCGACATGCAGTTGCTGGACGTGGATTCGAGCGCGCTGGGCTTCGTGCTGGGGGTCGTCACGCCCATCGTCATCGGCGGGCTGGCGCTGGTGGTGCCCATTGGCGCGGTGGGCGCGCTGTTGCGGCATGCGCTGCACGAGGAGCCGGGCAACGCGCCGCAGCGGCTGCGACGGCTGCTGCGACTGCCGGGCATCCTGACGTTCGTGGAGGCACAGGCGGGCTGGTTCCTGGGCGGCATCTTCTTCAACGGCGCCATCGGTCTGGCGCTGGACCGTCCGCCGCGCGTCATCCTGGTGGGCGTGGCGGTGGCGATGAGCGCGGGCCTCTTCAGCGCGCCGCTCATGTACATGCTTTACGAGCGGGCGCTGGCGGCGGTGACGCTGGAGGCGTTCCGCCGCGCGCCGCACGAGCGACCCCCAGGCCAGGGGATGTTCCTGCCCCGGCAGAGCTGGTTCCTGCCGGCCATCGTCGTGTCCGCGCTGCTCATCACCTGCATCACCAGCATCGCCACGTTGCAGTTGCGGCTGGAGAAGAACCTCAACGGGCTGGCGGAGGACCTGGAGCTGTCGGGCGACTACCGGGGCGCGGCGCGGGTGCGTGCGCGCATCGTGCCGTTGCAGGAGGACCTGACGACGCCGGTGGCGCTGCTGGGGGGGTTCGCGGCGCTGGGCGCCATCTTCACGGCGGCCTGGGCGGCGCGACGGCTGGCGCAGGGGGCGAAGGCGATTGGCGCGTCCCTGGATGCGCTGGTGGAGGGCCGCGCGACGCCGCCGCAGTGGGTGTCCACGGACGAGCTGGGCGACCTGTCCGCGCGCACGTGGCTGCTCTACGAACAGTTGCAAGAGCTGCCCCGGTCGCTGCGCTCGTCGGCGGGGCATCTGGCGCAGGCGGGCACGCGGCTGACCGAAGCGAGCGACCAGCAGAACCGCACGATGTCGCGTCAGGCGGTGGCCATCCACCAGGCGCGCACCACGGCTCAGGAGATCCAACAGACGTCGAAGCTCGCGGCCAGCCGCGCGGGGAACATCCTGGAGGTGGCGGAGCGCGCCGCGGCGATGGGCCGGTTGGGCGAGGAGTCGCTGGCGGGCACGGAGAAGGGGCTCGCGGACATCCTGGCGCTGACGAACGGCCTGCACCAGCAGGTGAGCGACCTGGGCACGCGGGCGCGAGAGGTGGGCCGGGTGTCGGAGGTGGTGAAGTCGTTGGGGGACCAGTCGCACATGCTGGCCATCAACGCGGCCATCGAAGCGAGCCGCGCGGGCGAACAGGGCCGGGGCTTCGCGGTGGTGGCGCGGCAGATGCGCGAGTTGGCGGACCAGTCCATCAAGGCGACGGGCCAGGTGCGCGGGCTGCTGGAGGGCATGGAGTCGGCCACGGGCGAGGCGGTGGTGACGGCGGACAAGAGCGCCCAGGGCGTGGAGGCCGCGCTGGTGCCGCTGCGCAAGAGCGGCGAGCGGCTGCGCGAGCTCATCTCCCTGTCCCAGGAGTCCGCGACCGCGGTGCGGCAGATCGCCGAGGCCGTGGCCCAGCAGCACGCGGGCGTGGATCAGCTCTTCAGTGCGGTGAGCGAGATGGACGAGCTGATGGCCGCCACGCTGCGCCAGTTGGGCACCACGCAGGAAGCGGCGAACGCGGTGGAGCAGGCCACGGGGCAGGTGTCGCAGTTGGCGACTCGGTACGTGTCCTGAGCGGGGCCTTGCACCGCGCCGGGGGCCGCTCGTAGATTTCGCGTCGGTCGAAAAACGGCGGACCGGTTCGGTGAGCCCCGGTCACTTCCATGGTGGAAGCACTTGTTCGACCTCCCTCGGGAGGAAGAACCCTCGGCCCTCTGACGGCACACGTGTGCCTTCGCGAGGCTCGCCATGAAACTGAATCACCTCGACCTGCAGGTCCCCGACGTCCAGGCCACCGCCCGCTTCTTCACGCGCTACTGCGACTTCACGTCGCACGCGAAGAACCACGACTCGCCCGCCATCGCCATGCTCTCCGGGCCGGATGGCTTCGTGCTCATCCTCCAGCGCCGCAAGCGCGACACGGACACCTTCCCCGAGGACTTCCACGTCGGCTTCCTCCAGGACTCCGAAGCCCCCGTGCTCGCCTTCCAGGAGCGCGTGAAGGCCGACGGCCTGGAGGTCTCCGACGTCATCCGCAACAACCGGGGCACCCTCGTCTACTGCCGTGCCCCTGGCGGCATCCTCGTCGAAGTCAGCTGCCGCCCCGGCGCCTGACGCACACCGGGACAAAGACAGACATCCGGCGCTTCAGCCCGCGAGGGCCTGGGGCGCCGTCGTCGCCTTCGCGTCGTCCTCCAGCGGCGGCACGTAGGGCCAGCCCGGCAGTCCGCCCTTGCCCGCCTCGCGCGTGAGGTAGTCCGCCGCGATGTTCGCGCTCTCCATGATGGTGAGCAGCCCGCTGCCCGGGTGCGTGCCGCCGCCCACGAAGTACAGGCCCTCCACCTGCGCGTTCTTCACGCGGGGCCGCAGCGGGCCCAGTTGCAACCACGTGTGCGACAGGTTGAACACCGCGCCCCGGAACACGTTGAAGTCGTCCCGCCATGTCTCCGCCGTGAAGTAGCGCTCCATCTTCGGGATGCGCTCGCGCAGCGTCGCCTCCGTCTTCGCCCAGTCCACCGGCCGCGCCGTGTTGGGCGTGGGCACGAGCACGTACAACGTCGAGTGCCCCTTGGGCGCCCCCGCCCCCGTCGTGTCCGACACGCCCGGGTTGCACACGTAGAAGGGCGGGTCGTCCACGTCCACCGACCGGTCCTCCAGCGCGTCCCGGTCCGTGCGCCGCGCGCTCTCCGACAGGTAGATGAGGTGGTGCGGCAGGTCCGCGTACGTCGTGTCCAGCCCGTAGTACGCCATGAACGTGCTGCACGAATACTTCGCCCGCTCCAGCGCCGCGTCCGTCAGCCGGCCGCCCTCGCGCGCCTCCGGTGCCAGCAGCGTCTTCGCCGCGTACGCCAGATCCGCGTTCACCACCACCGCGTCCGCGTCCAGCACCTCGCCGCCCGCGAGCTTCACGCCCACCGCGCGCCCCGTCTCCACGCGCACGCGCTCCACCGGCGTACCCATGCGGAAGGTGACGCCCAGGTCTTGCGCGCACTTCATCATCCCTCGCGCCAGCGCCCGGAAGCCGCCCTGCACGTGCCAGACGCCGAAGGCCAGCTCGATGAACGGAATCACGCTGAACACCGACGAGCACGTCGTCGGGTGCAGGCCCAGGTACTTGGACGGGTACGCCAGCGCGTACGTCATCCGGTCGTCGTGGAAGAACGAATCCAACTGCTTGTAGAGCGTCTGCCACGGCTTGAAGCGCAGCGTGGGCGCCAGCCGCCAGGGCGCGTAGTAGCCCAGGCTCCCCGCGTTCGTGCAGATGAACTTCTCGTACGCGAGCGCGTACTTCTCCCGCCCGTCCTCCATCCACCCCTTGAGCGCTTCACCCCTGCCCGCGCCGAACTTCTCCAGCTCCTGGCCCATCCGCTCCACGTCGCGCCGCGTGTCCAGGTGCGTGCCGTCCCAGAAGTGCACGCGCGTGTTCGGATCCACCGGGGTCAGCGTGACGTAGTCCGCCAGCCGCTTGCCCGAGCGCCGGAAGATCTGCTCCAGCACGCCGGGCAACTGGAGGATGGACGGGCCGGTGTCCACCGCGTACTCGCCGTCCTCGCCCAGCGTGAGCCCCTTCATCCGGCCGCCCGGCACCGCGTCCTTCTCTACCACGGTGACCCGGAAGCCCTGCCCCGCCAGGTTGATGGCGACCGACAGCCCTCCCGGACCCGCGCCCACGACGATGACGTGCCGAACCATGGTCCTCACGATGCCCGGCCCCGTGCCGACTGGCGACTGTCCCGTCGATACGGCCCAGACGAAAAAGAGTTTCCCCCTGCGGGATTCCCGGCCGCTCGCCGGGCGTTCTCCAGGGGAAGAGCGCTCCCTTCACCCGGAGCGTTTTGTAGAAGACGGGGCAACATCCTGAATCCCCAGGGGGCCCCTCGTCCTGTAGCGTGCGACGCGCATCCATGAATCCCCCCTCGGAGGCCCGCCCACAGGAAGTCCTGTTGTTCACCCTGGAGCGGCAGCGCTATGGCCTGCCGGTGGAGGACGTGCGCGAGCTGGTGCGCGCCGCCCGCCTCACGCACCTGCCCCAGGCGCCCGACGTGGTGGAGGGACTGCTCAACCTGCGCGGAGAGCTCATCCCCGTGCTGGACCTGCGACGCAGGTTCCGCCACGCCGCACGGCCCCTGTCCCCCATGGACCACTTCATCATCGCCACCACCGGCCTGCGCCCGGTGGCGCTGCGCGTGGACCGCGCGGAGGGCCTGCGCGTCATCGCCTCCGATGAATGGGATGCATCCCCCGGGGAGCTGCCCGGCGTGGGGTACGTGGCCGGCGCCGCCAAGCTGTCCGACGGGCTGGTGCTCGTGCACGACCTGCGCTCCTTCCTCTCCGAGGCCGAGGCGCTGCAACTGGACACCGCGCTCGGAGCCCGGCCGGAGACCGCTTGATTGGCGGCGTCCTGTCGTATGGCTTCCGGGAGGTGCTCGCCCTGGTGGAGGCGCGCGCGGGGCTCGCCGCGCCCAGTTGTCTGGCCGCCGCCGAGGAAGGCATCCAGCGGGCCATGGCCCGGCCTGCTCCTCCGGCGAGGAGCCCTACTCCATCGCCGCGCTGCTGATGGCCGAGGGCTGGGAAGAGCACATGACCGTGCACGCCACGGACGTGTCGCGCACGGCGCTCGCCCGCGCCCGCGAGGGTCGCTACACCGACTGGTCCCTGCGCGGCCCCTCCGCGGACCGCATGCGCGCCCACCTCAAGCAGGAGGGCCGCCACTACCTGCTCAACCCGGACGTGAAGCGCCACGTGCGGCTGGGCTACCTGAACCTCGCCCTGGAGACGTGGCCCTCCGCGGAGAGCGGCATCTGGCAGCTGGATGTCATCTTCTGCCGCAACGTCCTCATCTACTTCAACCACGCCACCATCGAAGGCGTGGCGCGCCGCCTCTTCGCCGCGCTGGATGATGGGGGCTATCTGTTCTCCGGCCCCTCCGACCCGCCGCTGGGTGACTACGCCCCCTTCGAGGCCGTGCTCACCGACTGGGGCGTGCTGTACCGCAAGCCGCTGGCCGGAGGACACGGAGCGCACTTCGTCCCGCTCCAGCCCCTGCCGCCCCTGCGCGCGGACGGCACGCCCTTCACCCCGGGACGCCCGGGCTCCACGGCCGAGGCCCCCCGCTTCACTTCGGCCCCGGCGCCCTTCGACACGTCCCGCTTCACCCCGGGTGGGGCCTCCGGCGCCTTCGATACGTCCCGCTTCGCTCCGGTCCAGGCAGAGCCCTTGGCATCATTCGACGCTGGGCGCTTCGCTCCGGAGGAGACGGCGGGTTTCCTCGACAGCGCCCGCCTCGCTCCAGGTCCGGCGGCGGGCGAGGCGTCGGGGTCCTTTCCGCTCTCCGACGCCCTCGATGCACGCGCCACTCCGGCTTTGGTCCCCTCCAGGCCGGTCACCTCCGCGCCGAAGGCCGCCCGCTTCGCGCTGAGCGTGGAGGCGTTGGGGAGCGTGCGCCAGGCGTTGGCTCGCGGGGACTGGCGTGAGGCCTCGAAGCGGGCGGGCGCTCAAGCGGCCGACCCGGAGCAGGCCCTGGAGGCGATCCGTACGCTGGCCAACCTGGAGCCCCGCGCGGCGATGTTCGCGTGCGGGGAGGCCCTGGTTCGTCACCCGTTGGTGGCCGGTCTGCGGTATCTGGAGGCGCTGTTGCTGCTGGGCCAGGCGCGGCTGCCCGACGCGGAGAAGTCCGCCCGGCAGGCGCTCTACCTGGAACCGGGCCTCGCCGTGGGCCACCTGCTGCTGGGCCATGTGCTGCGCCGGCAGGACCAGACCACCGCCGCCGCGCGGTCGTACCGGGAGGCCGAGGGGTTGTGTCGGAAGTTGCCGCCGGAGGCGCTGGTGCCCCTGGCGGAGGGTGAACGGGCGGGAGCCCTGGCGGATGTGGCGCGCGCGGAGTGGCGGCGCCTGGAGCTTGAAGGCGGAGGGGCGAGCTGATGCCGAAGCGCGAGGGAGTCATCGACTGGGAGAAGGCCCGGGCCCGGCTGGAGGAGCTGGAGCGCGCCTCCGAGGCCCGCGAGGCCTTCTCCGACGAAGCGGCGGGCGAACAGCTCGACGTGCGCGCACGCGCCCTGGCCCGCCCACCTGAAATCCCCGTGGTGCCCGGCAGCCAGCGCGAGGTGGTGCGCTTTCGCGCCGCCGGCCAGTCCTACGCGCTGGAGTCGCGCTTCATCCTGGAGGTGATGCGCGCGCCGGAGTTGACGCCCCTGCCGGGCGCGCCGCCGCTCCTGCGTGGCCTGACGCTGCTGCGCGGAGAGGTGCTGCCCGTGGTGGAGCTGGCGCCGCTGTTCGGCCGGCCCGCCGCCCATGCGAACGGGCCGGTGCTGGTGGTGGGCATCACGCGCGCGGAGCTGGGGATCCGCACGGATGAAGTGTCGGAGGTGGCGGTGCTGACGGGCACGGAGCTGTTGCCCGCGCCCCCCTCCCTGGAAGAGGAAGCGGGCGCGCTGGTGTCTGGCGTCAGCCCCGACGGCACACTCGTTCTGGAGGGAGAGGCCCTCCTGGGTGACAGTCGTCTCGTGTTCGAGCTGTCCGAAGAAGGAGTCGCATGAGCATCGGGAATCGTATCGCGCTGGGATTCGGCCTGTCCCTGCTGGTCCTGCTGGTGATCGCCGGCGTCGCCTTCCAGGGCGCGAAGCAGCTCACCACCACCACCGACGGCCTGTTGGAAGCACACAACAACTACAAGCTGCTGCGTGAGCTGCGCGCGCTGCTCGTGGACGCGGAGACGGGCCAGCGCGGCTACGTGCTCACCGGCGACGAGGCCTACCTGCGTCCGTACCAGGCCGCCCTGGGCGAGCTGCGCACGGACATGGACAACCTGCGCGTCGCGCTGGGCAAGTACCCCGATCAGCGCTCCCGCATGGCCAAGGTGGAGCCGCTCATCGCCAACAAACTGGACGAGCTGGGGGAGACCATCCGCCTGCGCCGGGAGCAGGGCTTCGATGCGGCCCAGGCCGTGGTGCGGACCAACCGCGGCCAGCGGGAGATGGACGCCATCCGGGAGCTCATCTACGAGATGCGCGACACGGAGGAGGATCGCTGGAAGTCCTACTCCGACGCCGCCACCGAGGCCGCCCAGCGCAGCGTCTGGGTGCTGGCCCTGGGCACGCTGCTGGGCCTGGCCATCGTCGGTCTGGGCAGCTTCGTCATCACCCGGGGCATCACCGGCCCCCTGCGCAAGCTCACCGTCGGCGCGGAACAACTGGGCCGGGGCGAGCTGTCGCACCGCATCGACGTGAAGGGCCGCGACGAGATGGCAGACCTGGCGGGCGCCTTCAACGCCATGGCCGAGCGCCGTCAGCAGGCCGAGGTGCAGCTCGCGAAGCAGGCCGAGCAGCGCGAGCACACGCTCAAGACGGTGGCGGAGTTCGTCAACCAGTTGGCGGGCGCGTCCTCTGAAATCCTCGCCAGCACCACCGAGCAGGTGGCCGGTGCCCAGGAGCAGGGCAGCGCCGTCACGGAGACGGTGAGCACCATCGAGGAGATCACCAAGACGTCGGAAGAGGCCGCGGGCCGCGCCCGCGCGGTGAGCGAGTCCGCCCGTCACTCCGAAGAGGTCGGCCGCTCCGGCCGCCGCGCCGTGGAAGAGGCCGTGTCCGCGATGGGCGCCGTGCGCGACCAGGTGGAGTCCATCGCCTCGCGCATCCTCGCCCTGGCCGAACAGGCGCAGGCCATTGGCGACATCATCACCACCGTCAACGACATCTCCGAGCAGACGCACATGCTGGCGCTCAACGCCTCCATCGAGGCGAGCCGCGCGGGCGAGCACGGCCGCGGCTTCGCCGTCGTCGCCTCCGAGGTGAAGGCCCTGGCGGATCAGTCCAAGAAGGCCACCGCGCAGGTGCGCCAGATCCTGGGGCAGATTCAAAAGGCCACGCACGGCGCGGTGATGACCACGGAGGAGGGCACCAAGAGCGTGTCGTCCGCCACGCGCGTCGTCACCGAGGCAGGCTCCACCATCCAGCAGCTCGCGGACCTGCTCACGCAGGCGTCGCTCACCGCCGCGCAGATCGCCGCGTCCGCCAACCAGCAGGCCACCGGCATCGGGCAGATCCGTCAGGCGATGCACGACGTGAACCAGGCCACGCAGCAGGGCCTCATCTCGTCGCGGCAGACGGAGCGGGCGATGCAGGACATCAACTCCATGGGTCAGAAGCTGAAGGGGCTGCTCGGGGAGTTCGGGCGCTAACGCATGGATCGCGACCGGCTGGCGCAGGCACTGCTGGACTCGTTCCTGGAGGAGTTGGAGGGGCACGTCGTGTCCCTCAACCGGGACCTGCTCGCGCTGGAGCAGGCCCCGGCGCGCGCACGGGAGCTCATCCCCGGCCTGCTGCGCACGCTGCACAGCGTGAAGGGCGCGTCGCGCGCGGCCAGCGCCAGCCTGGTGGAGACCGCCTGTCACCGTCTGGAGGAGGTGCTGGAGCCGCTCATCCACGGGCGCGCCACGTCGCCGGACCTGTTCGAGCTGTGCTTCGCCACGGTGGACGCGCTGGACGACGCGGGCCGCCGGCTGGCGTCGCGACAGGACCTGGCCGGCTCGCCGCTGGAGTCCCTGCTGCCGCAGTTGGAGCAGGCGGCGCAGGGCGTGCCCGCCGCGGCGCCCGCGTCACCGGAGCCGCCGCCCGACATCGCGCGGGCCACCCCGCAGCCCCCGAAGCCCTCCGGGAAGACGGCCGAACCGCAGGCGGCTTCCGAGCCGGAGCTCCCCGTCCCCGCGGTGCTCAGCGGCGAAGCGCTGCCGGTGCGCGTGTCCGGGCAGAAGCTGGACGCGCTCCTGGGCCGCAGCGGCGAATTGCGCGTGGCCATGCTGCGCCTGGAAGGCCACGCCGAATCGCTGGAGTCCCTGCGCGACGACGTCGGCGGCCTGCGCGAGGCGGTGCGCGGCACGGCGTCCGAGACGACGCTGCGCCGCGTGGAGCTGGAGCTGGCGCGGGTGGCGCGGGTGCTGGCGCAGGACCGCCGCGCGCTGTTCCAGTCCTCCACCGGCCTGGATGACGAAGTGCGCCGCTCCCGCATGCTCCCCTTCGAGGAGGGCTGCACGGGCCTGGAGCGCGCCGCGCGCGACGTGGCGCACGGCCTGGGCCGGCGCGTGCGCATGGAGATTCACGGCGGCGGCCTGGACCTGGACCGCTCGCTGCTCCAGTCGCTGCGCGAACCGCTGCTGCACCTGGTGCGCAACGCGGTGGCGCACGGCCTGGAGGCGCCCGAGGAGCGCGTGCGCCATGGCAAGCCCGAGGAGGGCCGCGTGGTGCTGTCCGCGCGGCTCCGCGGCAACCGGGTGGAGGTGGCGGTGGAGGACGACGGGCGCGGCCTGGACCTGGAGGCGCTGCGCGAGCGCGCGCGGACCCGGGGCCTGGAAGCGCCCGAGGACGACGTGGAGGCCGCCCGGCTCGTCTTCCTGCCGGGGCTGTCCACCGCGGCGAAGGTGACGGCGGTGTCCGGCCGGGGCGTGGGCCTGGACGTGGTGCGCGCCCAGGTGGAGGCCCTGCGCGGCAGCGTGGAGGTGGCCTTCAAGGCGGGCCATGGAACGCGCTTCACGCTGGACGTGCCCCTCACGCTGAGCACCCTGCGCGTGCTGCTGGTGGACGTGGGCGGGCAGATTCTCGCGCTGGCCAGCGAGGGCGTGGACCGGCTGCTGCGCCTGTCGCCCTCCGACGTGCGCGAGGTGGAGGGCCGCATGTCCTGGGTGACGCCGGACGCGCTGGTGCCGCTGGCGTCGCTCGCGAGCGTGCTGGGCCTGCCCCCCGGTCCGCCGCGCGCGCGGCCCGCGGCGGTGGTGCTGTCGGCGGGCACCGCGCAGGCGGCGCTGGTGGTGGATGAGGTCATCGCCGAACAGGAGGTGCTGGTGCGCTCCCTGGGCTCGCGCGTGAAGCGGGCGCGGCACGTGGCCGCCGCGGCGGTGCTGCCGGATGGGCGCATGGCGCTGCTGCTCAACCCGGCCTCGCTCGTGCGGGCGGCGGGAGGACGGCCGTCCGCGGCCTTCTTCCCCACGCCCAAGGAGCAGGCGGTGCGCCGGCGCGTGGTGCTGGCGGACGACTCGCCCACGACGCGCATGCTGGAGCAGAGCATCCTGGAGGGCGCCGGCTACGACGTCACCGCGTGCGCGGACGGGGCGGAGGCGTGGGAGCGGCTCCAGGCGGGCGGCGCGGACGCGCTGGTGCTGGACGTGGAGATGCCCCGCATGGACGGCTTCTCCGTCACCGAGGCCGTGCGCTCATCGCCCCGCTTCAACCGGGTGCCGGTGGTGCTCGTCACGTCGCGGGAGAAGCCCGAGGACAAGGCGCGCGGGCTGCAAGCCGGTGCGAGTGCGTACATCGTGAAGAGCGCGTTTGATCCGACCAGCCTGCTGGA
>SECN01000059.1 GCA_004173515.1 Myxococcaceae bacterium | reverse complement strand
CGCATGCGGTGGGGCTCATCGAGGGGGCGAGGGGGCAGGTGCCGGTGCGCTCCCTGGAGCAGGTGATGGGCGTGGGGGCCCGGCAGGTGGAGCGGCGTTTCCTGGCGGCGGTGGGCCTGTCACCGAAGGTGCTGTGCCGCATCGAGCGGCTCCAGCACGCGCTGGCGCTGCTGAAGGGGCCGCGCGCGGTGGAGGGCGCGGAGTGGGCGCTGGCGGCGGGCTACTACGACCAGGCGCACCAGGTGCGGGAGTTCCGGGCGCTGGCGGGGCTGACGCCGGGGGCCTGTGCGCGTGAGCGGGCCCAGGCGGCGGAAGTCGGATTCGTACAATCCCCGGACGGGGCGCGTGCCTAACGTAGGGGCGTTCCTTCTTCCTGAAAGAGGCCCCTCATGTCCACGACCCCCGACGCGCAGCAGGCCGAGCAGCACCACCGCATCGACTACATCGAGTTCCCTGCCCGTGACACCGGCGAGGCGAAGCGCTTCTACGGCGACGTCTTCGGCTGGAGCTTCGAGGACTACGGCCCGGCCTACACGGCCTTCAAGGACGGCCGGCTCAATGGCGGCTTTGACGCGTCGCTTCCGGTGGGCAAGGGCGGCGTGCTCGTCGTCCTGTATTCCAAGGACCTGGAAGCCACGCACGCGAAGGTGTTGGCGGCCGGAGGGCGCATCGTGAAGGACACGTTCTCGTTCCCCGGCGGCAGGCGCTTCCACTTCGCCGACCCGGCGGGTAACGAACTGGCGGTCTGGACCGAGCCCTGAGACACGGGACGCATGGACGTCTGGCATTGGCGCGGCGCCGTGACAAACATGTGACAAGACCTGCTTAGTCTGAAATATTTAGAAATTTGAATCTGAGAGGATTCTTAGGCACAAGGCGGATCGCGCTCGTTCGATCGTACCCGACGGTCGGCGAGCGTGAGCCACGGGTGTCCCTGGATTGATGCCGGGGATGGCCTGTTTGTGTTTGCTGCCTGCGTCAAAGGATCCCACACCCATGTTTCACTCCCGCGCTGTCTCCGTGCGCGCCCTGAAGGGCGCGCTGCTGTCTTCCCTGTTGCTTGCTTCGAGTGCCTTCGCTGAAGACGAAGTGCACTGGGGCTATGACCAGAGCCTGAGCCCGGAGCACTGGGCGGAGCTTCCGGGCGATGCGCTCTGTGGTCAGGGTGCGATGCAGTCGCCCATCGCGCTGGTGACGGCGGGCGCCGCGCACCCGCAGATGTCCGTTCCCGTCTTCCACTACGCCACGAGCCACGTGCGGATGACGAACACGGGCCACACGGTGCAGTTCACCTACGACGCCGGCAGCACCGTGCGGGTGGGCGCCAACGAGTACAAGCTGGCGCAGTTCCACTTCCACACGCCCAGCGAGCACACGAAGGACGGCGTGGAGTACCCGCTGGAGATGCACCTGGTGCACACGGACGCGAACGGGACGCCCGCGCTGGTCGTGGGCGTGCTCATCCAGGAAGGCGCGCTGAACGCGGCGCTGTTCACGGCCTTCCGCAACCTGCCCCGGCACGCGGGTGAGCAGAGCAACCCGGTGGGCGCGCTCATCAACGCGAGCGCGCTGCTGCCGCGCGACCGGGCCTTCTTCCAGTACGCCGGTTCGCTCACCACGCCCCCGTGCACGCAGGGGTTGCAGTGGTACGTGATGAAGAACCCCATCGAGATGTCCGACGCGCAGATCGCCGCCATCGAGCGCCTGCCGCACCTCAACCCGAACAACCGCCCCCTGCAGCCGCTGCACGGACGCACCGTCAGCGTGCACGCCGGGCACTGAGGCCTTGGTCGGGGCGAGGGACCAGAGGTACGCTCGTGCATCAATGTGGCACTGCGTGATGCGCTGGTTCCTGCCTGTTTTCCTCACGGCACTGGCGGGATGCTCTCCCGCCGGTCCTGCTCCTGGAGTTTGGCGGCCCGAGGCAAGTGCATCTCGTTCCTCGCCCGTCCCCGTGGGGGATGACCGGTCCATCGTGTTCCCGGAGTTCTCGGACGCGGACGTCGAGGCGGTCGAGCCTTCGCGGCGCCCCTACGTGCTGGAAGGCGCGCTGCTCCAGGCCCTGATGATCGCCACGCAGGACTTCCTGCCGCCGCCCTCGAAGGACGTGCCCTGCCAGCACAGGCCCGAGGCCCAGCGGTATCGGGTGATGCGTCGGGATGCGCTCTTCTTCATCCACATCTCCGAGGACCCGACCGTCTGCGGGAAGACCTATCCCTCACTGGACTCGGGCGCCTGGTACGCCATTGGCCGCGACGGACGGATCCTTCGGCGTGTCCTGGACGGCATGCCGGAGGCTCCCGTGGATTCGCGCACCGATGCTGGGGTCTCCCCGGGCGTCCCCGCGGAACCCGGTGTGGCCCCCGCGCTGGATTCCAGTTGGAACGACCCTTCGCGGCCCTGGCCCGAGGAACTCCGGGACGGCGGCGGTCCGCAAAACATGGACGGAAGCACGCCTGGCTGACTGCTTCCCTGATAGGCAGCCGAGCCCATGTTCCGGGCTCAACACTGCCCGCCTCCCCAGGCCCGTGACCCGCGAAGGAATGGCCGGATGGACGCCGTCCGGGTTCTCGCACGCCCCAGACGCACGGTAGAAACACGCCGGATCGTTCCTGGGAAAGTCGCTCGTGATCGCCACCACCAACGCCACCATCCTCCACGTCAACGACACGCCAGCCAGCCTCTACCTGGGCTCCATCTCACTGCGCCAGGCCGGCTACCATGTGCTGGAGGCCATGACCGGTGGCGAGGCCCTGCAGGTCGCGCTCGATGGCCGCCCCGACGTCGTCGTGCTCGACGTGAAGCTGCCGGACATGAGCGGCTACGAGGTGTGCCGCCGCCTCAAGGCGGATCCCCGCACGCGGGAGACCGCCGTCATCCACACGTCGGCGACGTTCATCACCGCGGAGAAGAAGGTCATCGGCCTGCGCGCGGGCGCGGACGTCTACCTCACGCAGCCCTTCGACCCCGAGGAGCTCATCGCCACCGTCAACAGCGTCCTGCGCCTGCGACGCGTGGAGCGCGAGGCCCTGGCCAACGCCGCCCGCCTGGAGGAAGCCGACCGCAAGAAGGACGAGTTCCTGGCCATGCTCGGCCACGAGCTGCGCAACCCCCTGGCCTCCATCGCCCTCGCGGTGCAGATGCTCGGACAGAGGGACTCCCACGGCCTGTCCGAAGCGGACTCGCGCCGCCGCGACATCATCGCGCGGCAGGTGGACCACCTGCGCCACCTGGTGGACGACCTGCTCGATGTCAGCCGCATCACCCGGGGCAAGTACGCCCTGCGCCGCAGCAGGCTGGACCTCAACACCGTCCTCCACCATTCGCTCGCCGCCGCCCGGCCGGTGATGGAGGAGCGGAGGCTCGTCCTCAAGGACGCGCTGCCCGCGGAGCCCTGCTGGGTGGACGGAGACCGGACGCGGCTGGAGCAGGTCTTCACCAACCTGCTCGACAACGCCGCGAAGTATTCGCCCGAAGACAGCGTCATCACCGTGGGCGCCCACGTGGACGCCGACCATTGCGTGCGCGTGTCCGTGCAGGACACCGGCATCGGACTTCCCCCCGGCGAACAGGAGCGCATCTTCGAGCTCTTCGCGCAGCTGGACGCGGGCCTGGCGCGCAGCCGGGGCGGCCTGGGCATCGGCCTGACCCTGGTGCGCCACCTGGTGGAGGAGCACGGCGGTCAGGTGTCGGTGTTCAGCGAGGGCCCCGGACAGGGCAGCACCTTCACCGTCACGCTGCCCCTGCTCGCGGACGCCGCGCGGCCCGCGGCCCACGTGGAGCGCGTGGAGACGCCCAAGGGCGAATGGCGCATCCTCCTGGTCGACGACAACCCCGACGCGCGCGAAGGCCTGAGCGAGATGCTCCAGATGTGGGGCCATACCGTGGTGGTCGCGTCCGACGGCCACGAGGCGCTCACCCTGGCGACCCCCGGCTCCTACGACGTCATCATCCTGGACATCGGGCTGCCCGGACTGAGCGGCTACGAAGTGGCGGAGGAGCTGCGCCAGCGCGTGGCGTCCGACGCGCACCTCATCGCGCTCACCGGCTACGGGGCACCGGAGGACCGGGCCCGCAGCGAGGAGGCGGGCTTCGACCTGCACCTGGTCAAGCCCGTGGAGCTGGTGGAGATTGGCCGCGTGCTCGCGCAGCTGGGCCCGGTGAAGCGCGGCGCGTACGCCCGCCGGCAGGCGCGCGCCCGGAGCGCGTGAGTCGCGGGCACGGCGCGGAGCAGGGCCCCGCGCCGGGCATGCGGCTCAGTGCGCCGGGACGCGCAGCACCAGCCCCGGGGGGATTTGCGAGGGCAGGTTGAAGGCCCCCATGCCCCAGCCGAAGACGGTGAGGCTGCCGTCCTGATGGAGCGCGGCGTCGTAGTAGTACTTGCCCATGGTCAGGCTCACCACGTTCGTCTGCACCGGGGGCGGCATCCCGATCTCCGGGTTGGAGGACGCCTCGCCAAAGGCGATGACCTGCGTGTCCGAAACGACGGCCAGTCCGTAGCGCCGGCCGATGCCCAGGCCCAGGGTCCGCACGCCGGTCAGGCCCGCGGGAAGGGGACGGTCCGGATGTACCGAGCCCCACTGCACCAGGCTGCCATCCGCCCGGCGGGCGATGCTCGTGGCGTTTCCAGCGGAGACCTCGACCACCTCCGTGAGTCCCTCGGGGACCGAGGTCGCGCCTGCCTCATTGCTGCCCCAGGCGAGGACGGTCCCGTCGGCCCGGAGCGCCAGCACGTGGTGCAACCCCGCGGAGATGGCGATGACGTCCGAGATGCCGGCGGGGGCCTGCACCACGTCGTCTCCCCACACGAGCACGGTGCCGTCGTCCTTGAGGACGACGTTGTAGAGCGCGCCGGCGGCGACGGCGACCACCCCGGACAGGCCCGCTGGCACCTGATCCAGGCCATACCCGAAGGGAGGCCTGCCCCAGGCCGCGATCGTCCCGTCCTTGAGGAGCGCCAGCGCATGCAGGTGGCTCGCGGAGACGCTCAGCACCCCCTGATTCGTGGAGGCCGGGGGATCGATGAGCTGGGGCCCCAGCAGCGCGAGGCTTGCATCCGGCTTGACGCCCAGGCCGTAGGCGCCCCCGATGCCCACCGTCGTCGCCGACACCACCCAGGTCTGGGTGGAGAGTGTCTGTCGGGGCGCCCCCGTCTCCAGCACCACCTGCCGGGGACCGGGGACCACCTCGTGGGGCAGGCGCACCACGATGCGGGTGTCGCTCCAGGAGACAAGCTCCACGGGGGCTCCGCCGCCCACCGTCACCCGCGTGGAGAACGGTTCCTCTCCGAAGTGGGTCCCGGTGAGTGCCAGCAGCCCGCCGTGCACGGCGCGCGCGTTGACCGACGTGAGCGTGGGCGTGGGCAGGCGGTTGAGCAGCAGGGTCGTGTTCGTCGTCGCGTTCGCCAGCACCGTGACCGACCGCGTCTGCTTCGCGTAGCCCTCCTGGCGGGCCACCAGCGTATAGGTCCCCGTGGGCAGCTCCGGCAGGGTGAAGCGGCCCTGGGCATCCAGGGGGACGGGCGCGGCGGCGCTGCCCAGGGACACCGCGGCGTCGGCGGGATTGCCCCCGTCCGACAGGGTGACCTGCCCCTTCACCTGACCGCGCAGCCGGGGCACGAGCAGGGAGACGGTGTGCTCCTGATTCCTCAGGACCTCCACCGAAGCCTGCGTGTCCGCGTAGTTCGTCCGCCGGGCCCGCACCTCGTACGTGCCGATGGGCACGCTGGTGAAGGCGAAGGCGCCGTCCGCGGCCGTGGTCGTGACGAGGGAGGTGCCCACCAGCGTCACCTCGGTGCCCGCGTGTTCGCCCGCGCCCACGTCATCCAGCACCGCCGTGCCCTTCACGGCGCCCCGGCTGCGGTTCATCGTGAGGGTGGTGAAGCGGTACTCATTCCACGACACCTTCAGCGACAGGTTCACGGTCTCGAACTGGCTCAGGGTCGCCTGGAGCGTGTAGTCGCCCGGCAGCAGGCGGGTGAACTGGAAGTCGCCGGTGGCGTCGGTCGTGAAGGAGTCGCTCCGCCCGACGAGGTCGATCTTCACGCCCGCGGCGTTCGTGCGGCCCTCCACCGTCACGCGACCCTGGATGGAGCCGTACAGACGCACCAGCGACACCGACACGGACGCCGTCGCGCCCGCCGTCACCTGCACCTGGGGTCGGGTCGACGCGTAGCCCTCCCGGGTCGTGATCACGGAATAGGTGCCGGTGGGCACGCCCTCCAGCACGAAGCGCCCTTGCGCGTCCGTGGTGGCGGGGCTCCCCCCGGTCCAGCCCTGCAGCGAGACCTGGGTGCCCGCGGGGTCCTGGGCGTCGTCCAGCAGCGCCACGCCCTCCACGCGGCCCCGGCTGCGCGCCAGCGTGAGCGTCACGGACGTGGTGGCGGCCTCCTTCACCTCCACCGTCTGGCGGGCGGTCGTGTGGTCGGCCTTCGACACCTCCAGCACGTAGCTGCCCGTGAGCATGCCCGGAAGCGCGAAGCGCCCCTGCGCGTCCGTGGTGGCGCTCGTGTTCGCGCCCTCCACCTGGACGGTGAGGCCCGCGGCGCTGACGGCGCCTTCCACCTGCACCTGGCCCACGATGTCCCCCCGGCTCAGGATGAGCGGGAGCGTGACGGTCGTGGTCGCGTCCGTCGTCACCTCCACCGTCAGGCGCACGGGGGCGTAGCGAGCCTTCGTGGCCACCAGCACGTAGGTACCCGTGGGGACACTGGCCAGCGTGAAGAGCCCTTGCGCGGTCGACGTGGTGCTCGTGCCTGTCCCCTCCAGCGCCACCGTGACGCCCGGCGCCTGGGTGGCGCCATCCAGCGTCACCTGGCCCTGGATGCGGCCCCGGTGCCGGGTGAGGGAGAGCCCGACGGTCGACGACCCGGCCGCCCTCACCTCCACCGACTGGCGCTGGGCCCCGTAGCCCTCCTTCGTGGCGAGCAGCGAGTAGGTCCCCGTGGGCACGCCCTCCAGCGCGAAGCGGCCCTGTTCGTCCGTGGTGGTGACCGTGTCGGTGCCCTCCAGGGCCACCGTGATGCCCGGCGAGGACGCTGAATCATCCAGGCGCACCCGGCCCTCGATGCGGCCCCGGTTCCGGCCGAGCTGCAACGTGACGAGCGTGTCGTGGCCCTCCGTCACCTCCACCGGCTGGCGCAGGACCGGGTAGCCGTCCCTGGAGACCTTCAGGACGTAGCTGCCCGTGGGCACGCCCTCCATCGCGAAGCGTCCTTGCGCGTCCGTGGTGGCGGTCGTGGTCGTGCCTTCCAGGGCCACCGCGACGCCCGAGACATCCGTGACGCCTTCCAACTGGAGGACGCCGCTCACCCGGCCTCGGGCGCGGAGCAGCGCGAGCGACACCTCGACGGAGTCCTCCGCGTCCACGGACAGCGACTGGCGCGCCTGCGTGTAGCCGGTGCGCGCGGCGGTGAGCTCGTAGGTGCCCGGGGGGACTTCCTCCAGGACGAAGGCGCCCGCCGCGTTCGTGGTGGCGCGCAGCTCCGTGCCGACGAGGGACACCTGGACGCCCCCGGCGTTCGTCGTGTCCTCCAGGGAGACGGTGCCCTCGACCCGGGCCGGGCCGCTCGGGTCGGTCGGCGTGGGCAGCGGTGGCGGCGAAGGAGACACCCCCGGCTCCTGACAGGCCGCGAGGGTGAGCATGAGACCCAACAACAAGACAGACGGCGACAGGCGCATCGGGCGCATCGGGAATTCCTGGAATGGACAGCGGAGGAGGGGCTCGGTCCGGGGGATGCCGGAGTCCACGATGGTTGGGAATTGCGGAGGCGCCGACCTCCACCTCGCGGTGAGCGCCCGGTCGACGTGCACCGGGGCGCCATTATTCACGCCCGTTCGCATGTTCCCGTGACGCTGTAGGGGCGTGCCCCGGGCTTCGCCTCACGCCTGCGGCTGGATGCCTGGCTCCGACCGCCGCGCGGCGCGTTCCTCCCACCGCGCGCGAATCCACCTGCGCGCGGGCTTCTCCACCCATTGGTGGGCGGCCACGCACAGGACCATGACGCCCACCGTCAGCACCGCCACCGCCCCGACGGACGTGTGCACGACGTCCAGGCGCTTCATCACGGACTTCCACGTGAACAGCAGCGGCATGTGCAGGATGTAGAGCGAGTAGCTCGCCTCTCCCAGGAAGCAGAACGGACGTGAGGCGAGCACGCCCGCCATGAGCCCCTGGCTTCGAGGCAGCAGCACGAGCAGCGCCGCGAACACCGGGGCCAGCAGCCCGTTGTGCATCAGCGGGAAGGGCAGCTCCGGACTGCCCATCAGCGCCGCGAGGATGATTCCCCCCAACACCGTCAACACGACAGGGCGCGCGCGGGGCGCGGAGTCCGCGCGCAGCAGGAAGTAGCGGCCCGCGAAGAGCCCCAGGATGAACTCCGGCAGCCGCGCCACGGGGTTGAAGCGCAGCGCCCGCATCCACGGACCGGAGTGATACGACGACGCCGTGGAGTGGTCCGGATCCACCAGCAGGTAGAGCACCGGCAACACCAGCGCGAGCGCATACGCCACCCCCGCGCCCAGCATGAGCGCCCGTGGACTCGTCTGGCCCAGGCGCACCGCGATGAAGGGGAACACCGCGTAGAAGACGGCCTCCACCGCCAGCGACCACCCCGCGCCATTCCACGCGAGCGCCGTCCACGGCACCCAGCTCTGCATCAAGAGCGGCGCGAGCACCAGCGCCCCGTCCAGCCGCCACAGCTCCCCCGGCGCCTCCACCCACGCCGCGTGCAGGCCCTTGAAGAACGCGGGCGCGGCCAGGACGAGCCCCAGCGCATAGAGGGGATACACGCGCGCGAAGCGGGCCACCCAGAACGCCTTGCGCGCCTCGCGCGTGTCGGGCGGGCGCTCCAGGTGGTGGTAGCCCAGGATGAAGCCCGACAGCACGAAGAAGAAACCCACGCTCACGTAGCCGCTGTCGAGCAGCCCGTGCAGCCCCGGCGGCGCCTCCGTGCCGGTGAAGACCATGTGGTACAGGTGGTACGCGCCGATGTGCGCGGCCGCGAGGAATCGCAGCCCGGTGAGGACATCCAGGTACCGCCGGGAAGAGGCCATGGGGCCGCGAGTCTGACAGCCCCGTTTTCATGTCTCAATCACCCCCGGCGTCACCCACCGGGCACGTTCGCGGGAAGGTGGAAATGGGGAGTCCTCCTTCGGCGTAGAAGGGGCCTCATGCTCAGCCTGCGCAATCTGGTGAAGGTGTACCCGGGGCCGGTGACCGCCCTTCGCGGCGTGGACCTGGAAGTGCCCCGGGGGATGTTCGGCCTGCTGGGCCCCAACGGGGCGGGCAAGTCCACGCTGATGAAGATCCTCTCCGGCCTGCTGGAGCCCACCTCCGGCGAGGTGACGCTGGACGGGCTGGATCTGGTGCGCCACCCGGAGGCCCTGCGCCCCCACCTGGGCTACCTGCCCCAGGAGTTCGGCTTCTACCCGTACCTCTCCGGCCAGGACATGCTGCGCTACCTGCTGGAGCTCAAGGGCGTCACCGCGCCCCAGGGCCTCAAGGCGCTGTGCGCGCAGTTGCTGGAGCGCGTGAACCTCACGTTCGCGGCGAAGCGCAAGGTGAAGGAGTACTCGGGCGGCATGCGGCAGCGGCTGGGCATCGCGCAGGCGCTGGCGGGCAATCCCAGGCTCATCATCGTGGACGAGCCCACCGCGGGCCTGGATCCGGAGGAGCGCCAGCGCTTCTACCGGCTGCTGGCGGAGATCGCGCACGAGCGCACGGTGCTCCTGTCCACGCACATCGTGGAGGACGTGGCCATGCTCTGCCCGCGCTTCGCCGTCATCCGCCACGGCCGCGTGGTCGCCATCACCAGCCCCAGCGAGGCGAAGGCCGCCCTCCACGATGCCCTCTATGAAGGCACCGTCCCCCCGGCCGACATGGCGGGCTTCCAGCAAGCGCATCGCGTCACCCAGGCCGTGCTCTTCGAGGGCAGGAACCGCGTGCGCATCCACGCCCCCGCCGGCGTGCCCGTCCCCCCGGGCTTCGAGCGCACCCCACCCACGCTGGAGGACGCGTACCTGCTCCTGATGAAGGACGCGCCCGGGCCCTCGGCGCAGGCTCCGGTGGTGGGCGCATGAACCTGTCGAGACTGCTCCATGTGGCGCGCACGGAGTGGCGCCACCAGGTGCGCCGTCCGCTGTTCTGGGTGTTGCTCGCGCTGTTGGTGTTCGTCACGTGGGGCGTGTCGTCGGGCAGCGTCACCATCGAGTCGGGCAGCTCGGAGGTGGGCGGCAAGAAGGCCTGGGTGACGAGCGGCTTCGCGGTCGCGCAGACGGTGCTGCTGCTCACCTTCCTGCTGTTCACCTTCTTCGTGTCGGTGGGCGCGGGCATGGCCGTCATCTCCGACGACGAGGCGCGCGTGCAGCCGCTGCTGCACACCACGCCGCTGACGCCCGCGGAGTACGTGTGGGGCAAGTTCCTCGGGGTGCTGGGCGCGTATGGGATGGCGCTCGCGGCGATGATGGGCCTGCTCATCTTCTTCCACCACGTCGTGCCGTCGGGGGCCGCGGCGGAGTTCCGGGGCCCCTTCGTCCTGGGACACTACGTGCGCGCGGCCGTGTGGTTCGGTGTGCCGTTGATGGTCTTCATGGCGGGGGCCGCCTTTGGCGTGGGCGAGCGCACGCGCCGCGCGGTGCCGGTGTACTTCCTGCC
The DNA here is from genome assembly GCA_004173515.1 of Myxococcaceae bacterium. Classification (GTDB taxonomy): domain Bacteria; phylum Myxococcota; class Myxococcia; order Myxococcales; family Myxococcaceae; genus Corallococcus. The sequence goes on along the minus strand of SECN01000059.1, from coordinate 12,722 downwards.
GGTGGGCCTGCTCTTCCTCTGCGCCTTCTTCCTGTGGAGCTGGTCGCCCGGTGGGTTGGATCCGCGCGTGAACCGGTTCCTGATGGCCGTGGATCCGGGGGGCTTCCGCTGGCTCACCGAGACGTGGACGAAGGTGGACCGGGGCGTGGACTTCTACAACACACAGCCGGTGGGGCTGGACGCGCTCTTCGTCGTCAGCCGGTTCGCGCTCATGGGATTGGGCCTGGGCGCGGTGGCCTGGAGCGAGCGCCACTTCCGCCGCGTGCTCCATGGGGACGTGGCCGTGAAGCGCTCGGGCCGCGACCGCGTGGAGCCACCGCCCGAGCAGGTGGCGCTCTCCCACGCGGAGGCACCGCTGTCCGCGCTGGGCATGGGGGTGAAACCACCGGGCTTCTGGGCCGGGCTGTGGACGGTGACGTGGGCCGAGGCCCGGGGCCTGCTGTCGCAGCCAGGGCTGTACCTGTTCCTGCCGCTCCTGCTGTTCCAGATGGTGTCGCAGGCCGCCACCGCGACGGGGCCCTTCGACACGGAGCTGCTGCTGGTGCCGGGACGCTTCGCGGTGCGCTCGATGAACCAGGCGTCGGTGCTCGTGTGTCTGTTGTTGATGTTCTACGTGGTGGAGTCGCTGGAGCGCGAGCAGGCGTGTGGCTTCGCGCCCATCCACGACGCGACGCCGGTGCGCACGCTGTCGGTGTTGCTGGGCAAGGCGCTGGCGAACAGCCTGGTCGCGGTGGTGCTGCTGTCGGCCATGGCGCTCGCGGGCACGCTGGTGCAGGTGTCCCAGGGCACGGTGCCGCTGTCGCTGACGCCGTACCTGCTCGTCTGGGGCCTGCTGCTGATGCCCACGTTCTTGCTGTGGACGGGCTTCATCCTGGCCGCGCGCTCGGTGACGGGGGGGCGCTTCGGCACGTACGCGCTGGCGCTGGGCGCGCTGGCCCTCACGGGCTTCGCCGCCGTGCGCGGGGACCTCACCTGGGTGACGAACTGGCCGCTGTGGGACGCGGTGCGGTGGACCGACCTGGGCGTGTTCCAGATGGAGCGGGCCGCGCTGGTGCTCAACCGCGTGGCGGCGCTGGGCCTGGCCGTCTTCTTCACCGCGCTGGCGGTGCGGTGGGATGGGCGGCGTGCGCGGGACTCCGTGACGACGCTGGAAGCGCTGAAGCCGTCGGGGTGGGGGCGCGGCGCGTGGCGGCTGGCGCCGTACCTCGCCGTGCCGTTGGTGGCGCTCGTGGCGTTGGGCGTGCGGGTGGGGCAGGGGTATCAGGGCGCGGCGGCGAAGCTGCGCGCGAAGCAGTACTGGCAGAAGAACCTGGCGACGTGGAAGGACGCGCCCCAGCCCGCGCTGGTGGACGTGGACCTGGACGTGGACCTGGAGCCGGAGGCGAGCGCCTTCCACACGCGGGGCACGTACACGCTGGTGAACCGTCGGGCCACGCCGCTTTCTCGCTTCGCGCTCACGGGCGGGGATGCCTGGAAGGACGTGCGCTGGACGGTGGAGGGCCAGGACGCGGCGCCCGAGGACCGCGCGGGGTTGTATGTCTTCACGCCCTCCCCGCCGCTTTCGCCCGGGGCCACGCTGAAGGTGGGCTTCGAGTTCCACGGCCACGTGCCGGACGGGGTGTCTCGCGAGGGGGGCGGGCTCAAGGAGTTCATCCTGCCTTCGGGCGTGGTGCTCACGAGCTTCGAGCCCACGTTCGCGCCGGTGGTGGGCTACCAGGAGGAGCGCGGCGTGGATCCGAAGGAGAACCGCTACGAGCCGCGCGTGTATCCGGACGACTTCTACGTGGGCCCCACGGAGGCCGGCTGGGGGACGGCCACGCCGTTCACCACGCGGATCCGCTTGTCCGCTCCGGAGGCCTACACGCTCAACTCCGTGGGCGTGCGGGACAGCGACACGGTGAAGGACGGGCGGCGCACCACGGTGTGGCGCAGCGACCATCCGGTGAGCCTCTTCAACATCATCGCGGGGAAGTGGGACCGGGTGGACGGCGAGGGCACGGTGGTGTTCCACCATCCGGCGCACGGCTACAACGTGAGGGAGATGTCGCGGGGGCTGGACGGCGCGCGCCGGTACTACTCGGAATGGTTCCACCCGTATCCGTGGGCGGAGCTGAAGCTGTCGGAGTTCGCCGGCCTGGACAACTACGCGCAGGGCTTCCCCACGGACATCACGTTCTCGGAGTCCATCGGGTTTCTCACGCTCACCTCGCCGGAGGTGAACGCGGTGCTGCTCGTCACCGCGCACGAGGCCGCGCACCAGTGGTGGGGCAACCTGCTCATCCCCGGCAAGGGGCCGGGCGGGGACGTGCTGTCGGAGGGCATGTCGCACTACTCGGCGCTGAAGCTCATCGAGCAGCTCGACGGGCCGGAGGCGCGCCGGCAGGCCGCTCGCGGGATGGAGACGCGCTACGCGAAGGACCGGCGCGTGGATGGGGAGCAGCCGCTGGTGAAGCTGGATGGCTCGCGCGAGGGCGACACGGTGGTCTTCTACGAGAAGGGCGGCTGGACGTTCTGGATGCTGGAGGACCTGATGGGCCGGCCCGCGATGCACGCGGGGCTCCAGGCCTTCCTGAAGCGCTACATGAACGACGCGGACCATCCGGTGCTGCAGGACTTCCTCGCGGTGATGCGCCCGTTCGCGCCGGACGCGGCGGCCTTCGACGCGTTCACCCGCCAGGCCTTCTTCGAGGTGGTGGTGCCCGAGTACCGCGTCACCGAGGCCCGGGTGACGAAGGAGGGCGCCGGGTGGGTGACCACGGCGACGGTGACGAACGTGGGCACCGGCCGCATGCCGGTGGAGGTGGCGGTGATGAAGGGCGAACGTCCCGCCCCACCTCCGACGGCGACGGAGACAGCGCCGGCCGCGGCCTTCCACGAGGCGCGGGTGCGCGTGGAGCCGCTCGCGGGAGAAGGCGCGCGCGTGACGGTGCGCTCGGACTTCGCGCCGGAGCGGCTGGTGGTGGATCCGGACGTGCGCGTGCTCCAGCTTCGTCGTGAGCAGGCCCTGGCCCCGCTCGGCACACCGTGACGCGATGACATGACACGCTGACAAGGGCGCGTTCGCGCGCGCTGGACACGCTGTCAGGGTGTCAGGCTTCGCGCCCGGTCGCTCCCTCTGTGGGCGGGCTGGCACATGGCTTGCGAAGGGCTCCCGCACGACGGACCGCGACGGTCCGGATTCGTTTCGGGGGTTCAGCACATGGTGGCGATCCACAAGCTGGGGCTGTTGCTGTCATTGGTGTCGACGTCGGTGTTCGCGCAGGAAGGCATCACGACGGGCGCGGTGCCGGTGGCACGGCGCAACGTGGTGACGCTGTCGGTGCCCCTTCAGGGCCTGGACTCCCAGGTGGCGCTCGAAGGCGAGCATGTGGTGAGCGATTACTTCTCCGTGGGGCTGGGGGTGATCGCCTCCTTCACACACGCCGAGCGGCGGGTGGATCGGCTGCAGCCCAACGGGCTGGAAGGCGAAAACCTTACGTACTCGGAACTGGGTCTGGCCCCAGCCGTGCGCTTCTATCTGACGGGCACCGCGCCCCAGGGCCTCTGGGTGTCACCTCGTGTGGAAGCGGGTTACGGGTGGTCCACCGTCGAGTACACGGGCCCCAGGGAGGACATCGATTACCTCGACATCGATTCGGACAGCTGGTTCCTGGGGGCTGCCGCCGTCATGGGTTACAGCGTGGTGCTGGAGCCTGGATTCACCCTGCAAGGCGGTGTGGGCCTTGGCACCCGGCGTGAGTCTGTTTCGTTTGACCAGTACTCGTTTGCCTCGGATGGAAGCGTCATCCGCTCCCGACCGACCCAGACCACCTGGAACCTCAACGAGCGCTTCATGCTCAACGTGGGCTGGGCCTTCTAGGGCTCGCGGGGCTGCGCGCTCACGGTCCACGGCGTGCGCGTGGTGTCCACCAGCAGCAACTGGAGGTCCCATGCGCCCGGTGACGCGCCCGGCAGGTCCGTGGAGACGGCGAAGACGCGCGTGTCCGGCCGGGGCGTGATGTTGAAGGTCGCGCGCGGCGCGCGGTTGGCATCGTTCGAGGGCACCACGCCCAGCGTCACGGTGCCACCGGCCGGCAGGGGCAATCCGTCCTGCGCGGTGGCACCCGCGAAGGGCACGCCGAGGAAGGGCGCGTCGGGCAGCACGCGGCGCTCCGAGCCCAACGGGCCCACGTCCACGGTGGGCGTGTCCGACGCCGCGTGCACCCAGCGCAGGCGCAGGTTGGTGGGGTCGTTCGCGAAGCGCTCCGTGAGCGGCAGCAGCGTGAACGCGGGCGCGGAAGCGTGGGGCGGCGTGACGTAGCCGGAGGCGACCATCAGGTAGCGCTCGCCCGGAACGAGGACCGGCGTGGTGGTCGACGCGACCGGAGCGACAGCAGGCCGCGCGTTGCCCGGCGTGCTGGCGAAGAAGTCGAGCCCGTAGGTGCCCGGCGGCACCTGGAGCGACGTGGACAGCCCGCCGAAGGGCAGGGCGTCGGTCAGCTCGCGGTCGCCGGAGAAGAGGTCCAGTGGCGGCGCGTCCGGGGACGCGTTCAGCACATACAGCGTCGGGTTCTGCCGGAGGATGGCCAGGGTGCCGTCGCGGCCGGCGGTGAGCAGCGAGAAGCTGTCGCCCGCGCGCGCGGGTTCGGCCCACAGACCGGTGAGGACGAGCAGCGTGTCGGTGCCCGAGCCGAGCGCGGGCACGGTGAAGGACGTCAGCACCCGGTCCGTGCCGCCGGTGACGAGCGCCACCTGGAGCGCGGCGCCGGAGGGCACCACCAGCGCGTCATCTCCCGACACCTGGAAGCGCGACAGGGACGCCACCTCCACGGAGCCGTCATCGCCCAGGTCGACGCCCACGTCGCGCACGTCCGAGCCCGCATGGACGATGCGCACGCGGGACTGGCCCTGGTCCGTGGGCACGGGGTTGTCGCGCAGCAGCACGGTGCGCAGCGCCGCTTCGGAGTCCGACGACTGGAACTGGCCAGCGGTCACCACCGTCCAGCGCGTCCCGGCTTCCAGGCGCACCGCCGTGGAGGCGACAGGCTGTGAGTCCGGGGATGCGCCCATGGGGCGCAGCTCGACCGTCACGCTGGCCGGCTCCCGCGTGAGATAGGGCGTGGTGGTGCCATAGGCCACGGCGCGAGCCAGGGGCGTGGCGTTGCCGGCGAGGTAGACGTCCATCGCGGGCGCGCCCGGCGCGGCCTGCACGATGCGCAACTGCGCGGTGGTGGGCGGGACGATGACCGGCCCGTCCTGGTCGGGGGGCGTGTCGGAGTCCGACCCGTCGCCTCCGCCGCACGCGGGCGCGAGCAGGCCCAGCGACGTGAGCGCGACGGCGAGCAGTGTCTTCCTCCGCAACCAGGCCATGTCGAAGTCCCCTCCTCGGCGGGCCGCGGACGCGACTCGGCACCGATATCGACGACGGTAGGGTGGGACCCCTCCCACACAGGGGCTACCCCCCGGGAAGCTTTGACTGTCGCTGCCCGACGTTGTCCTCCGGAGCACGTCGCAACCCCTGGGCATCCGGGGACTTCGGGGCGGAGGGGCGCGGATCGCGGAGGGGAGCCGTCGGACCGTCAGCGCCTGCCCGCTCGCTGCTCGGTGGCGTGCCGCGACGTGGGCGGTGCGACGCGCCCGGGGCGGGCCGGACCGTCATGCCTGCCGGGTCGCCGCATGAAGGCCTTTCTGTTGGCGTCGGGAGACCGGGCAGGGCCCTGGGGCCGGCCGGTGGGAAATAACCTTCACCGTGCAACGATTCCCGCGCGGCCGGGTGTGGCCGGGACCGGGGACGTTACACATTGTCGGATGATGACGACGTGGGCCCCGCGTGGGCCGGGAGGACGGTGTTCATGAAACGCCAGGGTCAATCATTGCGTCGGGGAGTGATGGTGCTGGGCCTGCTCGCGGGTCTGGGAGGGGCCATGGCCGCGGAGCCCCGGGAGGCGATCTCCGTCCGCCTTCCGCTGGCCGGGTACGACCTGCTCATGACGGAGGACAACGTCACGGGCCAGGCGTTCCAACTGTCCCGGCTGCCGGGAGCGCTGCGCGGCCGGGTGGGGGAAGCCCCGGTGACGTTGGAGTTCAAGGACCAGAAGGTGAAGGGCACCATCGGTACGTCCCTGGTGAACCTGGAGGTGAAGAAGGAGGGCGACGTGGTGAAGGCGAAGGGAGGCTTTGGAGGCCGCCCCGTCACGCTGACGCTGTCGCCGCGGGAGATGACCGTATACGTGAACGACTGCACGTACCGGCTGAAGGCGACGGAGCCGGGGAAGACCTACGAGGGCCGGCGCAGTTGTGATTCCTCCCTCAGGCCGCCCTCGGTCGTGAGCCTGCCGGACACGTTCCTCGCGGCCTCGCCCGAGGAGCAGGCGTCCCTGCTGCTCCTGGCGCTGTAGTTCCCGTAGGGTCGGGAGGCGATGAGGCTTCCCGGAAGGAGGAGGGCGAGGTCCTGGCACCGGATGCCGCCGGTGCCGGTGCTGGGGCTGGGGTGGGTGTTCGGCCTGTGGGCGTGCGCGAGCGACGGCGCCTTCGACGGGGACATGGGCGCGGAACCTGTCGGACAGTCGGACAGGTTGATGGGACAGGCTGAAGGCAGTGACACCCCCTTCGAGCGTGCGGGCCTGGGATTCACGTCGGAAGGTCTGTTGGAGCGTGCCGGCCCCGTGGGCGATGAGCGCGCCCGGCGGGCCGAAGCGGACCGGGTGGTGCGCGAGCTCTGGGCGGTCGCGGGGGAGCACGGAGTCCCGGGAGAGGCGTGGACGTTCGAGTACCAGGCGAACGGAGGCGCGCTGACGCTGCTGTCCTTCCGTCGCACGGCGGTGGGCCGGGGGCCCGGCGCGCCCGTGGACTGGAGCGGGTTCTCCCCGGAGCTGGCGCGGAGTCTGCCCACGCTGGTGGGAACGAAGCGCCGACGCCTGCGCTTCACGCTGGAGCGTGACGCGGAGCGCTGGCGCTTCGACCTGGAGACGGTGGCAGGACCGGTCGCGGAGCAGGCGAGGACGGTGCCGGAGTCCCTGCCCGTCATGTCCCAGCCCCTGCTGTCCGATGCGTTGACGGTGGCCCGGCGACTGCTGCCCGCGCCGGGCGTTCCACAGGAGGGGAGGGTGCGTCAGCAGGCGCGGCTCCACTTCGAGGGCCTGCGCCTGCTCCAGGAAAGCGAACCCGGCGTCTTCGAGGTCCAGGAAGGGGCAGGGCGCCAGGAGGTCCCCGTGAGCGGGGATCCGCGCATGCCATGGGTCCAGGCGTTGCTGCCCTTCGGGAGCGCGGTGGGACGCCGCACGGTCGAAGTGGAGCTGGAAGGGCGGCACGTGCGCGGCGAGGCCGGGGCGCGTTGGCGGGTGGTAGCGGCGAAGCTGCTGGAGCCTCCGGCGCCGCCGAAGGAGATGGAGGACATCGCGAAGGAGTACCGCGCGATGCACGAGGACATCCTGCGGCTCTGGCGGCAGGAGGTGCGCGACGACGCACGCCTCGCGGGGGCATGGTCCTTCGAACAGCTCGCGTACTGGTACGTGGGAGGCTTCATCGCGAGGGGCACGCTCGGGATGTTCGAAGCCGCGGCGCCCACGGTGGTGGCGGTGCTGGGCAAGGGCGGGGCGAAGGCGGCGCAGTGGTTCCGCACGGTGCTGATCCGCACGCCGCCCGGGGAGCGGGAGGCCCTCCAGCGAATCTGGATGAAGGCGGAGGCGGAGGGCGTGGCCGCGCTCGGGGTGGGGGAGAAGGCCGAACTCCAATCCCTGCTCCGGGACATGGAGCAGCGGCTGCGCAAGCCCCTCCAGAGCAAATACGAGAAGGACAAGCTCCGGGAGTGGGCACGGCAGGAGTACTTCGACGTGCTCCAGCCCAGACTGGCGCGAACCCTGGGGCCGGATCGCATGGCGACGTATCCGGTGCACCACCTGGTTCCCCTTGAGTACGCGCACCTGTTCCCCCTGCGGAACATCAATGTCTCGGGAAACCTGGTGGGCGTGTCCCGTGAGGTTCATACGGGCATCAACTCGGTCTGGACCCTGGTTCGGAGGAGTCCGAGAAGCGTTTCCGCGAGCGAAGTGGATGAAGTCGCGCGCATCACCCGCAAGCACTTCGGACAGTGGTTTCACGTCGTGTACGATCCGTCGAAATCCGCGGTGGCCCTGTCCTCCGCGCAGAAGGCCGCGCTGCGGGAAGTCGAAGTCCTGCTGGGCCTCTGAGGCGTCGGCATTGCGAGAGGAGGGATTCACGTGGCCGGGCTCGAAGTGGAATGGACGCGACTGGTGGAGACCTGCCGCCGACACGGCTTCCCGGTGAGGGTGGATCCGCCCGCTCCCGATGCTCCCCACCCCGGAGCGCAGTGGCTCGGTGCCCCGCTTGACCCGATGCTCGCCAGCCTCCATGCGCGGACGGGGCGTGCCACCTTGGGCGACTTCGTGCTGTATCGCCCGGGCTCCGGTGTGGAGGGTGCCCTGGAAGTGAACGCCTGGATGCGCGGTCAGGGGCTGGCCCCGTTCGCTTCCTGTGTCCTCTTCGGGCAGGTCGCGAACCTCGAGTACTACTACGGCGTCGTGCCGGCATTGGCGGATGCTCACGGTGTGCAGCCCGTGCTCTACATCGATGTGCAGGAGGAGCCGCACGTGGTGCCGGTGGCTTCCAGCGTGGAAATGCTGCTCCACCAGCTTGCGGGTTTCATGGACCTGCTGCCGGAGCAGCCCGACTTCGTCCTGGGTCGGTGCTCCACCGTGATGTTTCCCTTCGCGGCCGCTGAACTCATCGCGCGTGACCGCCCCCTCGTGGACATGATGCGCGCGGGTCGCTTCGACGGGCTCGTGACCCGGGACGAGGAGAGTCAGCGGTGGATGCAGCAGGTGCTCGCGGCGGACCCATGTCGATGAACCCCCGGGGCCTCCTTTGAACCCGCGCACCCTCTCCGTCCTCATCGCCCTGCTCGCGGGCGTGTTCGCGGTGGGCACGACGGTGTGGCTCGCGTGGCCGGGGCCGGACCTCACCTCCCAGGCGGACCTGACCCGACAGCCCGTCCACCTGGACCTCGGAGGCGACGACGCACCCGCCGAAAATTCCGACGAAGACCCGGACGCCTCCAGCGGCGCCCTTCCTCCCGACGTCGTCGTCCTGAGCAACGGCGTCCACCTTCCCTACGTCCCCTCCAACTGCCGCGCCGACAATCAGGCCTCGCTCGCCTGCCGGGACCTCTGCGACTCGGACGACGCGTGTCCCCCGGGCAAGGTGTGCGCGCACCACCGGGACCTCGGCTTCCGCGAGTGCCGCTCGCTGCGCGGCTTCTGCGACGACGCGTCCGAGTGCACCTCCGTGGAGACCTGCCACCCCGTGGACACCTCCGCGTCCGGCCTGAGCCTCCGCCGTTGCACCCGCGTGGGCCTCCGTGTCGCCGGTGAGCGGTGCTCGCCCTCCGGTCCCGAACCGGAGGACACCTGCGTCCCGGGACTGCTCTGCATCCAGGATCGCTGCGGCACGCCGTGCGACGTGCACGACGCCAACACCTGCACCCTCGGGACGGAGTGCGCGACGAACATCTTCCGCGTCCGGGGCGCCTGCATCCCCAGTTGCCGCGACCGCCCCTGTCCCCAGGGCCAGCGCTGCGACAAGGGCTACGAAGGCGAAGTGCCCGTCTGCCAGCCCTTCGTGGGACAGGCCTGCCATGACGACGCGCCCTGCGCCGCGAACCAGGACTGCCTGCGCGGGTTCGCGGAGCCCAGCCTCGAAACCCAGGCCTTCGAATGTCGCGCGCGGTGTTCGGCCAAGGCCCCTTGCGCCCGGGGCCTCACCTGCGACGCGGCCAGCGGCTACTGCGTCCAGTCCTGCACCCAGGACGCGGACTGCACGGGCCCCCAACGCTGCCACGTCCTCCACCCCCGCTCCCCCGAGCGAGGCTGTGGCCTCATCGCCGAGGGCCTCCCCACCATCCTCCGCCGCTGACGCCTATCCGCGCGGCAGATCCACGCGGAACGTGGAGCCCTCGCCCAGGACGCTGTCCACCTCGATGTAGCCGCCCATCGCCTCGACAATCTGCCGGGCGATCCACAGCCCCAGCCCGAAGCCGCCGTAGTTGCGCTCGGACACCGCGCGCTCGAAGCGGTGGAACAGGCGCGGCAGGTGCTCCCTCGCGATGCCGATGCCGCCATCCTTCACCCGCAGCCGCGCCCTGCCTTCCACCTGCTCCAGCTCCACGCGCACCGGGTTGCCCCGTCCGTACTTCAGCGCGTTGGACATCAGGTTCGTGAGCACCTGGTCCAACCGCAGCCGGTCCCACTGCCCCCGCACCTCCGGCGCCAGCACCAACTCCAGCGGCGTGCCCGAGCGCGTGAACTCCGGCTCGAAGCGCTCCGCCACCTCCCGCACCAGCGCGCCCAGTTCCAGCGGCTCCAGCACCAGCTCCAGCTTCCCCGCGCTCAGGCGCGACACGTCCAGCAGGTCGTTCACCAGCAGCGTCTGCCGCTTCACCTGCCGGTCCACCCGCTCCAGGCCCCGCCGCAGGCGCTCCGGGTCGAACTGCGCCCCCGACCGCGCCAGCCCCGCCATCAGGCTCTGCACCTGAAGCACCAGCGCGCTGATGGGCGTCTTCAGCTCATGGCTCGCGATGGACAGGAACTCCTCGCGCAGGCGGATGGCCTGCCGCGCGTCCCGGTAGAGGCTCGCGTTGTCCAGCGCCAGCGCCGCCCGCCGCGCCAGCTCCTGCGCCAGCGCCAGGTCCTGCGCGTCGTACGCCCGCTTCGCCGTGACGAACGTCAGCGCCCCCAGCGTGTGCCCCCGCACCCGCAGCGGCACGCACAGGTACGCGAACGTCCCGCCCGCCCGGGCGCTCGTTGGATCGCCATCCGACAACCCCGAGCGCGTCTCCGGCCGCCCCGACTGGATGACCCGCGTCACCACCGCCAGCCCCGGAGGCGGCACCTCGCCGGGCTCGCTCCCGCCCGCCGTGGCCACGCACCGCACCCCGCCGGACTCGTCCTCCAGGAACACGCCGCACGTCTCCGCGTAAGCGGGCACCGCCAGGTGCGCCACGCGCTCCAGCGTCTCCTCCTCTTCCAGGCTCCCCGCCAGCACCCCGCCCGCCTCCGCGAGGAAGCGCTGCGCCGCCTCCGCCCGCTGGCGCTCGGTGATGTCCACCATCATGCTCAGGCACTGGGGCGGCCCGTTCGCCGGGTGCACCCGGCCCGTCCACACCGCCACCTGCACCGCGCTGCCGTCCCGCCTGCGCCCCGCCATGGGCGCGCCGTCCAGCACCGTGCCCCGCGTGGCGCGCTCCAGGCTGTGCCGGAACGCATCCCAGTGCTCCGGCGGCACCGCCGGCAACACCCTGCCCAGCACCTCCTCCGCCGTCCACCCCAGCATCCGCTCCGCGGCCGGATTCCACAGCCGCACCGTGCCGTCCGGATCCAACAGCATGATGGCCGCGGGGCTCGCCTGGATGATGGCCTCCAGCGTCTGGTGCGCCTCGCGCAACGCCGCCCGCGCCCGCTGCTCCCGCTCCAACAGCCGCGCCCGCGACAGCGCCTGCGCCGCGTGGTGCGCCACCAGTTGGAGGAAGGCCCGCTCGTCCTCGTCGAACCCGTGGGGCACGCTGAACGCGAACACCAGCGCCCCCAGCGCGCGCCCGTCCACCACCAGCGGCAGACACGCCGACGACGGGGCGGGCCCCGGCATCCCCTCCAACGCGTCCCCGCGCTCCAGCCAGACGGGCCGCAGCTCTTGCAGGCAGCGGGCCGCCGCCGCCTCGCCGGTGAGGGGCACCCGCCGCAGCCGCTCCTCCGCGTCCGGGGTGCAGCCCGCGCAGCGCAGCAGCGTGACGCGCGCCGTGTCGGGGTCCACCAGCCACAGGCCCCCGCCCGTCGCGTCCGCCACCGCCAGCCCCTGCTCCAGCACCACCTCCGCCACGCGCGCGGCCGTGAGCGCCTCCGACAGCTCCGCGGTGACGTGCTGCAACCGCGCGAGCCTCCCGGCCGCCACCTCCGCCGCCTGCCGCGCCTGCCGCTCCGCCGCGTACGCGCGCGCCACGTCCAGCGCCATGGCCGCCCGGTCCGCCAGCTCCTGGAGGAGCAGCTGCTCCCCCGGGTCGAACGTCTCCAGCGGCTCCGGCGTCCGGGGCTCCGGCGCGTCCCGCCACACCGTCAGCGTCCCCATCGCGCGCCCCCGCGCCCTCAGGGGCAGCACCAGCACCGCCTCCACCCCCTGCGCCTCGCCCGTGTCCAGCACCTCCGCCGCCACGCCCTCGTCCGCGCGCATCCGCTGGGAGATGAGTGACTGGAAGCGCGCCCGCGACTCCGGCGCCGACGACGCCGACGCCACCGTGCGCAGCCACAGCCCGTCCTCCGACAGCAGCCGCAGCGCGCACGCGGTCCCCAACAGCGGCACCACCAGCCCGCACAGCCGCTCCATCACCGCGGGCGGCTCCAGCGACGCATCCGCCAACACCCTCGAGGCCTCGGCCAGAAGCGCCAGCCGCTCCTCGATCTCCGGAGCATGCGCCCCGAAATGCCGCGCCTCGCCCAGCCTGCTGGTCGCCGCCATCGTCATGCCATCCCCCCGCTGCACCTCCATGGAAACACGGCCGACCCCGGCGCGCAGTGCGTCCCAGGTCCCGTGAACCCCGCTTTCACGGATGCTGGACACCCAAACCCCGGAACCGTTGGTGGACCGCACCCGCCTCGTCCCGGGAGCGGGGCCCCGGGACGAGGCGGGTGCGGTCCACCAACGGTTCCGGGGTTTGGGTGTCCAGCATCCGTGAAAGC
>SECN01000058.1 GCA_004173515.1 Myxococcaceae bacterium | reverse complement strand
CCCCCGTATATTTCTCCGCATGAAGGAAGCCCCCGCCCCGTCCCGCTCCATTGCCGCGCGCCCCCTGACGCCCGAGGCCTTCGCGCCCTACGGCGACGTCGTGTCCGCGGGACTCAAGAGCGGCGCGTCCGCGAACCAGGGCACCGCGGTGCGCTTCGACTGGTCCGCGAAGCTGGAGAGCGACCGCGCGGGCGCGAAGCCCAACCTCGCGGTGTTCCGTTCCGTGCCGCAGCCCCTGCCCTTCCAGGTGAAGCTGCTGGAGCACCACCCGCGCTCCAGCCAGGCGTTCCTGCCCATGCGCTGCTCACGGTTCCTGGTGTGCGTCGCGCCGACCGCGCCTTCGGGAGGCCCCGATCTGGACGGGCTCGTCGCGTTCGTCTGCGGCCCCGGCCAGGGCATCAACTACCACCGGGGCGTGTGGCACCACCCCATCATCGCGCTCGACGCGCCCGCCGAGTTCGCGATGCTCGCGTGGGAGGACGGGAGCGCGGAGGACTGCGTCGTGCGCCAGTTCTCCGTCCCCGTCTCCGTGCTCGTCGGAGACTGAGGCCCCTGCGCCACCAGGGTCTCCCCCCCACTGCCACGCTTCGGCCGCCGATCCTTTCGGAAAACAACCCACCTCATGCAAGCTGCGGGCGGGTTTCAAGGAGGGCACGCATGGCCAACGCCGTCTCGAGGACCGCGTACTACACCCTGGGGTGCCGCGCGGAGGACGCGCGCAAGCCCCGTCCCCTGTGCGGTGACACCTTCGCCTCGCGGTTCATGAACGACGAGGCCCGGCAGGTCTGGGAGCGCTTCAAGTCCTTCACCCAGCCCAATGCCAGCAACGCCGCGCGGCATCAGATCATCGACACGCTCGTGCAGGAGGAACTCGCCCGCGATCCCCAGGCGCGGGTGGTGGTGATTGGCGCGGGCTTCGACACGCGGGCCTATCGGCTGCGGGGCGGGCGGTGGCTGGAGGTCGACGACGCCAGCATCATCACCCAGAAGGACGCGACCCTCCCGGTGAAGGAGGCGAAGAACCCCCTGGAGCGCATCGCCATCGACTTCGCCACCGAGTCGCTCGCCGACCGACTGGCGCCGTACCGCGATTCGCGGCGCACGCACGTCATCCTGGAGGGCGTGCTCATGTACCTGACGCACGCGCAGCGCCGGGACCTGCTCGCCGTGCTCCGGGACGTGTTCCCCCAGCACGTGGTGTATTGCGACCTGATGAAGGCCGCGTTCCTGAACGCCTTCAGCCGCGACCTGTACGCGGTGCTGTCCGACATGGGCGCCTTCTTCCACGACATGACGGACACGCCCGAGTCCGTCTTCCTGGAGGCCGGCTACACGCCCGTGTCCGCCACCTCCGTCCCGCAGCGTTCGGCGGAGCTCGCGGGCCAGCGCGTGCCGGCGTTCATCATCCGCCGGCTCCTGCGCCCGGTGCGCGACGGCTACCGCATCTGGAAGTTCGAGCGGGCCTGACGCCTCACGTCGCCTTCCGGGCCGAGGGCGGCTGTCCCAACGCCACGCTGCCCAGGATGAGCGTGCCCGCGATGAGCATGGAGGGCGTCAGCGGTTCATCCAGCAGCAGCCAGGCCCAGGTCACCGCGAACAACGGCACCAGGTACGTGACGGAGACGGCGCGCGCCGCGCCGATGCGCTGGATGAGCCGGTAGTACACGGCATAGGCGAAGCCAGTGCAGACCATGCCCAGCGACACCGCCGCCAGCCACGGCCTCGCACCGATGGGCTCGGCCGGCCACGTGGCGATGGCGAAGGGCAGCATCAGGAGCGCGGAGCAGCCCAACGTGGCGGAGGCCACCGCCGCGGCGGGCAGGCCGGTGAGGTGGCGCCGCACCATGTTCGCGCCAATGCCATACAGGAACGCGGCCAGGGTCCCCGCCGCTGCCGCCCACGCGATGCTCTCCCCCGCTGCCTTGCCGCTGGCCAGCACCACCACCCCGACGAAGCCCGTGAGGAGCGCCACCGCCCGCTTCACGCCGATGCGCTCCCCGTAGAAGAGGAACGCCACCAGCGCGGTGAACAACACCGCCATGCTGTTGGTGATGGCCCCGACGCCGGCCGGCGCACGCCGCGCGGCCCAGGCGAACAGCGCGAAAGGGATGGCGGAGTTGAGCACCCCCACCAGCGCCAGCTTCGGCCACAGACCGGGCCCGAAGGACGAACGCGCCCGCCACAGGAAGGGCATCAACACCAGCGCGCCCAACGCCAGCCGCAGCTCCACCAGGGGCAGCGGACCGAAGGCCGGGGCCGCGATGCGCATGAACATGAAGGACGCGCCCCAGACGGCGGCCAGCCCTCCCAGTTCGAGCGGCGTGAGCCACGCCCGAGCGAGGGAGGGTGACACGGAATGGGAATGGGTGAGACCGGAAGCACTCATGACGGAGCCCCTGACCGGAGGAATGAACCTGATTTCTGCCTGGACCTCTATTCACGCCCTCCCCCCTCCTTCCACAAGCGCATACTTTCCGGGTCAGCCACGAGCGAGATTTGAGGCTCCACCATGACCCTGCGCACGGATCTGCTTCCCGCCCTGGCGGCCTTCGAGTCCGCCGCCCGCCACCAGAACTTCGCCCATGCGGCGGAGGAGCTGCACCTGACCGCCAGCGCGGTGAGCCACCACGTGCGCAAGCTGGAGGGCCGGCTGGGCATCGTGCTGTTCCAACGCCATGCCCGCGGTGTGTCGTTGACCCCCGAGGGCCGCCAGCTCGCGGATGCCGCCAGCAGCGCGATGGCGGACATGGACAGCGTCCTGGGCGCCCTGCACCGCGCGCGTGACGTGGACGACGTGGTGCGCATCAGCACGCTGCACTCGCTGGCCTACGCGTGGTTGCTGCCGCGCCTGCCCCGGTTCGCCGCCGCGCACCCGCGCATCCGCCTCCACGTGGACACGGAGATCGCTTTGGCGCGCTTCGACGAGGGCGGCCCCGACCTGGCCATCCGCTACGGTCAGGGCCCCTGGACGGGCCTGAGCGCGCAGCCCCTGATGGAGGACACGCTGTTTCCCGTGGCCTCTCCGAAGCTGGAGGGCCTCTCCCAACTGCGCGACGCGGCGGACATCGCGAAGCTGCCCCTGGTGAGCGACCTGTCGCGTCAGGGCTGGCCGGACTGGTTCCGGGGCGCGGGCGTGCGGGCCCCCCGGTTCGACGAGCGCTACAGCTTCAGCGACACCACCGGCGCGCTGATGGCCGCGGTGCAGGGCCTGGGCGCGGCGCTCGCCCGAGAGAGGATCGCCGCGCCCTACTTCACGGACGGACGGCTCGTCCGCCTCCCCGGCCCCGCGCTGCCCACGCGCGCCCGCTACTTCGTCGTGACGCCAGCGCACCGCAGGCCCCGCCCGGCCGCGCGCACGTTCATCGACTGGCTGCTCACCCAGCCAGGTCAGCCCGACCCCGGCGCCGCGGCGACGCAAGGCGTTGCACCGTCACGCCGGAAAGTTCGGCAATGATTGACCTGGCTTTCAACAGACGTCGAAAGCGTCCAGACTGGCCGCGCAGTTCCCCTCAAAAGGAGCACGCATGCGCACGCTGATGAAGTCCCTGATGACGGTCTCGGCTGTCCTGTCGCTCGCGCCCACCGCGGCCTTTGCCCTGCCGCCGCAGTGCGAGGACATCTGTTGGTCGGAGTCGTGCGACACGCCGTGTGGCATCCGCAACCGCTGGAGCACGTGCGGGGCCTATGCTCCGGGCCTGTGCGGGCCCTCCGTCACGCCCTCCGAGCCCACGGCCTCCGTGACGCCGGATGAGGCCCGGCAGGCGGAGGACACGGACGCCGCGCAGGTGTGCAGCGAGGAGAACCCGGCCGCCGAGCAGATCTGAGTCGCGGTGTCCGCTCGCGAGGTCCGGGCTTCACCTCCGGGCCTCGCGGCGTGGCATGAAACTCAGCCGCCCAGTTGGACCGCGTGCTTCACCCAGGTGTCGACCTCCACGGCCTTCACGAGGAAGTCCGCCACGTCCGCCCGGGAGATGGAGAAGGGCACCTTCTCCACCGCGGTCTTCGTCACGTACCGCCCGCGAGCGGGCCCGTCGGTGAGCCGTCCCGGCCTCGCGATGACCCAGTCGAGCCCGCTGTCGCGCACGAGCTGCTCCTGCCGGTCGTGGTCCTCGAAGGGCAGCTTCAGGATGAGCGACATCACCAGGGTGCGCACCACGAAGTTCGCGAGCACCCGGCTGTCCCCCGCCCCCATCGCGCTCAGCACCGACAGCTTGCGCACGCCGTGCGCCTTCATCGCGTCGATGACGAGGCCCGTGCCCTGGGAGAAGTAGTTCGGGTTCTCCTTGAACGCCTTCAGCTGCGTCGCGGACGCGGTGAGGATGACCGCATCCTGTCCGCGCACGGCCTCCTCCACGGAGGCGCGCTGGTGGAAGTCCCCCTTCATCCGCGTCAGCTTCGGATGCTCCAGCACCAGCTTCTGGGGGCTGCGCGCGAAGGCCGTCACGGAATGTCCCCGGTCCAGCGCTGTCTTGACCGCGAGCGCGCCCGTTCCCTGCGATGCCCCGATGACCACGATCCGCATGTCGGCTCCCCTCCCTGAGCGGCGGACCGTAACGCCGCTCCTCCCAGGCCGCCAGCGTTCCGCCCGTTCTCACGTCGTCGCGGGGACGGCCGCCGGCTGCGCCTTCGCCCGCTGTTCGCGCATCTCCACCAGCGTCTGACGGATGCCTTCTTCGTAGGGCGTCTTGTGTACGCGGCCCAGCAGCTGCCGGAGCGCGGAGTCGTCCATCAGCACGGGGTTCGTGAGCAGGTAATACATCTCCACCAGCTCCCGCATGAACGGGTCGAACAGGCCCGCGAGCCGCACCATCCCCTTTCCCATCGTCATCGTCTTCACGGGGTGGCCCGCCTGCGCGTAGATGTCCTTCACCATCTGCCGCTGCGTGGTGACGCCCGCGCCCGCCAGGTTCCAGAAGTGCCCGTACGCGCGCGGCTCATCCATCAGCGCGGTGACGACGGGGCCCACGTCCTTCACGAAGACGAACTCGTGCGGCGCATCCAGCGGGCCGACGAGTCCCGCGCGCTTGCCCTTGAGGGCGGCGTCGAAGGCCCGGTACAGGAAGCTGCGATCCGTGCCGGGGCCGTAGAAGTCCGGCAGCCGCAGGATGGTGCCCTGGATGGAGCCCGCCGCGTCGGCTGCGAGCAGCAGGTCCTCCTGCTCCTTGCGCATGCGCCCCTTGTACGTGTTCGGCTCGCGCGGATGCGCCTCCGTCACGCGTTCGGTGCGCGGCATGCCGTACGGATACACCGTGCCGATGAGCACCATCCGCTCCACCCCTTCCGCGATGGCCGCGTCCAGCGTGCGGCGCATCAGCACCGGGTGCAGGTGGAACTGCCAGTAGTTCACCCCCACCATGTAGAGGATCGTCCGCGCACCGCGCGCCGCCGCGCGGATGGACGCGGGATCCTCCGGGTTCCAGGTGGCGAGCTGCGCCTTCGGATCCACCCCGTATTCCCGCCGCAGGCCCTCCATCGAGCGCCCGACCACCCGGTAGCTCCGTCCCTGCGCCTGGAGCGCTCGCACCACCCCCTGACCAATGACGCCCGACGCGCCGAACAACGCCACCGTGTCCGTGTCCATGTCGCTCTCCCCGGAAATGAACAGCGGCCAGAATTCTGAACACCGTTCTGTGAACGGTGTTCATTTATTGCTGGCCGTTCGCTTCGTCAAGTCC
The DNA here is from genome assembly GCA_004173515.1 of Myxococcaceae bacterium. Lineage (GTDB taxonomy): Bacteria > Myxococcota > Myxococcia > Myxococcales > Myxococcaceae > Corallococcus. The sequence goes on along the minus strand of SECN01000058.1, from coordinate 24,533 downwards.
TACCCTCGAAACATGGGCATCTCGGAGCGCAAGGAAAGGCAGAAGGCGGAGCTGCGCGAACACATCCTCCACGTGGCGCGCGACATGGTGATGAAGGAGGGCTTCGACGCGCTGTCCATGCGCAAGCTCGCGGAGGCGGTGGAGTACGCGCCCGCGACGCTCTACCTGCACTTCGAGAACCGGGACGCCATCGCGCGGGAGCTGTGCGTGCGCGGCTTCCAGGAGCTGCTCGCGGTGCTGGAGCCCGCCGCAGCCGTGGCGGATCCGGTGGAGCGGCTGTCGCGCCTGACGGAGGCCTACCTCGCGTTCGGCCTGAAGCAGCCGGAGACCTACCGCCTCATCTTCATGGAGGACCCCCGGCTGTCCGCGGCCCTCTTCCAGGATCAGCAGGACGGCGCGGGCCCGAAGTCCTTCGCCGTGCTGCTGCGCGTGTTCGAGGACCTGGAGGCCGCCGGAAGGACGCCGGACGCCATCCCACCCGCGCGGCTCGCGGAGGTGTTCTGGGCGGGGCTGCACGGCATCGTAAGCCTCAAGCTCACCTGCTCCGGCTTCACGGGCGCCCCCGCGGAGGTGCTGGGACAGACCCTGGTCGCCACCCTGCTGCGCCCGCCGGCCCTCCGGGCGAAGCCGGCCCGGCGCCCCCGGTGAGGGAGGCTTCTTCTCTTCAAACCCGCCAGGGCGTCCGGAAACCTCCGGAGTCCTATGGTTCCGGCACTACCAGAAAAAACCGCTTTAACTGAATTTATCAACCTCCTAGAATCCGCTGCGACGTCGCGGCCCCGACGTTCCCGGGGCCGTCTTCCCCGCAGTTCCAGGAGGTATCGGATGTTTCGTCGCACCGCCCTGGCCTTCGCCCTGTGCGCCGTATCCTGCACAGGGACGGATGGCCCCCCCGAGGAGTCTCCCCCCGCCGAGCAGGTCCTGGGCGAAGCCCAGCAGGCCGTGGATTCGAACGAAACCCCCAGCGAGGCGAACAGCATCCGCTTCCTGGAGCAGTCGTCGTTCGGTCCACGTCTGGCGCGAGGCGCGCCCACCCCGCCCGTGGGCACCGTGGAGCATGTGATGGCGGTGGGCATCCCCACCTCCCTCAACGAGCAGTTCGTGCTCCAGCCCGCCGCGCAGTTCAGCGGGGCGGACACGGCCCCGGACCTGGGCTCGCAGTTCTTCCTGCGCGCGGTCGCCGGGGAGGATCAGCTGCGGCTGCGCGTGGCGTTCGCGCTCAGCCAGATCCTGGTCGCCTCCCAGTTGGGCATCCCGGAGTCGACCCGGACGGCGTATCCGGATTCGAAGACGGCGATGGCCGGGTACATGAACCTGCTGTCGACGCACGCCTTCGGAAACTTCCGCGACCTGATGGAGGCGGTGACGAAGAGCCCCGCCATGGGCCGCTACCTGGACATGGTCAACAACCGCGCGTTCAACTCGGCGGGCAATCCCATTGATCCGAACGAGAACTACGCGCGGGAGATGCTCCAGCTCTTCACGCTGGGCCTGCACAAGCTGAACATGAACGGCACGGTGCAGCTCGACCCTGTCACCGGACAGCCCAAGCCCGCGTACACGGAGGCCCAGGTGCAGGCCTTCGCCAGCACGCTGTCGGGCTGGACGTTCAAGGCCGCCGCGTGTCCCGCCAAGGGCGGCACCATCACCACGCCGGACTACACGCAGCCGATGATGGCGTGCGCGGTGAACCACGACAAGGCGTCCAAGCAGCTCCTGCGCAACTTCACCACCACGGCGAACGCGTCCCCGGAGGTCCACCTGACGGAGGCGCTGGACAACGTCTTCAACGACCCCAACGTCCCGCCCTTCATCAGCAAGCAGCTCATCCAGCACCTGGTCACCAGCAACCCGACGCCGGCCTATGTGAAGCGCGTGGCCACCGTCTTCGCGAAGGAGGGCGACCGCGGCAACCTGAAGGAGGTGGTGCGCGCCATCCTGGAGGACACCGAGGCCAGAGGCGCCCAGCCGCCCCTGAACCTGCGCCCCGGCTTCGGACATCTGCGCTCGCCTGCGCTGTTCATCACCAACACGGTGCGCTGGCTGGAGCCCACGTTGGACTTGAGCAAGGACCCGGGCAACCGGCTGAGCAACTGGAGCAAGAGCCAGGGCCAGTGGGTGACCCGCTCGCCGTCTGTCTTCAGCTACTACCCACCCAACGCGCCCGCGCCCGACACGGACGGCCTGCTCGGCCCCGAGTTCGCCATCCTCGACACGGCGACCGTCACGGCGCGCGCCAACTTCGTGCACGAGTTCCTCTACTCGAACATGGCGGCCAGCGCGGGCATCACGGTGGACTACAACCTGGTGCCGTCGGATCCCACGTTGCTCGTGGACTGGCTGGGCCAGTACTGGCTGCACGGCACGATGGACCCGGCGCTGAGGACGCGGCTGTTGAGCGCGCTCGCGGATCCGGACGCCGGCACGGTGCAGCGCAAGAAGAAGCTCGCCCTCTACCTCACCTCGCTCTCCCCCTCCTTCCAGGTCCAGCGGTGACTTCATGACCACCACCCGACGCCAGTTCCTCCGAGGGGCCACGAGCAGCCTGGGCTTCCTCGCCGCCGCCTCCGCCATGCCCCGCTGGATGGGCAACGCCCACGCCGCCACGCTCAATGGCTACGCCGGCTCCCGTGTCGCCGTCTGTGTCTTCCTGCTGGGCGGCAGTGACAGCAACAACGTCCTCGTGCCGCGCCTGGGCGCCCAGAACGCCGCCTATCTGGCGGCCCGGCCCAACGTGGGCATCCCGCTGGCCGACCTGCGCATCATCAACCCGACGGGACAAGCGCAGACCAATGCCTACGGCCTGCACCCGTCGCTGGAGAAGGTGCAGGGCCACTTCAACGCGGGCCGCGCCGCCTTCGTGTGCAACGTGGGCCCGCTCGTGAAGCCCCTCACCAAGGCGGATTACACGGCCAGCCTGGACGTGCCGGAGAACCTCTTCTCCCACAGCGACCAGCAGGACGCGTGGGCCAGCGCGCTGGCCAACCCCACCACCAGCACGGTGACGTCCGACCTGAAGGTGACGGGCTGGGGCGGGCGCGCGGCGGACAAGCTGCACATCCTCAACAGCAGCACCCCGCCGGACTACCCGGAGGTGACGTCCTTCGGTGGCAAGCCGCGCTTCACCGTCGGCGCCGAGCGCAAGCCGCTGATGGTCGCCTCCGACGGCACGCTCGCGTTCCGCACCGTGGGGGATGCGTCCTTCGACGCGCTCCAGCAGCAGGCGCTCAAGGATGTGATGGCCTTCCAGGACAGCGCGGCGCTGGAGGGCTCCTACGCGGGCGTCTTCGGCACCGCCCAGACGTTCGCCACCGCGAGGGCGGCCGCGCGGGACGCGGCGTGGACGCGGATCGCCGCGGGGACTCGCGCGACCATCGAGACCCTGTTCGCGACGCCCGTGGGCAAGGAGCGGTGGACGCTGCACATCCAGCTCTACCAGGTGGTGCGCGATTTGGTCGCGGGGGCCATCCCCGCCGCCAACGGCGGGTTGGGCCTGAAGCGCCAGGTGTTCTCCGTGGGCTTCGGTGGCTTCGACACGCACCAGAACCAGGACGTCGATCAGCCGGAGCTGCTCGCGCAACTGGACTTCGCGCTGGACGCGTTCCAGCAGGCCATGAACCTGCTGGAGGCCGACCCGGGCTTCGGGGCCAACGCGCCGCAGTCCACGCTCTTCACCATGAGCGACTTCAGCCGCACGCTGCAGGAGAACGTGGAGCGGGGCACCGACCACGCCTGGGGCGGACATGCGCTGGTGATGGGCAACCGCGTGGCGGGCAACAAGCTCTATGGCGCGTTCCCGAACCTGGACCTGAGCGGCTCGCTCGACGGCTCCACGGACGACAAGGGCCGTTGGATTCCCGCGGTGACGGTGGAGCAGTACGGCTACACGCTCGCCTCGTGGCTGGGATTGAACACCGCCGAGGACCGGGACTACGTGTTCCCCAACGTCGCGGGCTACGTGCAGGACGCCATCACGCGCGGCTTCCCGGCGCTGGCGCAGCGGCACAAGCTGAGCTTCATGCTGGCGGACTGACGCGCATGACGAAGGCCGCGAGCCACCAGGGCTCGCGGCCTTGTTGTTCCAGCGAAGAGGGCTTCAGGGCACGCAGGCGGGCATGCCGGGCAGCAAGGCGTAGCCCCGGTCGCAGCCCACGTCGCGCACCGCGAGCGCGCGGTCCTGGGCGTTGTAGGTCTGCAGCGCCAGGGACAGCTCCGCGACGAGCCGGGTCTTCAATGCCTGCGTCTGGGACGTGGGGCCGGAGGCCAGCCCGCGAGCGGTGGCCAGCTCCAGGAGCGCGTCGAACACCTCGCCCAGCGCGGCCTCCGTGGTGCGCTCACGCGCCGGGAGCACGGAGAAGTCGGTGCCCGTCTCCCAGACATGGCGGAGCACGTGCAGCGTCTGGACGCACTCGGCGTTGGACATGTCGACGGTGAAGGTGCGCGGCAGGCCCACGGGCCCTGTGCTCGTGGACGCGTCCGTGCAGACGTGGTGCGAGATGCGGTCCGCCAGCGAGTGCAGGTAGATGCCCGCGCGAGCTTCGGCGGCGTTCGCGCCGATGTACGCGTCGAAGCCGGTGGACGTGACGCCGGTGCTCACGTCGAGGACCTGCGGCCCCGTGGGCGAGCTGAACGGCACCGCGAAAGGCCCCACCGCCGCGAGGCTGCCGCTGACAACGCCGGGCTGGCTGTTCCACTGGTAGCACAGGGGCCCCTGCGCGTAGTTGCCCCCGGACACCGGCACCGTCAGGCCCCCGGTGCAGCCACGCCCCGTGCCCTGCCCCTGGAGCGCCCAGGCGCGGAGGTGGGTGAGCAGCACCTCGTCGGGGTCGGTGGCGTCCGGATGCAGGCCGTCCACGGTGGAGTCGGGGTACCCGGCGCCGCCATTGCGAGGGGTGACGAAGTGGAAGAGCACGCCCCCGTGATCGAAGTCGCCCCGGGTGACGCCGCTGATGGACTTCGTGGTGAGGGCCGTCGCGTTCGTCGCGGGAGCCCCCGTGAGCGTGCGCGGCGTGAACGTCCCCAGGTCTGTCGCCTCGTCGTAGGCGGCGATCCAATACGCGTGGGTGGAGGTGAAGCCCACGGCCTGCGCCAGGAGGAAGGTGGCGTCCACGTGGATGAGGCTGCGCCCTCCGTTGGACAGGTCCTTCGCGTTCGCCGCGGCCGTCAGCGCCGCCGACTTGCAGGCCATGGAGGAATCCCCAGGCGCGCAGCCAGCGGGCAGCGGCTGACAGTTGAGCGGGGCGGTGCCGTTCGCCGCGTAGCAGAGGTCCTCGCCGAAGGCGAAGACCGGGGTGGTGAACAGCAGGGACGCCAGGAGCAGGGGTCGTCGGGTCATGCCCTGCTCAACCCCGCCGGGCCGTGATGGTTGCGGGCGACTGGCTACTTCGCTTCCGCGATGACGGTGAACACCGAGGGCCGGTGCGGCTTCCAGCCCAGCGCCCGGGCCCGCTTCGCATGGATGCGGCTGTTGGATGCGAGCGCCAGACGTCCCAGCTCCACGCCCCAGAGCTTCTCCGCTTCCGACACCGGCATGCTGGCGACGGGCAGGTCGTAGCGCTTGCCAATGGCTTGCACCACGTCGCGGAAGTTCGCCTCGCCATTCTCCGCGAAATAGAACGTTCCGGCCGGCGCGCGCTCCAGCACCAGGAGGTAGAGGTCGGCCAGGTCCTCGATGTGCACGTTGGACCAGACGTTCTCCCCCTTGCCGATGTAGCGCGCGGTGCCCGTCTCCCGCGCGTACTTGATGAGCGGGGGGAGCTGGACGCTGTCCGGGTTGAGGCCCAGGCCCTTGCCATAGATGAGGCACGGGCAGATGACGTTGGTGTGGATGCCGTCCTTCTTCGCCTCCAGCACGAGCGTGTCCAGTGCGATGCGGGCCACCTTCTCCGGGACGGGGTCGATGGGCATGTCCTCGTCATGCACCTGCGTCGTCAGCGTGCCGCCGGTGTCGGTGGCGACGATGCTGGAGCCGCTGGTGTGGATGAAGTGCTTGTGGGAGCCCTTCAGCGCGGCGAGCAGCACCTCCACGGTCTTTCGGTCATCCGCCGACGCCGCGTTGATGACAGCGTCCGACTCCTTCGCCAGCCGCGTCAGCACGTCCACGTCGTCGAACGAGGCGACCGTGGCCTGGATGCCCCGCGCCTCCAACGCCTTGGCCTTGTCCGGCGTCCGGGCGGTGCCCACGACCTGATGTCCCGCGGCCATCAAACGCACCGCCACCGAACCCCCGATGTACCCCGTCGCGCCCAGCACGAAGACTTTCATGACCTGCTCCTGTGAGAGGAATCACAAGCTGCATTGTTCCCGGTTGGACGGGTAGTGGCTTGTCGGGCACATGTCCTGTTCCTAGAGTTCGCGAATGACCCTCATCCAGGAGCCGCTCGCCGGGCTGGGCGCGTTCGTGCGCACCGTGGAGTCCGGCAGCTTCAGCGCGGCGGCACGCGCGCTCGGCGTGTCCCCGTCCGCCGTCAGCAAGACGGTGGCCCGGCTGGAGGGCCGCCTGGGGGTGTTGCTCCTACAACGGGGCACGCGGACGCTCCAGCCGACCTCGGAGGGGCTGGCCCTCTTCGAGCGGGGTCAGCGCATCATGGAGGAGCTGGACGCGGCGCAGGGGGAGCTGCGCGAGTCGCGAGGTCCCCGGGGGCCGCTGCGCGTCACCGCGCCCATGGACCTGGGGCGCCACTGGCTGGTGCCAAGGCTGCCCGCGTTCCTGGCGGCGTATCCGCGGGTGCAGGTCGAGCTGGGGCTCACCGACCGCTTCATCGACCTGGTGGAGGAGCGGATGGACGTGGGACTGCGCATGGGAGAGAGCGCGGACGCGCGGCTGATCCGCAAGCGGCTGGGGGACTCGCGCGCGGTCATCTGCGCGACGCCCGCGTACCTGCGCCGGCACGGCACGCCCCGGAAGGTGGCGGACCTCCAGCGCCATGCGTGTCTGGCGTATCTGCGGGACGGGCAGCGGGTTGCCTGGAGGTTGGAGGGGGTGCCGGTGGACGTGCCCGGTCCCTTCGCGTCCGACAACAACGAAGCGCTGCTGGCGCTGGCGTTGGAGGGCGTGGGCATCGCGCGCATCCCGGAGTTCGTCGCGGAGCAGGCCCTGGCGGAGGGACGGCTCCAGGCACTGCTGACCGGAGTGCACACGCCCGGGCCCGATGTCTCCATCGTCTATCCAGAGCGCAGACACCTGTCGCCCCGCGTGCGCGTCTTCGTGGACTTCGTGTCCGAGGCCTTCCAGGAGACGGAAGCACGGACGGCCCCTGCGGCACGGGGGCGTGGGAGGAAGGGTGCGGCGTCCGTGGGCGGTGCGGCGAAGCGGTAGGGGCCGGGTGGGTCCGCCCCTTGTTAGAGTCCTCCGAGCGCCGTGGCGAACCCGTCCGGCCAGGGGTTGTCCACACATGCGGATGTGTCTCACGGCTCAAGGGATTCTGGGTGCGGCGGCGTGCTGGTTGCTGGTGGGCTGTGGCGGCGGCGAGGTGAAGGTCCGGGGCCACATCACCCAGGGTGGAGGTCAGCAGGCGCAGGGACTCACCGACGGCAAGCCCGCGCTGGGCGGCGAAGGGACGGTGGCGACCGCCGTGAAGGTGCGCGCCAGCCTGGTGGGCTCCGACGGTGCGTTGAAGCGGCTGGGTGAGGCCGACGTCGAGTCGGGCGGGGGTTACCGGCTGGAGTTGGACGCGACGTATGACCGGGTGGTCATCGAGGCGGTGGACTCCAAGGGCCTCACGGTGGCCTCCGCGCTGCTGGACTCCACGCAGCCGGTGTCTGGAGAGGACACGCGCACGGCGCCCCCCATCAACACCGAGTCCTCGCTGGAGGCGGAGGTGTTCGTGCGGATGGTGAAGGACGGAGCCGCGCCCGCGAGCGTGGACACGGTGGACCTGCGCACCCGGCTCAACATGGAGCAGGCGGCGGCGGTGCGTGGCGCGCCGAGCGACGATGTGGCGGCGGCTTCCGTGAAGGCGCTCGCGGCGGCGATGCGCACGGCGCAGGACACGCGGCTCAAGGCGTACGCCAGGGTGGGTGCGCTCGTGACGCAGGCGTATCTCTTCAGCGCGTCACTGGACGCGGCCGCGAAGCTCGACGCCGCGCTGGATGCGGGCGGGGAGTCCTCCACGGGGGCCTACGATGCCTTCTTCGCGGAGGTGCGAGAAGCCACGAAGGAGGCGAACGCACAGCAGGAACAGCAGGCGGAGCGCGAAGCCAGTGTGGCGTTCCGCTTGTCGGTGAAGGCGAAGGCGCCCTCGGGCTCCGGCTTCGCGGACGCATCGGTCCGGTCGGCTGCCGCGTTGGAGGGCCGCGCCACCGAGGCCTCGGTGCAGGCCCTGCTTGAGGCAGCCAGCGCCACGGAGGCGACGGTGGCCCAGGCGGATGCCGCCGCCACCGCGCTTCGCTCCGCACTGGCCGGCGCCACTTCCGCCAGCGTCTCCGCGCAGGCCTGGGCTAACTACTCCACACAGCTCACGTTCGGAGGACGCACGTCGGTGCTGGGCACGCATCTCGGGGTGACCACCGACACGCAGCTCACCTTCCAGGACGGGGTGAACTCCAGCATCGAGGCGCTCCTCACGTTGAACGCGGCGTTGGGGGTCATCGCGGCGCAGGCCGGCGAGGCAAGCAGCGCGTTCCTCTCAGACGCCATCGTCAACGCCTTCTCCTCTTACGACGCGGCGGTGCGGATCCAGGCCAGCACCCGCCTCGATCCCTTTGGCGCGAAGGCAGTGTCGGGCGCGGAGCTGCTGGTCATCTCCGCAGGCGCATTCCGCGGGGAGTAGCCGACCTCACCCCGGTGCCCCCTCCTCCTCACGCTTGAGCGCGCGGTCCAGCACGAAGTTCCCGAACGGCACCAGCGACGCACCGAACGCCGCGAGCGACCGACGCGCCGGCCATCCGTGCTCCGAGGCCGCGCGGAACAGCGAGGACACGAAGAGCAGGAACAGGAGCCCGTGGACACTGCCCGCGATGCGCACCGCCAGCGGCTGTCCGAGCAGGTACTTCACCGGCATCGCCACGAAGAGCAACCCCAGGAAGGACATCCCCTCCAGGAAGGCGATGAGCCGCAACTGCCGCAGCGCGTTCATGTGTCCACCCCGGGCCAGCGCGGCCGGAAGATCATCAACACCAACACCCCGAAGAACGGCACCACCGCCATCAACGCCTCCGCCACCGTGCGGCGCTCGCGCGTCGCCATGGCCACGAGCGCGAGCTGCGACACCAACGACAGCGACAGCCCTCCCAATATCCACGGCTCCGTCAGCGACAGGTTGAGCTGGAACGTGAGGAAGTAGCCCGCCGTCCACGTCACCACCAGCCCCGGCGATGCGATGGCATGCACCGCACGCTTGCGGTCGAGCGAACCCGTGGCGACCAACGCCGCGACCAGCCCGCCCCCGTAGAGCACCACGCCAGTGAACTTGAGCAGCAACAGCAAGCGGTAGAGCAGCACCCACGGCCTCGGGGACCTGATGGCGTCCATCGCCACGCAGCCCCGTATGGCATGCGCGCATCCAGCGCCGTGAGTGGCGGAAACGCCAATCTTCAACGACTTCCCGCCAGGCACCTGTCCTTGGCGGAAACCCGGTGGACTGGCATCTTTCCGCCATGCATGTCGTCGCCGTCGTCGCGTTGGATGGAGTGGTGTCGTTCGATCTCTCGACGCCGTGTGAAGTCTTCGGCGGCGTCCGCCTCGCCGGAGGACGTGCCGGCTATCAGGTCCGGGTCTGCGGGGTGACCCCCGAAGTCAACGCCGGCCCCTTCCAGATGAAGACCCGCCATGGACTGTCGGAGCTGGCCCGGGCGGACACCCTCATCCTGCCCGGCATCGCGGACATCTCCGTGCCGGCGCCTCCCCGACTCGTGAGCGCGGTCCGCGCGGCGGCCACCCGGGGCACGCGCATCGCGTCCATCTGTACGGGGGCCTTCCTGCTCGCCGCGACGGGGCTGCTCGACGGGCTTCGCGCGACGACCCACTGGCTGGGCACGGAGGAACTGGCCCGCCGCCACCCGGACATCCAGGTGGATCCGAACGTCCTCTATGTCGACAACGGACAGTTCCTGACGTCAGCGGGGGCCGCGGCAGGACTCGACCTGTGCCTGCACATGATTCGTCGCGACTACGGCTCCGCGGTGGCGGCGGACGCGGCCCGGCGCTCCGTGATGCCCCTGGAGCGCGACGGCGGCCAATCCCAGTTCATCATCCACGCGCCTCCCACCCCGGAGGGTGCTTCGCTCCAGCCCCTGCTGCGGTGGATGGAGGAGCACCTCCACAAACCCCTCACCCTGCCCTCCCTGGCCCGCAAGGCCGCGATGAGCGAGCGCACCCTGGGCCGCCGCTTCCGGCAGCAGACCGGCACCACGCCCCTCCAGTGGCTGCTCCACGCCCGCGTGCGCCGCGCCCAACACCTGCTGGAGACCACCAGCCAGTCCGTGGAAGCGGTCGCGGAGAAGGTGGGCTTCGGCTCCACCACGGCCTTCCGCGAACACTTCCAACGCTTCGTCACCACCAGCCCCCTGGCCTACCGCCGCGCGTTTCGCGGCGGCGGCGCGGGCGCCTCGCACTGAAGCTCAGTGCTGGTGGCCGAAGCGCACCTCCACCCCGGGGTGCGCCGCGACGAATGCGCGCAGCTTGTGGAAGCTCTCCACGCCGCGCGGCCCGTCCTGGGTGAAGGTGCCCGGCTCCACGTCGTGCTCCCAACCCCAGCGCGTGTGGCTGGCATCCCCCAGCAACAGCACCGGCCCCTTCGTCGAGCGCACCAGGTACGCGGTGCTCCCCGGCGTGTGCCCGGGCACCCAGAGCGCCCACACGGAGCCGTCCCCGAAGATGTCCACCGCTCCCTCGAAGAGGCCCTGCGGATCCGAGGTGTAGTTCCACTCCGACAGCGCCGGCTTGCCCTCCAGCGCGCGGTCGACGGCGCCTTGCACGAACAGGTTCACGAAGTTGCGCTTGGCGGCCTCTCCCGGGCCGGTGAAGACGGGCGTCCCCGCCGGGACATCCGCCATGCCGGTGATGTGGTCCGGGTGCAGGTGCGTGAGGAAGACGCCGGCCACCGGCTTCGGCTGCTTCGCGATCCACTCGCCCAGCGGCATGAGCACCTTCATCTTCTCCATGTGCATCTGGCTCAACACGATGCCACGCATCGCGGACCGGTCCGGCGCGTCCCGCAGCGCCGTCTCCACGCCGGTGTCCACGATGTACAGGCCCTGCGTCGGGTGCCGCAGCGCATGGAAGAAGACCTGGATGGGCTCGTCGTCATCCTTCAACTGCGCCGCCTTCGCCTCGGGGTGGTCCAGGTTGATGAGACCGCCGCGATTCACCACCCAGTCGCAGGACGTGACGGTCTCCAGCTCCACCGGCCCCGGCGCGTCCAGCTCCGTGAGCAGCGAGGACGCGGGCTTCGTCACCCCGAGCGCGGACTTCTGGAAGTCATGGGAGGACGTGGCGCAACCGGTGCCGACGACCGCGAGGCAGAGCGCGAGCAGCGTGGACTTCATGGTGGGGGCTCCTTCCGGGACAGGCCCGGGCGTTCAAGCTGGAGCGCACCATGGAGGATGCGCCCGTGGATGGGAATCCATGAAATGGGCATGATGCCATCCATTCATGGATATCTCCTGGGACGACGCCCGGCTGTTCCTCGCCATCGCGGAGACGGGCAGCTTCAGTGGCGCCGCCAGGCGGCTGCGCATCGGTCAGCCCACGGTGAGCCGCCGGCTGGCCGCGCTGGAGTACGCATTGGGCGCGGCCCTGTTCCGACGCGGTGTGGACGGCGCGGCGCTGACGGCGGCGGGCGAGCGGTGGGTGCTCCCCGCGAAGAAGATGGCCGAGTGGGCCGGTGAGCTGCACCGCGCGGCGGAGTCCACGGACAGCTCGCCCCGGGGGCTCGTGCGGGTGACGAGCACGCCCTACATGGGCTTCGACTTCCTGGCCCCCTTCGCCGCGTTCGTCGCCCAGAAGCACCCGGGCCTGCGGCTGGAGGTGCAGTCCCAGGTGCAGTACCTGGACCTGGCGCGCGGAGAGGCGGATCTCGCGCTGCGCTCCCGGCCGCCCACCACCCCGGACCTCAAGCTCGTGGACACGCTGGAGATCACCAACGGCGTCTTCGTCTCCAAGGCCCTCAAGGCCCGGCTGCCCAAGAAGGTCACGCTCCAACAGCTCCCCTGGGTGGCCTGGGCGCCCCCCTTCGAAACCGTCCCGCCCAACCCCCAGTTGGAGTCGCTCATCCCCGGCTTCACGCCGTCGTTCACCGCGGACAACTACCTGCTGCTGCTCGCTGCGGCGGAGGCCGGGCTGGGCGCCATGGTGCTGGGACGCATGGCGCACCGCTTCCAGCGCCCGACGCAGCTTGTCCCCCTGGAGCTGGACCTGGGCCCCTTCGCCCGGAGCCAGACCCACCTGGTGTGCGCGAAGTCCGCCCTGGACATTCCCCGGGTGCGGAGGGTCTCTGAACTGTTGCTTGCGGAGTTCCAGCGGATCCGCGCGCGCTGAAGAAGCCCCCAATCGCCAGCGGGGCGCGTATTGTCACCGCCATGCAACCCGTACGTCCCGCCGCCGCCTCCTACGTGCTCATCGACGCCGAGAACGTCGACTGGGCCGTCTCCAACATCGTGGGCCGCAAACCCGAACCCCAGGATCGGGTCCAGTTCGACCGGCTCATCGGCTTCTGTGAAACATATTTTCCCAAGCCGGTGCGGTGCGTGGTGGTGCTCAACGCGCGCGGGGAGCAGCTGCCGGACGCGATGATCGGCTTCGTGCGCGCCCTGAAGTCCGCGGGCTGCGAGGTCGCGCTGCTGCACGGCAGACCGGATCAGAAGGTCGTGGACCTGGGCATCCTCAAGCTCTTGGAGAACATCCGCACCCAGCGCCCCGGCGCGGCGGTGGGACTCGCCAGCCATGACGGCGCGGACTTCGCGGAGGCCCTCAAGCCGCTCCTGGAGGAGAAGCGCCAGGTGGCCGTGCTGGGCCTGCGCGAGTACGTGAGCCAGCGCTTCCGCGAGCTGGTGCCCAACGGACTCAAGATTGTCGACCTGGAGCTCAACGCCAAGGTCTTCCAGCGCCCCTTGCCGCGCATCCTGCCGGTCAACGTGGACGAGTTCGATCCGTCGATGTTCGTGTAGTCGCGGTCCGTCGCAGCGCTCCTTCTCCGGAGTCCGCACATGCCTGCCGAATCCACCTCCCAGCGCGGCGGCGCGTCCGCCGCGCTGCACGCCCTGCTGGACGCGGAGTGGCAGTACTCGCTCCAGCAGTACCCCACCTATGCCTCGCTGCTGGGGGACCGCCGGTGGAACGACCGGTGGGACGACCTGGGCCTCGCCGCGCTGGAGGCGGATCACCGGCACAGCCATGACGTGCTGGCGAAGCTTGCCCGCGTGGACCGCGAGGCCCTGGACGACGACGCGGACCGGCTCCACCTGGACCTCTTCCGCCGGATGCACGAGACCTGGGTGGAGGAGTACGGGGTGAAGTCGCACCTCTTGCCCCTCAACCAGTTGGGCGGCCTGCCCGAGGGGCTCAAGCAGCCCCCGGGCCTCCAGACGGCGTACCAGTTGGCGGACACCCTGCGCTTCGAGACGGTGCGGGACTACGAGGACTGGGTGAAGCGGCTGGAGCGCTTCGGCACCTACGCGGATCAGGTGGTGGCCCTGATGCGCGAGGGCCTGCGCCAGCACCGCATCCACCCGCGCATCGTGCTCCAGCGCATCCCGCCGCAGCTGGAGCGGCAGCTCGTCGAGGACGCCACCCGGAGCGGCTTCTACGGCCCCTTCACCCGCATCCCGAAGGACGTGCCGGAGGCGGACGCACGAAGGCTCGCGCAGGCCGGCCGCGACGCCATCCTGAACACCGTGGTGCCCGCGCTCCGGCGCACCCGGGACTTCCTCCTGGCGGAGTACCTGCCCGCCGCCCCGGAGACCGTGGGCGTGTGGCAGTTCCCGGATGGAGAGGCGCTGTACTCGGTCCTGGTGCGGCGGCACACGACGACGCGCCTGTCCCCCGAGGAGATCCACGCGGTGGGCCTGGACGAGGTGAAGCGGCTGCGCGCGCAGATGCAACAGGTCATGGCGCGCACGGGCTTCACCGGCACGCTCCAGGCCTTCTTCGAAGCGCTGCGCACGGAGACGCGCTTCTACGAGCCCACGGGCGAAGCGCTGCTCGCGCGCTACCAGGCGCTGGCCCGGCGCATCGATCCGCTGCTGGAGCGGCTGTTCCGCACGATGCCGAAGAAGCCCTACGTCGTCGAACCCGTGCCCGAGGCGATGGCCCCGGACGTGACGACGGGGTTCTACTTCCCCGCAGCCGCGGACGGCTCGCGCCCGGGCATCTTCCAGGTGAACCTCTACCGGCCGGAGACGCGGCCCATCTGGGAGATGGTGCCCCTGACGCTGCACGAGGCCGTGCCCGGCCACCACTTCCAGGTCTCCCTGGCCTCCGAACAGACGCAGCTGCCGGAGTTCCGCCGCTTCACGTCCTACGTCGCCTTCGACGAGGGCTGGGCGCTGTACTGCGAGTCCTTGGGCGACGAGCTGGGCCTGTACGACGACCCGCACGACAAGTTCGGCCAGCTCGCCTTCGAGATGTGGCGCGCGGTGCGACTGGTGGTGGACACCGGCCTGCATGCGAAGCAGTGGACGCGGCGGCAGGCGCTGGACTTCTTCATGGAGAACGCCCCGCGCCAGGAGCTGGACGTCACCAACGAGGTGGACCGCTACATCGCGTGGCCGGGGCAGGCGCTGGCGTACAAGGTCGGCCAGTTGCGGATCAGCGCCCTGCGCGCGAAGGCGGAGGCCACGCTGGGCTCGCGCTTCGACGTGAAGGCGTTCCATGATCAGGTGCTGCTGACGGGCTCGCTGCCGCTGGACGTGCTGGAGGCGAAGCTGGACGCGTGGATGGAGCGAGTGTCCCGGGGCGCGGCGTGAGGCGCATGCTCGTCGCCGGGCTGGTCCTGGGCGGCGTGGCGCTGCTGGCGCTGGCGGCCTGGATCGCGGTGCGCAGCGCGCGCTACATCTCCTCGGAGGTGTACCCGCCGCGCCAACCGGTCGAGCGGCCTCCGGCGGAAGGCGTCTTCGCGGGCCTGCGCGACATGTCGTTCCAGGACCGGGACGGGCTCCTGCTCAAGGGCTGGTACCTGCCGCCCCGGAATGGAGCGCTCGTCATCCTGGTGCACGGCCTGTCGGGCAACCGCACGCAGCTCCTGCCCGAAGCCCGCTTCCTCGCCCAGGCCGGGTACGGGCTGGTGCTCTTCGACCTGGGAGCCCACGGGGAGAGCGCGGGGACGGTGTCCACCTACGGCGACCGCGAGGCGGGCCAGGTGATGGCGGCGGTGGACTTCGCGGCGCGCCAGCCGGAGGTGGACGCCCGGCGCATCGGAGCGCTCGGGTTCTCCCTGGGAGGTTACTCGGTGCTCAAGGCGGCGGCGGGCGACCCGCGCCTCAAGGCCGTGGTGGTGGAGGCCGCGGCCGTGGCTCCCGCCCAGGCACTCCAGGACGAGCTGGGACACTGGGGGCCCCTGGGCCTGTGGCCGGCGCTGAAGGTGATGGAGCGCGCGGGGGTGGACGTGAACGCCGTGCAGCCCGCCCGGGACATGGCCGCGCTGAGCGACCGCCCCGTCCTGCTGGTGGCCGGGACCAGCGATCCCTGGGTGCCCGACGCGGCCCTGGACAACCTGCTGGGTCAGGGCCGCGGCCCCTGGGAGAAGTGGCGAGTGCCGGGCGCGGGCCACGGGGACTACAACCTGGCGGCTCCCGAGGAGTACCCCCGGCGCGTCCTGGCGTTCTTTTCGCGCTTTCTATGAATCCAGCGCCGCTGCGGGCACCAGGGCGGTCCAGGGCTCGTCTGCTTGCAAGGAATCGGCCTGGGTCCGTTGAATCCTGTACAGGCATGGCATGCTTGGGGGCCGGCTTGGCCTGTCTTTCCCATCCTCTACACTTCGAACGCTCAGAAACAGAAAGTCGGATGGCCCTGGGGATATGTCCTTGAACGAAGCGGTCATACAGACAGTGGTCGGGCGCTTCACGGAGCAGGCGGCACGCACCCCGGAGGCCGAGGCGGTCCGCTTCGAGGGCGTCGGGCTGACGTACGGCGCGCTGGATCGCCGCTCCAACCAGCTGGCCCGTCACCTCCAGGGACTGGGCGTGAAGACGGACGTGCTCGTCGGCGTGTGCCTGGAGCGCTCGGTGGAGATGGTCGTGGCGGTGCTGGCCGTGCTCAAGGCTGGCGGCGCCTACCTTCCGCTGGATCCCGCCTATCCCTCTCCGCGTCTGTCATTCATGTTGGAGGACGCGAAGGCGCCGGTGCTGCTCACCCAGGCGAAGCTGCGCGCGGGGCTGCCTGCCTTCGCCGGGCCGGTGCTGTGCCTGGACGAATCCCCCGCCCTCTTCGCCCCGGAGGCCCCGGCCTCGCCGGTGGACGCTTCGAGCCTGGAAGGGCTGGCGTACGCCATCTACACCTCCGGCTCCACGGGCACCCCCAAGGGCGTGGCGATGGGGCACGGGCCGCTGGCGAACCTCATCACGTGGCAGTTGGACCAGTCCATCGCGGGTCCGGGCACGCGCACGTTGCAGTTCTCGCCCCTGTCGTTCGACGTGTCGTTCCAGGAGCTGTTCGGCACGTGGTGCTCGGGCGGCACGCTGGTGCTGGTGCGGGACGAGCTGCGGCTGGACGCGGTGCTGCTCTTGAAGCTGCTGGCGGACGAGCGCGTGGAGCGGCTGTTCCTGCCCTTCATCGCGCTTCAAAGCCTTTCGGAGATCGCCACCTCGCACCAGAAGGTGCCGCCGTCCCTGCGGGAGGTGGTGACCGCGGGCGAGCAGCTCCAGGTGACGCACCACCTGCGCGCCTTCTTCTCCGCGCTGCCGGGGTGCGCGTTGCACAACCACTATGGCCCGTCGGAGACGCATGTCGTCTCCAGTTACGTGCTCCGGGGCTCTCCGGATGCATGGCCCGCGCTGCCGCCCATCGGAAAGGCCATCGACGGCTGCGAGCTGGTGGTCCTGGACGAGCAGAAGCGGCCCGTGCCGCACGGCGAGTCCGGCGAGCTGTTCCTCGCGGGCGTGTGCCTGGCGCGCGGCTACCTGCACCGCGAGGCGCTGACGGCGGAGCGCTTCGTGGCGCACCCGCTGCGCCCCGGCACGGGCGAGCGCGCGTACCGCACCGGCGACCTGGCGCGCGTGCTGCCCGGCGGCGACGTGGAGTTCCTGGGCCGCATCGACGGTCAGGTGAAGGTGCGCGGCTACCGCATCGAGCTGGGGGAGATTGAAGTCGCGCTCGGCAGCCACCCGGCGGTGAAGCAGGTGGCGGTGGTGGCGCGCGAGGACGTGCCCGGCGACAAGCGGCTCGTCGCGTACGTCGTCCCGGACGGCACGTTGGAGCACGCGGCCGGGACGCTCCGGCGCCACCTGGGGACGAAGGTGCCGGACTACATGGTGCCCTCCGCGTTCGTCGTGCTGGAGGCCCTGCCCCGGCTTCTTCGAGCTGGGCGGCAACTCGCTGCTCGCGCTCCAGTGCGTGGCGCGGCTGCGGCAGGAGCACGGGCTGGAGATCCCCATCGTCCAGCTCTTCCAGTCGCCCACGGTGGCGCAGTTGGCGGCGGTGCTCTCCGGAGACGCATCGCGGCCCTCGCTCAAGCAGCAGTTGGAGGCGCGGCAGGCGAAGCGTCAGCAGGCGGCCGGTGGGACGGGGGCCTCGGAGCCGGTGGCCATCATCGGCATGGCGGGCCGCTTCCCCGGCGCTCCGGACGTGGAGACGTTCTGGAAGAACCTGGTCGGCGGGGTGGAATCCGTCACCACCTTCACGCGGGAGCAGGTGGATCCGTCCGTGGCCGCGGCCGAGCGCGACGCGCCCGAGTACGTGCGCGCGCGCGGCATCCTGGAGGGCGTGGAGCTCTTCGACGCGGGCTTCTTCGGCATCATGCCGAAGGAGGCACAGGTGATGGATCCGCAGCAGCGCCTCTTCCTGGAGACGGCCTGGTCCGCGCTGGAGTCCGCCGGCTGCGTACCGGAGATGTACCCGGGCCTCATCGGCGTCTTCGCGGGCACGCACAACAACAGCTACCAGCCGCTGCACGTCCAGCCCCGGCAGGACATCGTGGGCAAGGTGGGCGCCTTCCAGGCGATGGTCGCCAACGAGAAGGACTACGTGGCCACGCGCGTCGCGCACAAGCTGGACCTGCGCGGCCCGGCCCTGTCGCTCAACACCGCGTGCTCCACGTCGCTGGTCGCGGTGGCGCAGGCGTTCTGGGCTTTGCAGACGCACCAGTGCGACGTGGCGCTGGCGGGCGGCGCGGCGGTGACGGTGCCGCAGCTCTCCGGCCACCTGTACCAGGAGGGCGGCATGCTCTCCCAGGACGGGCACTGCCGGCCCTTCGACGCGAGCGCCACCGGGACGCTCTTCAGCGACGGCGTGGGCGCGGTGGTGCTCAAGCGCCTGTCGGACGCGCAGGCGGACGGCGACGTCATCCACGCGGTGCTGCGCGGCGTGGCCGTCAACAACGACGGCGCGGCCAAGATGAGCTTCGCGGCGCCGGGCGTGGAGGGACAGGCCACCGTCATCGCGACGGCGCACGCGAACGCGGGCGTGGATCCGCGCACCATCCGCTACGTGGAGGCGCACGGCACCGCGACGCCGCTGGGCGACCCCATCGAAGTGGAGGCGCTGTCGCAGGCCTTCCGCGCGCACACCGCCGACACCGGCTTCTGCGCCATCGGTTCGGTGAAGAGCAACTTCGGCCACCTCACCGCCGCGGCGGGCGTGGCGGGCCTGCTCAAGACGGTGCTCGCCCTGAAGCACCGCGAGCTGCCGCCGACGCTGCACTTCCAGACGCCCAACCCGAAGATCGACTTCGGCAAGAGCCCCTTCTTCGTCCAGACGCGGCGCTCCGCGTGGCCGGAGGGCAAGGAGCCCCTGCGCGCGGGCGTCAGCTCCTTCGGCGTGGGCGGCACCAACGCGCACGTCGTGGTGGAGGAGGCCCCCGCCCGGCCTGCCTCCGGCCCGTCGAAGCCCGTCCAGTTGCTCCTCGTGTCGGCCAAGACGCCCGCGGCCGTGACGCAGGCGGCGCAGCGATTGGCCGCGCACCTCCAGGCGAACCCGGAGCTTCCGCTCGCGGACGTGGCGCACACGCTGTCCACCGGCCGGCGCGCGTTCCCCTTCCGCAGGGCCGTGGTCGCGGGCAGCGCCGAGGAGGCCGTGAAGGCGCTGACGGCGGCCGGGGCGGAGGCCACCGCGCTGGAGTCCACCCCGCCCCTCGCGTTCCTCTTCCCCGGTCAGGGCTCGCAGCACCCGGACATGGCGCACGGACTGTACCGCCACGCGCCCGCCTTCCGCGCCACGGTGGATGCGTGCGCGGAGGTGTTGAAGCCGCTGCTCGGCCGCGACCTGCGCGAGGTGCTCTTCCCGAAGGACCCCGAGTCCCCCGAAGCCGCCGAGGCGCTGCGCCAGACGTCCTTCGCGCAGGCGGCGCTGTTCACGGTGGAGTACGCGCTCGCGCAGCTCTGGTGGAGCTGGGGCGTGCGTCCGGCCGCGCTCGTGGGCCACAGCGTGGGCGAGTTCGTCGCCGCGTGCCTCGCGGGCGTCTTCACGCTGGAGGACGCGCTGCGCCTGGTCGCCAGGCGCGGCCAGCTCATGCAGGCGCAGGCGCCGGGCAGCATGCTGTCGGTGCGCCTGTCCGCCGAAGCCATCGCGCCCCGGCTGACGGACGGGCTGGCCATCGCATCGGACAACGGGCCGCGTCTGTGCGTCGTCTCCGGTCCCACGGACGCGGTGCTGCGGCTCCAGGCCACGCTGGAGGCGGAGGGCGCGGCGAGCCGGCTGCTCCAGACATCGCACGCGTTCCACTCGCCGATGATGGACGCCGCGGTGGCGCCCTTCCTCGAAACGGTGAAGGGCATGCGCCTGTCGGAGCCGCGCATCCCCATCGTCTCCACCGCGACGGGCACGTGGCTCACGCCCGCCGAGGCGACGTCCCCCGATTACTGGGCGCGGCACCTGCGCGACACGGTCCGCTTCGCGCCCGCGCTGCGCACGCTCTGGGACAAGGGCGACCACCTGCTGCTGGAGGTGGGCCCGCGCGTGACGCTCGCCACGCTGGCGCGGCAGCAGGCCACCACCGAACAGCGCGCCCGGGTGTTCACCTCCCTGGG
The DNA here is from genome assembly GCA_004173515.1 of Myxococcaceae bacterium. Lineage (GTDB taxonomy): Bacteria > Myxococcota > Myxococcia > Myxococcales > Myxococcaceae > Corallococcus. Next base: position 4,415 of record SECN01000058.1, on the reverse strand, counting down.
GGAGTCCAGCGGCGATGCGGCCGACTGGAGCGCCCTCTTGAATGCCGCGGGCCAGCTCTGGCGCCGGGGCGTTGCCCTGGACTGGGCAGCCTTCCACGCCGACGAGCAGCGCCAGCGCGTCACCCTTCCCACGTATTCCTTCCAGCGGCAGCGCCACTGGATCGACCTCGAGCGGGCGTCCGTGCCCGCCTCCACACCCTCCACCGGAGTCGCCGTGAGCACCGCCCCCGTCCCCCGCGCCGAACGTCTCATCCCCACCCTGCGCAACCTGTTCGAGGAACTCAGCGGCCTGGAGCTCGGCGATGCCGACGCGGGCGCGAGCTTCCTGGAGCTGGGGCTCGACTCGCTGGTGCTGACGCAGGCGGCGCTCGCGGTGCAGAAGCAGTTCGGCGTGAAGGTCACCTTCCGGCAGCTCCTGGAAGAGGTGCCGTCGCTGGGCGACCTCGCCGCGTTCCTCGACGGTCGGATGCCCCCGGAGGCCGCGCCGGCTCCCGCGCCCGTGGCCGTCGCCGCGCCGAGCGCCCCCGCGCAGCTCGCCGCGAACATCCTCGCGCAGCACGTCGCCGCCGCGCCGGTCGCCAGCGCCCCCGTGTTCCAGGCGCAGGGCCCGTCCGCGCCCGCCGGCACGCTCCAGGCGGTCATCGAACAGCAACTGCGGCTGATGACCCAGCAGCTCGCCATCCTCTCCGGTCAGCCCGCCACCGTGGCCGCGCCCGTGCAGCTACAGCCCGCCGCCGTGGCTGCTCCCGCGCCGGCGCCGGTGGCCCCCGAGGCTCCCATCGCCGCTCCCGCCGCCGCTCCTGTCGCCGCGCCCACCGCCGCCTCGGCGGACGAGGCCGAGCTGAAGGGCCCGGTGAAGTACGACGTGAAGAAGGCCTTCGGCGCCATCGCGCGCATCAGCCTCGCGCCGAAGGACGCGCTCACGCCCCGGCAGCAGGCGTTCCTGGAGGACTTCACCCGCCGCTACAACGCGAAGACGCAGGGCTCCAAGCGCGCGGCGCAGGAGAACCGCGGCCAGTTGTCCGACCCGCGCGTGGTGACGGGCTTCCGGCCGCTGCTCAAGGAGCTCATCTACCCGCTGGCGGTGAACCGCTCCAAGGGCTCGCAGCTCTGGGACGTGGACGGCAACCAGTACCTGGACGCGCTCAACGGCTTCGGCTCCGTGATGTTCGGCCACGCGCCGGACTTCATCAAACAGGCCGTGCACCAGCAGGTGGACGACGGCTACGAGCTGGGGCCCATGCACCCGCTGGCGGGTGAGGTGGCGAAGCTCGTCTGCGAGTTCACCGGCGCGGACCGCGCGGCCCTCTGCAACACCGGCTCCGAGGCGGTGATGGGGGCGCTGAGAATCGCGCGCACCGTCACCGGCCGCAGCACGGTGGCCATCTTCGCCGGCAGCTACCACGGCATCTTCGACGAGGTGCTGGTGCGCGGCACCAAGAGCCTGCGCACCGTGCCGGCCGCCCCGGGCATCATGGCGGGCGCGGTGCAGGACGTGCTGGTGCTGGACTACGGCACGCCGGAGACGCTCGAGATCCTGCGTCAGCGCGCGGACACGCTCGCGGCCATCATGGTGGAGCCGGTGCAGAGCCGTCGCCCGGACTTCCAGCCGCGCGAGTTCCTGCACCAACTGCGCGACCTCACCCAGAAGTCCGGCTCCGTCTACATCTTCGACGAGGTCATCACCGGCTTCCGCATGCACCCGGGCGGCGCCCAGGCGGTGTTCGGCGTGCAGGCGGACGTGGCGACCTACGGCAAGGTCGTGGGCGGCGGCATGCCCATTGGCGTCATCGCGGGCAAGCGCCCCTTCATGGACGCGCTGGACGGCGGCCACTGGCAGTTCGGCGACGAGTCCGTGCCCACGGTGGGCGTGACGTACTTCGCCGGCACGTTCGTGCGCCACCCGCTGGCGCTCGCCGCCGCGAAGGCCGCGCTGGAGCACATGAAGGCCGCGGGCCCGGAGCTTCAGCGCGGCGTGAGCGCGAAGGCGGACCAGCTCGCGAACACGCTCAACGCGTTCTTCGACGAGGTGGGCGCGCCCCTGCGCATCAAGCACTTCGGTTCGCTGTGGAAGACGTTCGTGACGGCGGACATCTCCCACGGCGACCTGCTGTTCTGCCTGCTGCGCGACAAGGGCATCCACATCTGGGACGGCTTCCCCTGCTTCTTCACCACCGCCCACACGGACGCGGACCTCCAGCGCCTCATCACCGCGTTCCAGGACAGCGTCACGGAGTTGCAGGACGCGGGCTTCCTGCCGGGCACCGCCCGTCAGACGCAGGCCCCCGTGGCCGTGGCCTTCGATGCCAACCAGCCTCCGGTGCCCGGCGCGCGCCTGGGACGTGATCCGCAGGGCAACCCCGCGTGGTTCGTCCCGCACCCGTCGCAGCCCGGCAAGTTCGTCAAGTTGAGCGAGACCCGATGAAGACCCCGAATCCCTCCGCGCCCGAGACGCAGGACCTTCCCGACGACTTCGATCCGTTCGCCGGGCCTGCCCTTCAGCTCACCGTCCCGTCCACCGAGCCCCAGCGCGAGGTGTGGACCGGCGTGCAGATGGGCCCCGATGCGTCGTGCGCCTTCAACGAGTCCATGTCCGTGCGGCTCCAGGGCCCGCTGAGCGTCGAGAGCCTTCGCGCGGCGCTCCAGGACCTGGTGGAGCAGCACGAAGCGCTGCGCAGCACCTTCAGCGCGGACGGCCTCACGTTGTGCGTGGCGGCGACGATGCCCGTCATGCTGGACGTGGTGGAGCTGGACGCGCTGCCCTCCACCGAGCGCGAGGCCCGGCTCCGGGAGCTGGTGTCCCACGAGGTGGAGACGCCGCTGCCGCTGGAGTCCGGTCCCCTGATGCGCCCGAGGCTCGTGAAGCTCGCGGCGGATCAGCACCTGCTGACGCTGACCGCGCACCACATCGTGTGCGACGGCTGGTCCATGGCGGTGATGTTGCGCGACCTGGCGACGTTCTACTCGGCGCAGGTGCGTCGGGTGCAGCCGGACATCACGCCCGCGCCCCTGTTCAGCGACTACGCGCTGGCGCAGCAGCAGTTGGCCACGACGGCGGAATACGCGGCGCACGAGCGCTACTGGCTCCAGAAGTTCTCCGGCACGCTGCCGGTGCTGGAGCTGCCGCTGGACAAGCGCCGTCCGCCGTCGAAGACGTACAGCTCGCGGCGCGAGGATTACGTCCTGGAGCCGGCGCTCGTCGAACAGCTCAAGCGCGTGGGCGCGCGCCATGGCGGCAGCTTCTTCACCACGCTGCTCGCGGGCTTCAAGGCGCTCTTGCACCGGCTCACCGGGCTGGAGGACGTGGTGGTGGCCATCCCCGCCGCCGGACAATCCGTGGCGGGGCTCAAGAACCTGGTCGGCCACTGCGTGAACGCGCTGCCCCTGCGCAGCAACGTGTCCGCGGAGGCGCCCTTCACGCAGGTGCTCAAGCAGCTGCGCACCACGATGCTCGATGCCTACGAGCACCAGGAGTACACGTTCGGCACGCTGCTCAAGCAGCTCGCGCTGCCCAGAGACCCGAGCCGCCTGCCGCTGGTCAACGTGCTGTTCAACGTGGATCAGGCCGTCACGGGTGAGCAGCTTGCATTCCAGGGCCTCACCTGCACCCTGGCGAGCAACCCGCGCCACTTCGAGAACTTCGACCTCTTCATCAACGCGGCCGAGGCCCATGGCCGCGTGGTGCTGGAGTGCCAGTACAACACCGACCTCTTCGAGGGCTCCACGGTTCGCCGCTGGATGGCGTGTTACGAAGAATTGCTGCGGGGCGTGATCGCCGACGCGGAGACCCCGGTGGCGCGCCTGCCGCTGCTGCCGGAGGCGGAGAAGCAGCGCGTGCTGGTGGACTGGAACGCCACCACCCGGCCCTTCAACCGCGAGGCCTTCGTCCACACCCTCGTCGCCGCCCAGGCCGAGGCCACCCCCGACGCCGTCGCCCTGCGCTCCGGCGCCACGACGCTCACCTACCGTCAGCTCGTCCAGCGCGGCCATCAGGTGGCCCATGCGCTGAAGCAGGCCGGCGTCACGCCCGGAAGCCTCGTCGGCCTCTTCACCGAGCGCGGCCCGGACATGGTCGTCGGCCTGCTGGGCATCCTCCAGGCCGGCGCCGGCTACGTCCCGTTGGATCCAGGCTTCCCGCCCGAGCGCCTCGCCTTCATGGTCGAGGACGCGAAGCTCTCCACCATCCTCACGCAGCAGTCGTTGGTGGCGTCACTGCCGTCCACCACCGTGAAGCCGCTCCTGCTGGAGGACACGGCCTCGCAGCCCGAGTCCGCGCCCCCGGCGCCCTCCGTGTCGCCGGAGGAGGTGGCGTACGTCATCTACACCTCGGGTTCGACAGGCAAGCCCAAGGGCGTGCGCGTCCCCCACCGCGCGGTGGTCAACTTCCTCGCCACCATGCAGGAGGCTCCGGGCCT
>SECN01000860.1 GCA_004173515.1 Myxococcaceae bacterium | reverse complement strand
CAGCCCATTCACCTCCAGCACGTGCCCGCGCTGGCCGCCTTCTCCCATCGCCGGGCCCGATAACTCCTTCGCCAGGCTGAAGCCTCCGGCTCCCGTCGCCAGCGCGTCGAACTGCCCCAGGTAGTTGAAGGCCACCTCCGCCTTCGCGGCGGCCTTCAGCTTCGCCACCACCGACGCAGGGCCCTGGTAGCGCAATAGGCCGTAGCCCACGCCCTTGCCCGGCACCTGCCGCAGCGTGTCCCTCACCGCTCGCAGCGCGTCGCCGGCCGTGCCCGCCTCCGGCACCTCCAGCACCACCGGGTACAGCGAGGTGAACCACCCCACCGTCCTCGTCACGTCCGCGTCCGCGAAGAGCTCCTCGCGTCCGTGGCCTTCCACATCCACCCGCACCCGCGAATGCCCCGTCCACTGCGTCAGCACCCGCGCCAGCGCGCCCACCAGCACTTCGTTCACCGTCGCCCGGTACGCACCCGGCACTTCCTGCAACAACACCCGCGTCTCTTCCGCGTCCAGCCCCGCCACCACTCCGCGCGCGGACGCCACGCTGTTCTCGCCCGCCGTGTCCACCGGCAACCCGGGCACTTCATCCGGCTGCGCCAGCCACCACGCCGCTTCCTTCTCCAGCTCCGGCCCTCGCGCGTACGCCTCCAGCTTGCGCGCCCACGCCTGGAAGGACGTCGTCTTCGCCGGCAGCTCTACTGCCCGGCCTTCACGTCGCTGCGCGTACGCCGTGCCCAGGTCCTCCAGCAGCACGCGCCATGACACGCCGTCCACCACCAGGTGATGCACCACCAGCAGCAGCCGCGACGTCCGTCCTGCACCGCGCTCCATCCACAGCGCGCGCAGCAGCAGGCCCTCTCGCAGATCCAGGCTCGCCTGGGTCCGCGCGACCGCCTCCGCGAGCGCCCGGTCCTGATCCGCTTCGGACAGCGCGGACACGTCCACCTGCTCCAACACCAGGGCCTTCTCAAGACCGGCGTTGTGTTGCGCCCAACCCGATTCGCCGCGCACGTAGCGCATCCGCAGCGCGTCGTGGTGCTCCACCAACGCACGCAGAGCTTCCTCCAAGCGCCCCGCCTCCACCCCTTCCTTCGACTCCAGCAGCACTGCCTGGTTGAAGTGGTTCGCCTGCGGCAGCTCCTTCTCGAAGAACCAACGCTGGATCGGCGTCAGCGGCACCCCTCCTTCCACCAACCCCTGCTCCCC
>SECN01000429.1 GCA_004173515.1 Myxococcaceae bacterium | reverse complement strand
AACAGCTACAAGCGCAGCGTGGAGAACACCTGGGCGCCCACCACCGCGACGTGGGGCCTGGAGAACCGCACCTGCGCCATCCGCGTCATCGGCGACAGCGGCAAGTCCATGCGCATCGAGTACCGCCAGCTGGGCGCGGACATGAACGCGTACATCGGCATGGCGGCCAGCCTGGCCGCGGGCCTGTGGGGCATCGAGAACGAAATCGAGCCGCCCGCGCCCGTGCTGTCCAACGCCTACGAGGCGAAGAACACGAAGCCCCTGCCCCGCACGCTCAAGGACGCGGTGGCGCTCCTGAAGAACAGCGAGCGCGCCAAGGAGCTGCTGGGTGAAGGCTTCGTCGACCATTTCGTGCGCACCCGCGAGTGGGAGGTGCGCCAGTACGAACGGGCGGTCACCTCCTGGGAGCTGGAGCGCTACCTGGAACTCATCTGAAGGGGGACCTTTCCATGAAGCATTTCGACATTCCCACGGAGCCTCGCGTCACGGAGATGTCCTGGCCCACGCGCATCGTGTTCGGCGCGGGCGCGCTCCAGCGGCTTCCCGCGCACGCGGCGCGGGTGAACATGAAGCGCCCCCTGCTGGTGACGGACGGGGGCGTGGTGAAGGCGGGACTCGCCGCGCGCGTGACGGACGTGCTCAAGGCCGCGGGCCTGGACTGCGCCGTCTACGACCGCGTGGAGCCCAACCCCACCGAGCGCGACGTGTTCGCGGGCCTGGAGGCGTACCGCGCGCACAAGAGCGACGGCATCATCGCTCTGGGCGGTGGCAGCGCGCTGGACGCGGGCAAGCTGGTGCAACTGCTCACCACGCACGAGCCGCCGCTCAGCCGCTACGACGACGCGAAGGGCGGCGACCAGTACGTGCGCGACGACCTGCCGCCGCTCATCGCCATTCCCACCACCGCGGGCACGGGATCGGAAGTGGGACGCTCCGGCGTGGTGACGCTGGCGGACACGGGCCGCAAGACGGTCATCTTCAGCCCGTACCTGTTGCCGAAGGCGGCCATCATCGACCCGGAGCTGACGCTGGGACTGCCCCCGGGCGTGACGGCGGCCACGGGCATGGACGCGCTCACGCACTGCATCGAGGCGTACCTCGCCAACGGCTTCCATCCGCTCGCGGACGCGGTGGCCATCGACGGGGTGATGCGCGTGGGTCGCTCGCTGGAGACGGCGGTGAAGGAAGGCCGCGACCTGGCGGCGCGCACGGACATGATGGCGGCGGCGATGGAGGGCGCGATGGCCTTCCAGAAGGGCCTGGGCGCGAGCCACGCGCTGGCCCATGCGCTCACGCCCATCTCCGGGGTGCCGCATGGCCTGGCGAACGCCATCGTCCTGCCGGTGGTGATGGAGTTCAACCGCGCGTCGTCCACGGCGCGGCTGGCGCGCATCGCCATCGCGCTGGGTGACACGTCCAACGCGCGCGAGGAGGTGCTCGCGGGCAACGCCATCGACCGCGTGCGCAAGCTGGCGGCGGCCATCGGGATCCCCGCGCGGCTGCGCGACGCGGGCGTGAAGGAGCAGGACCTGGAGCACATCGCGCAGAAGGCGTTCCTGGATGCGTCCCACCAGGGCAACCCGCGCTCCGTGACGGAAGCGGACCTGCTGGCCATGGCCCGCGAGGCGTACTGAGCCGTCTTCACTCCCGGCCGATTTCAGATTGTTTCGCGAGGGGCCGCTCCGAGGGGAATCGGGGTGGCCCCGCGTGCTTGGAGCCGTTGAATCAACCGGGCCTGCCTGCGTCAGAAGGTTCAGAACGCAGCAACACAGCGGTTCCCGGAGACGGACATGAACGCGATGCTCAAGAAGATGATGGTGGTGGTCGCTCTCGTCGCAAGCAGCCCGGTGATGGCCCAGGAAGTCCACGGCGCCTCTTCTCTCGTGAGCCGCCAGGCCCAGAGCCGCATGGAGCGCGAGCGCCAGGAGCGCGAACGGCAGGCCCGGTTGGAGCGTGAGCGTCAGGAGCGCGAGCGTCAGGCCCGCATGGAGCGCGAGCGGCAGGAACGGGAGCGTCAGGCCCGGCTGGAGCGGGAACGCCAGGAGCGTGAGCGCGTGGCCCGGCTGGAGCGCGAGCGTCAGGAGCGTGAGCGTCAGGCCCGGTTGGAGCGTGAGCGTCAGCAGCGCGAGCGGTTTGCTCAGCGCGGCGGCTGGAGCAGCGCGAAGAACAACAACGGCGGCTGGCTGAACTGATCCGGTACGAGGACCTCTCACCGGATGCCACCGACGACTGACGCGGTACCGAAGCCCGGGGGCGGGTCATCCACCCTCGGGCTTCGTCGCGTTTGGGGTCAGTCGTCCACGGGGTCGACGGGAATCATGCTGCCACCGCCGCCCACGGTGCCGGTGCCGGTGCCTCCGTCGGACGTCACCACGCCGCCCGCGCCCACGACGCCGCCCGTCATCTCCGGCTCGCCCGTTTCGGGGGTGAACTCCAGCGTCTCCACGAAGACGCGTCCCGGCAGGCGCATGTCCATGGCGGTGACGCGCTCCTTGTCGCGCAAGTCATAGAGCTGCTGCGCCACCGGACCGGCCTGCACGCGCTCGTCGGAGAAGAAGACGTAGACGCGCACCTTCCCCTCCTGCACGGGGATGCGGAAGCTGGTGTTCGCGACGGGCTTGTTCGCGTCGCAGCGGATGGAGCGGTTCTCGCGCGTGAGCGTGAGCTGCCGGATGACGCCCTTCTCGGACATCGTGTACAGCAGGCAGTAGGGAAGCTGCCCCGCCGCGGGGATGACCTCCATCGTCGCCGCGCCCGTCTTCTTCAACTGGACCCGCGCGGATTTGTCGGGCGACCTGGCTTCGTTGCAGGCCGCGCCCAACGCCATCACCGCCAGCAAGACCGTCCAGCGCGTCATGTGTCCCTCCTCGGGGAATCTGGATTGGCGCAACGCGACGGAGCCTATCTCGGCCCCACGTCCTCCAGTTCCTGACGGTGTCCGCGAACGCACGCGAGCCCTCCGAGTGCACGGTCGTGCACATGGCTGCCTGCGTCATGCTGGCGCGAGGGGCTATTCGGGGCGCTGGTAGACGATGACCTGCGGCGTTTCGTCCAGGTACAGCCCGGTGACGGGCGTGCGCGTGCCGAAGGCCTGCCACGTCAGGAACTCGTGCTCGCGAAACTCCTGGTGGTACTGGTACGCGACGATGTCCGCGTCGAACGGGCTGTTCACCGCCCGCACGTCGGGACGCAGCATCCCGTTGCGCTGGTAGTCGCGGAACGAGAAGCCGTTCACCTCGTGCAGGTAGACGCGCGCGCCCGGCTTCGCGTGTTCGTTGATCCACGGCAGCACGCCGGTGACGTGGCTGGACCAGAACTGCCGCTGCATGCCCAGCGTCGCCGCCCCCGCCTGTCCCCCCGCCAGCTCCGAGTACGCCGCCGTCCCGTACGGGAACACGTGCACCAGGGCCAGCAGCGCGGGCAAGAGCAGCAGCGCGAACACCGGCACCGTCACCGCGAACGAGGGCAGGGAAGGGCGCCGCGTCTTCAGCACCTCCCACAGCGCGAAGCAGCCGCGCGCCACCGCCGCCCCCGCGAGCATGCCCAGGAAGGGCATGGACGGAAACCAGTGCTTCACGCCGCCGAAGTGCGGCACCTGCGGGTGGCTGATGACGAGGATGGACGTCACCGCGTTGACGCCCACCAGGGCCTCGGTGGCGGTGGGCATCCGCACCCAATCGCGCGTGCGCGCGCTCAGGCTCAACAGCGCGCGGCCCACGAGCGCGAGGAACCCCGTGACCATGGGCGCGAAGAGGCTGGTGGGCACCGTCAGCGCCGTCTTCACGATGACGTAGGTGAGCGGGAAGGGCGGCCCGCGCATCAGCGTGCCCAGGTAGAACCAGGCGTAGTGGTTGTGCTTCGCGTGGAAGGCTAGGTACCACGCGGTGCGGTCCACCGGCGCGTGCCACAGGTAGGGCCAGTGCAGGTAGAAGAGCACCGGGCCCAGCATTGCCATCGCCGCCACCGGCATCAGCGCCCGCGTGACGGGCAGGCTCACCGGGGCCAGGTCGCGAAGCATCCACACGCTGCCCACCGCGAGCCCCACGAAGAACAGCGTGTGCGGGCTCAAGAGCAGGAACTTCTGCTGGAAGGCCTCACCGCCGCCCATGGCCACGAGCAGCAGGCCGTAGAGCACCGCCACCGCCGCGAACAGGGCGACGAAGCGCTCCAGCCGCACGCGGGCCTCCGGCACGCCTTCGCTCGCGTGCCACGCGCGCCACAGCGCGAACGGCGTCAGCACGAACGGCAGGAACAGCGCGTTGTGCTTGGTGGCCAGCGCCAGCCCGAACGCCACGCCGCACGCGATGCCCCAGCGGGTGTCCTCCAGCGCACGCCAGAAGCAGTACACGACCAGCAGCCACATCGCGGCCACCGGCATGTCGAAGCACGCCAGCTCCGCGTTGAAGTACTGCCGGGGCACCAGCAGGAAGGACAGCGCGGCGAACATGCCGGCGGTGCGGCCGTACAGCGCGTTGCCGAAGAGGAAGCACAGCGCGGGCACCAGCGCCGCCATCGCGAACGCGGGGATGCGGAAGGCCACCGCGTCGCGCAGGCCCAGGCCGTCGTGGAAGAGCAGGTGGCTCAACCCGAACAGCGTCTTCATCAGCACTGGGTGCTCGTGGTTGTAGTCCCACGCGCGCACGATGGCGCTGTCGGTGAACGCCTGCGCGGGCGCGCGCACGAGCAGCCGGAACCAGCCCGCGTAGCCCTCCGCCGCCGCGAAGTAGACGCTCTCGTCGCGCGTGAAGCCCACCGCGGCCTCGGTGCTCCACAGCGCCGCGAAGGCCAGCGCCCACAGCACCCAGGCCACGAGCTTCTCGTCGCGCGTCGCGGGCCGGCCCGTCATGGACGCACCCCCACCGCCGGCTCCAGCGCCATCACGTCCAGGCACACCTGGCGCGACTCCGCGTTGTCCGCCTGCACCCAGACCTTCACCGTGCGCGCGGGCCCGGGCGGCAACCCCACCTCCGCCTTCTGCACGCCTTCGCGGCCCGGAGGAATGGGCACGTCCAGCAGCCGCTCGCCGCTGGCCGCGTCGTCCACGCCCAGGTGCGCGGTGCTCAGGCGCGCATCCTTCGGGTGCGCGAACTCGAAGATGATGCCGCCCTCCATCCGCAGGCCCAGGCCGGCGGGGACGCCGTCGAACTCCGCCACCAGCCGCTGCGCCCCACCGGGCGCGTGCATCCAGAGGCAGTGCCGGGGCTCGTAGAGGATTTCGTGCCACTCCGGCGCGACGTACAGGTGCGGCGGGCCGGGGCAGCGGTGCACGCGCCCGTCGAAGGGGCACTCCGTGCGAGAGCCATCCGGCTGCTCCAGGTACACGCGCGCGCGGCTCGCGGCCTCGGAGGCCACCCAGCGCCGGGGGCGGTAGCGGCCATTCTCATAGAGGCGCAGCGACAGCGTGCCCATGCGCGCTTCGGGCCCCAGCGCCTTGCGCCCGGGGAGGAAGGCCGCTTCGAACGCGCCGACATCCGAGCGGGGCAGCTCCGGCTGGCCCAGCACCCAGAGGCGCGGATGTTCGCTCAGGTCCGCCCTGTCCGAGAGGGGCAGGGCGCGCAGGGCCTTAGGACTTGGCAAGACGGATCTTCTGCTCGCTCTTTTCGCGGCAGAAGGTGCAGAAGATGTGGTCGCCCTGGTTGAAGGACGGCGTCCAGGGTGGGTACATCGAGCAGCGCGGATCCAGGCAGTGGTGCAGCTCCCAGAGCGTGCCCAGCTGGTGCAGCGCGTGGCGCGCGATGGGCTTGAAGTCCTTCTCCAGGTCCTTGAAGGGCGCGAGGGTGAGCACCGCCCGGTCCTTGCCGTAGCGCGCGAAGCCCGTCGTCGGGGCCTTGCCGCTGAGCAGGTCGCGGTCCTTCAGCTTGCGCGAGGTGAGCAGCAGCACCTTGTCGTCCTTGTAGGCCCGGACGCCCTTCACCTCATCGAGCAGCTTCTCCGCGTCCAGGGGCTCGGACATGCCCGCGGGGAGCTCCGCGGCGCCGCTGTGCTCGCTGCCCACGCCGAAGGCCGTGTAGAGCGTGCGGTTGAACTTGGCGAGCTGCTTGTCGTCGAAAGGGTCCAGCGTCACGACGCGAATCACGGGGCGTCACCTCGGCGGGAAGGCGGCCCTCGCGGTGCCGGGCGCGCGCAACGGGCGCGACGCGGGCGGCCGGGAGGGCCGGAAGGTTTGCGGTTCACTCGCCTTCGGGCGGCTTGGCCTTGGGCGGGCGGCCGCGCTTCTTGGGCGCGGCGGGTTCCGCGGGTTCGGCACCCTCGGGCGGCTTGGCCTTGGGCGGACGACCGCGCTTCTTCGGGGCGGCGGGCTCAGCGCTCTCCGCCGTCACTTCGGGCTTCGGCTTGGGCGGACGGCCGCGCTTCTTCGGGGCGGCGGGCTCGCCACCTTCGTCGGCGGGCTTGGCCTTGGGCGGACGGCCACGCTTCTTGGGCGCCTCGTCGGAGCCCTCCTCGCTGCCTTCGCCTTCTTCTTCCGCGCCTTCCTCGGAGGACTCCTCCTCGGGCTCGGCCGGCGGCTCCTCGTCCGAGGGCAGGTCCAGCTCCCCGCCCTCCAGCCCCATGAGGTCGCCGTCGAGGTCCATGTCGTCCTCGTCGCCTCCGGGCCGGGCGAACTCGGCGGCGGTGCGCTTGGGGCGCTCGCGACCGGGCGGAAACAGGACGATGTCGATGGAGTCTTCCGCGTTGGCCTCGGCGGTGCCCAGCGCGGCGGCGACTTCCGACACCAGCAGGTGCCGCGCGTTGTCGTAGAGCTCACGCTCCTTGGTGGGCAGTGGACGCAGCTCGCTCAGGACCTGGAGGCCCTTGACGACCTCCGCCAGGCCCAACGCGACAGACCCCCTGGTTGGGGTAGACGACCCGGTCTCCAACCTGGAGCTGGAGTGCAGCGGACCCTTCTGGCATGGCCCCCTCGTGGGCGGGTGTGATGAGCACCGAAGCGAGCGGCGGTCGTAGCACCGTGCCCCGCCGGATGCCACGAGATTACCGGGGAAGCTTTGTCATCCGGGCGTCATTGCGCCGCGCTTCCAACAACCTGCCCATCACCTCGTGCGCCTGGGCGTCCAGGACAGCGTCGATCTGGGCATCGGTCGGTCCCTCGTCCGCCGTGCTCCCGGGTTGGGCATCCACGCGGGTGGAAAGTCCCACCGTCCCCACCACCGCGATTCCAAGCGCCAGCACCGCCGTCAGCTTCTTCATGAGCGTCCTCCGTTGCGCGCAAGGGTAGGGGCGACGCCCGGATGATCAATTTTTCGGCAACAGGTCGCCTGCGTCCTGTAGCGGCCCGTGGCGCTCGCGGCGCGCTTATTGGTGCAGCGGCGCCACCGGCGTGACCTCCAGCGTGAGGCCGCCGGTGTTGTCGTCCGGGTCGTCGTCCGGGAACGCGAGCCGAAGCCAGCGCGCGCCCCGCATCACCGTGGGCCGGTTGACCTCCAGCACCTCCAGCGTGCCGGGCGCGGTGAGCGGGGATTCCCCCTCGCCGTGCAGCGCGAGCACCTGATCCACCGCGCCGCCGCTGAAGCCCCGCGTGCGCGCCGGCTCCGAGGGCTCGCGCACGACGACGCGGTAGGTGGTGGACGGATCCAACTGCCGCAGCGTGAAGGCCTCATGCGGGGAGAGTGAGACGGCGTGGCGCCGCGCGTCCAGCAGCAGGGTGGTGATGGCGCCGCTGGCCTGTTCGCGCACGTGCACCTGGAGGGCGCCGCGGTTGTCGTACGCGCGGCCGTCCCACAGGAACACGTAGAGGACGGAGGCGTTCTGCACCAGCACCTCGTCCGCGCCCACCACGCCGAAGCTGTCACGCGCGGGCAGCGCCGCGCCGCCTTCCAGGAAGTAGGCGGCCTGGCCCACCGGCATCGGTCCGCCCAGCGACACATGCCCGTTCGCGCGCAGACCGTACGTGCGGGATGGATCCAACCGCATGCGCGCCGCGACGGACGAGGGCACGCGGAAGGCGTGCGCGTCGGCGCTGATCACATAGGGCCCGCCTGCGGGGTAGAGGGCGTCGGGGGATTCGGAACGGGCCAGGGCTCGCGCCGCGGCCGGGCGCTTTGGCGTCAGGCGGGCGTGGACCGCGAGCGTGGTGCCGCGCTCGGCCTTCACGCGCTGGTTCCAGGGCACCATGCCCGGCAGCGACACCTCCACCATGTGCTCGGCGTCCGCCTGGAGCTGGGTGATGAGCGTGGGCGTCGTCTCCTTCAGCTCCCGTCCATCCACGCGGATGGTGGCGCCCGGGGGCGAGGAGCTGAGCTCCACCGCGAACGAATTGGTGCTGCCCGCGAGCAGGCCCATCCACATGGCCAAGAGCGCGCCCAGCACCGGGGCGCCGCGCAGCGCCCAGCCTCGCAGCGTGCGGGGCCAGGCGGGCTGCGGGGGCGATGATGGGCCTTCCTGGGAGGGCAGCGGCTGCGGGGGCAGGGGCTGCGTGATGACGTCGCCCCGGGGCACGCCGTGGGGCGCGGGGG
>SECN01000428.1 GCA_004173515.1 Myxococcaceae bacterium | reverse complement strand
GTGCAGCGCGTGAAGGTGGGCCGACGCCCCAAGCGCCGCTGCGCTGCCGGGGGGCCGGGTGATGCCAAAGGCGATGAGCAGCTCGCCGTAATCCGCGGGCTCCGCGCCGGTGAGACGCAGGGCCTCCGCGTCGCACGCCTCTTCCCGGGCGAGCGCGTACTCACGGGCCGCACGACGTGCGAGCGGGTGGAAGAAGAGGACCGTCTCCGCCAACGCGGGCACCCATCCCAGCCACAGGTCTCCCCGTCGCAGGTGCGCCACTTCATGCGCGAGCGCCATGCGCAGCGCGTCCTCCGGGAACTCACGCACCGCCTTCGAGGGCAGCACGATGGCCGGCGACACGAGCCCCGCCGCCAGCGGGCTCATCACCTCGTCGGACACGAGCAGCAGGGGCGGCCGGCGCAGGCCCGCTTCGCTCGCGAGGAACTCCGCCTCCTCTTCGAGCACTGGATGCTTCAGGGGCCGCGCACGCTCCCGCATGCCCTGGACCTGGCGCCACGCTCGCACGTGGCCGAGCACCTGCCAGACCACGCCCGCGCCCCAGAGGAGGAGCAGCGTCCACGCCACCGCGCTGGAGCCGGACAGTGAGCGCAGCCAACGAGAGGACGTGGCGACGAAGGACACGAACCGCGCCTCGGGTGAGACGGCGAGGCCCGGTGCGTGACCGGGCGCCCCAGCGTGTGACGACAGGGCGGAACTCCCCGTGTCTGAACCGATGAGGACCGCTGCTCGCGCGTCCGACGCGGCAAGGCCCGCGACCGGACCGGGCTCCGCCACGCCGGATGTCTTGGATTGCGCACCGTCCCGCCGCACCGACAGGTCCAGTGTCTGGGATTGCGCGGGCGCCACGGCGACCACCGTCTCCGCGGGCAGCAGCGCGAGCGACACCGGATGCGGCCAGCCCAGCGTCAGCACGAACTTGAGCGCCACCAACCACCACAGGCCCGCGCGCAGGGACGCGGGGAGGCTCGGCACCGCCTTGGCCAGCACCCACACCCCCAGCGCGCAGAGCGCCCCCTGCCACGAGGCGCGCCACAGCGACTCCGACCAGGACGACCACCACGGCATCACGTGCAGCAGGTCCAGGGAGTTCATCGGCTCATTCCTTCCGCTTCTGCCGCAGGCGGGCCACGACATCCTGGAGCTGCTTCAGCTCCTCGTCGGAGACGTCCTCGGCCTCGGCCAGGTAGGTGACGAACGGCGACAGCGATCCGGAGAGCGTGCGCTGCACGAAGTTGCCTACGACGTCGCGCAGCAGCTCTTGCGTCGCCACCGGCGAGGCGTACTGGAACACCCCGTCCACCTTGCTCCGGGTCAGGTACCCCTTGAGCCGCAGCCGCTCCATCACCGTCAGGATGGTGGAGCGCGCCAGGCCCTGCGCCTCACCGAAGCGCTCCGCCACCTCCCCCACCGTCGCCGGACCGTGCTCCGCCACGTACCGCAGCAGCGCGAGTTCCTGCTCTCCCACCGGCTTCTTCATCCGTTCCATCCTTCGTGGCGACACCTGTAGTCACGAAGCAAGGTACGACTGACTACAGCCGTAGTCAAGCGACTGTCATGTCCGGTCCGGCACTGAGCCCCAAAGCATCCATGGAAGGGCCCGCCTGCCCGGATGCCCACCACCCTTGGCCGGATGCATTTGGCTCGGGAGCTTCACCTTCAGCGGGGCCCTGCCCGCCCGCCTGCACAGGAGCGGGCCCGGTAGCAGAGGCCCGTGTGTGTCCTTGTCTCTGTCCGCCGGGCAACCAGATTTCCGGAAGACGAAACCCGACTCGCACAGGAGATTCCCACATGAAGCTTCCCCTGATGGCGGCCATCGCCGCCCTGTCGCTGTACGGTTGCGCTGGCCAGTCCTCCAACACGCGCGAAGCGTCGTCACCCGAGGCAGGTGCCATGGGTGGTTCGGGCAGCGCGGGCGCCTCGGACACGTCCAGCTCGAACATCCCGGACACCCAGGAGTCGGACAAGTCCGCCGGTGAGGCGGGCAATGTGAGCGACCTGGAGAAGCGCGACCGCATGGACGCGCCCACCGTCTACGAGGGTGAGGCCACCGGCGGCAGCGGCGCGGCCGAAGAGACCGTGAAGACCAAGGACGGCCAGAAGTGGGACGTGCAGCAGAACACCCCCACCGACCTGGGCGACTCGCAGGTGCCCGCGGGCTCCGTGAACCAGAACCGCAACCCCAGTGAAGGCGAGGGCACCGGCGGATCCGGCGACTCGAGCCTCGACGGCAAGAGCGACGTCCAGGATGAGTCCGGTTCACTCAACGCCGACACCGACGACCTGAGCACCGACTCCAAGGTGGACACGGACGCCACGCCCGATCCCACGAACTAGTCACCGCTGAAGATTCAAGCCAGGGCGGAGACCCTGGCCCTGGTGCAGACGGATACCCGGTAAAGCCCGCTCGCGGGCCTGCCGGGTGTTCGTCTGTCCACCCTTCGCCGCGCCAAGTAGAGTGAGCCCCAATGACTGGTGCTCCCTTCGTGGCCCTCCTCGCACTGCTGCACTCCCAGTCCTCGTCCATCGAGGAGGTTCCCAACGAGGAGATGCAGTCATCCGCTCCCGCGTCGTCGGGGGGCATCGGCTTCCGGGCGCTGCTGGAGGTGGGTCCGCTGAGCTTCCCGTCCGGGACGCCGGGTGGTGAGCAGGACCTGTTCGCGTACGCGTACCCGTCGCTGGGCGTGGATGGCGGCGAGGACTTCGCCTTCATGCTGGGCGCCCCGCTGCGCTTCCGCCTGCTGGACAACGCGCCCGAGCAGAAGGACGAGGACTACGGCGCGTGGCTCCGGCGCCAGGACTGGGACGAGCGCAGCGACTACGGCCAGGTGGTGCGCCTCTTGCGCATCGGTGACGAGTCCGGCCGCTTCGGCCTGCGCGTCCAGCCCTTCCTGGAGGAGTCCCTGGGGCGCGGCTACCTGGTGAACCGCTACGACAACCAGCTGTCCCCGGACTACCACCCGGCGGGCGGCACGCTGTCGTTCGCGGTGGGGCCGGCGCGGGTGGAGCTGCTGGCCAGCGACGTGCTTGCCGCGCGCATCTTCTCCGGCGAGTTCCTGCTCGACCTGGGCCGCGTCCTCAGTGGCAGCGAGAACCACTTTGATCGCTACCTCTTGCGCGCCTCCGTGGCGCACGACTTCGGCGAGGCCGGCGGGGTGACGCCGGAGGCCACGGTCGCGTCGGTGGGCGGCGAGGTGGCCATGTACAAGGGCGAGCGGCTGCGCTCGTGGGTGCTGGTCGCGGGCGGCGCGCGCCTCAACGCCGGCGCGCAGGACCTGGGCGGCCTGCTGGGCGTCGCCTTCGAGGGCGACTTCAAGGGCACGCAGCTCAGCGTCACCCTCCAGGGGCGGCGTCAGGGCGGCGGCTTCCGCTTCGGCTTCTTCGGCGCGGGCTATGAGCTGGCGCGCTTCTCCGCCGTGGGCCTGTCCGAGGAACCGCAGGCCGACCAGCGCGTGCCGAAGGACTTCTCCGGCTACATCGAGATGTCGGTGGCGCGCGGCGGTGGAACGGACTCCACGGAGGTCGTGGCCAGCGGCGCGGTGGAGTACTCGGCCTTCGGCCGCGCGGACGGCGACTTCTCGCTGAGCTTCAGCAGCCCGGGCGACAAGACGCGCGGCATCGTGCGCGCGGTGGTGATGGGCCTGGGTGACCGGCCCCGCTACTCGTTCGCGGTGGAGGGCCGGCAGCGCATCCTGCCCGCGCTGTACATCTGGGCCTCCGGCGCGACCGTGCACTTCCCGCAGCCGGATGGCGCCCTGGTGCGGGGCGTGAGCGCGGGCGCGGGCGTGGGCGTGGACTTCGCCCGCCGCTGACGCGCACCCGCGGGCCCTGGTACGTCCAGGGCCCGAGAATCAGGGCTCCGCCGTGCCGCTCTCCTCCTGCCCCGGGACACAGGGAAGGATGGCGCGGTGCGGGGGCGCATCACACGACGGGCCCACCAGCCAGCGCGACAGCAGGCGCACGCCGGAGGCGAACAGGCCGTCATCGCCCTTGTGCAGGGCTTCGAAGAGCGACTCGTCCAGCACCGACTCTTCCGGGTCGATGAGGAAGTCCTCCGGCTCCAGCGGCTTGAAGAGCGGGTTCTGGTCGAACACCGTCTCCAGCGGGTGCGGACGCAGCCGGAGCAGCCCCTCCTGGGCCACGCGGTCCAACGTCTCCACCACGTGCGTGCCCTCCACCAGCGGACGCAGCGCGGACACGCCCGCGAGGCCCGCGTGCTCCGCCATCAGCGACACGCGGATCCGACGGATGGCCTTCGACACGGCGTCGCCCGGCGCCTGCGCCTCCCAGCTCAGGTTCAGCTCCGAGTCCAGGCCCAGGCTGCGGTTGGTGGTGTTCGCGGAGCCCACCGTCAGGAAGGTGTCGTCCACCACCATCACCTTCGAGTGGATGTACGTGAAGACATCCGAACCGTCGTCCGCCTTCGCCGCCGAGCCGTACACCGCGAAGCCGTGGCCCGTCTCACTGGCCACCTCCTTGAGCGCACGCAGCAGGCGCACCTGGGCGACGCCCATGGCGATCTGCTCGCGCAGCGCTTCGGGCTGACGGGGCAACACCAGCATCACCTGGAGCCGGCCCCTGTCCGCCTGACGCATGCGCTTGACGAGCGCGTCGTAGATGGCGCGCGAGGAGAAGTACTGGTTCTCGATGTAGATGAAGCGCTCGGCCGAGGCGATGGCGTCCACGTACAGCGCGCGGATCTCCTGCACCTCCTCCTGCGGCGGAAGGATGGTCTTGCCGAAGGTGCGGCTGATGGCCACCGGGCCCGGAGGCGCCGGCATGGTCGCTTCGAAGGTCACGTCGTCGCGCGCCACCGCTTCCAGGTGGATTTCGCCGCCGCCCGAGTGCGCCCAGCGCGCCTCGAACAGCTCCGAGAGCGGCTTCACGGCGGGGCCCGTCAGCACCGTCTGCACGTCGTGGTAGGGACCGTGCGGGTCGCGGCCGGAATCACAGCGCAGCTTCGAGCGCGCGGGATGGTCCCGGTCGTCCCAGCGACAGTCACAGACGTCCATGCCACCGGTGAACGCCTGCACGCCGTCCACGACGACGAGCTTCTGGTGGTGCGCGGCGTAGAGAGGACTGGAGGAGTCGAAGCGGAACCTCAGCCGCTCGTTCGTGGTCCAGTTGAACAGCAGGTGCTGCATCCACTCGCGCTCCATCGCGAGCAGCATGCTGAAATCCCAGGCGAGGATGTAGACGTGCAGCTCCGGGTTGTCCCGGCACATCTGGTCCAACAGCGGCAGCAGCCTGACTTCGCCGCCCTCCGCCTCCGCCAGGTCGTCGCCGCGCAGCAAGGTCACATCGCTGTCGAACTGCCAGCCCATGATGACGATGGAGCGACGCGCCTTCCGGATGGCCCGGTACAGCTCTCGGTAGTAGTCCCGGGCGTCCACCAGCACGCCCGCGTCATGCGTTTCCGATCGCGCCCAGTAATTGCGACCGGCACTGAGGATGTTCGTCACGACATTCACCTGGCCTTGGGATTCGCGTCCCGGAAGTGGAACCCAGCTGTCCGCGCCCGGCCGGCGGAACATCACCCCACGAAGACAATGTGCTTTCCGGTCGCCACCGTCATGTCGGGCGAGGAGACGACCTTGGCCACCTTGCGCGCCTCGCCCCCCACGGTGTCGAAGGCAGCGGCGATCAGGTCGCCCAGCGTCACCTGCACACGCCTGGCCTGCTTGCCCGCGTTGGACACGGCCTTGACCGTCTTCGCCTTCATCTGACGGGCCTTGCGCTGAATGGTCTGTCCACGCTTCTGGGTCTTGGTCGCCATGGTCTTCGTTCTCCGAGATGAAGGTGCTGTGTCCGTGTTGTGCCGCGCTGTCCGTACCGTCCCGTGCTGCCCCGTCCTGCCCTTGCTGCCTGCGCGCGCTGCCG
>SECN01000427.1 GCA_004173515.1 Myxococcaceae bacterium | reverse complement strand
GCCGTGAGCTGCATGCCCAGCAGGCAGAGAACCGCGATGCGGACCCAACTCAAGGGGGGAGGTGGGCGGGGCCTGGACACGGGGGGCTGGTTCATTCGCGGAATCCCTCTCATTGAAACAGGGACCTCGCACGGAGACGGCGGCCCCGCCCGCAGTTCTGCCAGACAGCACGGTGGTGCGCCAGAGGCAGGGGGGCGGCTGGAAAGCACCGGGCCGGAGACCGCCAGACTTCCAGCGGTTTCCGGCCCGGCTTTTCCTGACGTGTGGGATTGAGGCTACGGCCCCCGCAGGACGGTCAGTCCCTGGTCGGTGAGGACGAGCAGCATGCTCGGCTTCACGGTGGGCTCATAGACAAGCTGCAGGACGCGCTGTCCCGACACCTGCGGCACCTTCGCCAGCGTCGTGCCGTCCGCTTCCAGCCGCCAGAGGCCCGCGCCATTCGTGCCGATGTAGAGCGCGCCATCGTCCGTCGCCTTGAGCGAAAGGATGCGATTGCTGGGCAGCCCCGCGAGCTTCGACCAGCTCCCCGTCGAGCGTGACTTCGGCGTCATCGCCCAGACACCGAACTCCGCGCTCCCCAGGTAGTAGAGCCCCGAGGGGGTCTGTTCGAAGGCGCGCCAGTAGTCGTCGGAGGCCTGCCCGTTGAGCGCGTCGTTGTAGCTCTTGAAGATCCAGGGCGTGGGGCCCTCCCAGGTCATCTCGCGGTCCCACTCCTCCAGCTTCGCGCTGGGCACGAGCACGCCGAGCATCTGCTCGTTCGCGACGAGCACGTTGCCGTTCGGCGCGATGCCCAGCCCGTGCATGTAGGGGCACTGCAAGGACCCCCACTCGGAGCCGTTCTCATACAGATACCAGCCCGGGTGACGGTGGCTGTTGTAGGTGAGTCCCTGGATGCGCGTCACGCCGTGGTTCGTCGTGATGTAGAGGTCGCCGCGGTCCCGACCGCGCGTCACGCGAGCGCAGTTGAGGACGGTGCGGTCCTCCTCGTAGTGGAAGTCGTTCGTGTTGTGGATGCCGATCTTCCGGCCCGCGTTCGACGCGCCGGTGGTCTGCCAGAGGTGCTCCTCGAGCACGACGCTGCCATCCGGCTGCACGCGGACCGCGTCCAGGTCTCCCTTCTGGTACTCGGCGTAGCGTTCGGGCGAGTAGTACGCGTCGCCCGGATTGGGGATGTACGTGCGCTGTTCGACCCCCTCCATGCGCTTCATCTCGTTGGCGCTGTAGCCCACGTACGCGCGCCCGGCCTCGCCGCCGCAGATGACCGTTGAATCCGTCGCGAGCGAGTCCACGCCGAACGGCTCGCGCGCCTGACCGACACCGCTGGTCCACGTGGGCTCCTTGTCGCCCGGGCGCAGCACGCCGATGCGGCGACCGTCGAGGAGCCAGAGGTTCATCCCCTCATCGAGTCCCACGCTCCGAGGCGTGCCCACGCCAAACGAGCGCGTGTAGTCGAGCACGGCGTCCCCGGGCCACGGCCCCGCATCCGGAGGCGCATCGGGATCCGGCGTGGGCCCGCCGTCGGGCGTCGTTCCTCCATCTTCTTCCGGAGGGAGCGTGCCGCCATCCTCGGAGGAACCCGGAGGGGGTTGCGTGGGAACTTCGTTTCCATCCGACGGGCCGGACGTCGGATCCTCCTGCGTGTCGAGTGTCGGGCTCTTGTCACCACAACCCACCGACAACAAAGCCATGACCGCGAACCCTGCCCCCACCACCCCTGCACGAATGCGCATCCGTTCCTCCGTTGACGGAGGCTCCATCGCAAGTCCCGGGCCGACGGCGTCCGCGAGCGAATCAGAGGCGGGCGTTTCGCGCGCATGGCATCATCGAGGGTCGGCAACTCCAGCCGAAGAGGTCCAGTGAGCGTCGCAACCCTCGAAGAAGGCCCGTTGCTGGGTCCCAGCTTCTTCCTCTCGCGCAAGGCGCTCCGCGCGCTCGCGTTGGCCCGGCGCGATGCGTACGGCGCCGCACGGCCCCATCGCCACGTCGTCATCGATGGCTTCCTGGGAGAGCGGCTGGCGAACGGCCTCGCCGAGGTCTTCCCGGGTGCTACCGAGGCCAGTTGGAAGCGGCGCGACCATCAGGAACAGGCGGCGCGGCTGGGACAGCTTCAGCGCAACGCGTTCGAGGACGTGCCCGGAGCGCTGCGGCACCTGCTCGCGGAGTTCTCCAGCATGTCGTTCATCGACTTCCTGGAGACGCTCACCGGGGTGCAGGGGCTCATCGCGGATCCGCACTTCCGGGGCGCCGGCCTGCACCTCACGCTGCGCGGCGGCCATCTGGCGCTGCACGCGGACTTCAACCGCGATCGCTTCCGAGCACTCTCACGGCGGCTCACCGTCCTCTACTACCTGAACCCCGGGTGGGAGGCCGCGTGGGGCGGGGACCTGGAGCTGTGGAGTGCGGACCTTGCCCGGTGCGAGACGCGGATCGCGCCGCTCCTGGACCGGCTGGTCGTGATGGCCCACGGCGACGACCACTGGCATGGCCACCCCGCCGCGCTGGAGTGTCCCGAGGACCGGGGCCGGGCCGCGGTCGCGGCCTACTTCTACACGGCGCAGGAATCACCGGATGCACCGGAGGCCCACAGCGCCATCTGGGCGCCCCCGCGTTCCTAGCGGGTTGGACGGGCACTCACAGGAAGGGAGCAATCCCTCGACTGCGCTTCAAGGTGGATGAGGCGAAGAACCCGCCGCAAGACTCCATCTGGGTGCAGCCCCCGCACTCGGGAAAATAGATGTTCTTCCAGTCGGAGATGCTCTTCCTGGAGAAGGGATGGAGGCTGGCAGGAAGGACACAGAGCGGGTGGTTGTAGATGGAGACCTGGAGCCCGGCGAGCTCGAGGGTCTGGACCGCGGACGCGAGTTGTTGCTGGTAGTCGAGCGGGTCCACCCACAGGCGCTGGTGATTCGTCTTGGCGAAGCCCATCAGCTCCAATCCCATCAGCGCGACGTGGTCGACGAAGAGCAGGTTCCGGGCCACGAAGCGGGCGAACTCCGGTAGGCGCGCCCATGTTTGAGCGTGGATGACAAACCGGAGTTCAACGCGTACGCCCGCGCGCTTCAGGTTCAAGATGCCGCGCACGGTTTCATCGAAGGCCCCATGTGCCTGCACGACGTGGTCGTGCTCCTCCGGCAGATCGGAGTACAGCGGGATGCCCATCATCAGGTCGGGATGGCGGATCCGTCCGAGGTCGCGCGCGAAGGCAGGCTCCGAAAAGCTCCGGCCATTCGAAAGGACGTGGACCGCCGTCCTGGGAAGGTGGTGGTGGAGTCGCTCCACCAGCTGGAGGAACCGGCCGCCCAGCAGGCCCGGCTCCCCGCCCGTGATTCCCACCTCTCGTGTCTCCGGGGAAACGAGCGGAATGACCTCCTCCAACTCGTCCAGGAGCCAGGAGTCGTCCTGCTTCCGGGGCGGTTGTGAGCACATCAGGCAATAGTTGTCGCAGCGCTCGGTCACGAGGAACGTGTTCGAGTGCGAGGCCCGACGGTAGAGCGCCGTTAGCGTCCTCCGCACGGGGTCGACACGCACGACGTCCCCCTCGACGAGGTAGTGCATTTCAGGAGGCAGGACGTAGCCATCCGGGAGGGGAAGGTCCACTACGGGCCTGGACAGCAGGTAGGCGCGGAAGCCATGGGGGAGATACGCTGCGGGCTCACGGACGAGCAGGATCTCCCGGTCCCGTTCGGTGACGTCCGTGTCAGGCGTCTCGCGGATCCGTCCGACGAAGGGACGTGGCGAGCTTTCGGAGAGCGGGCGCAGGCCCGGGGAGGAGAGGGGCAGGGCCATGGCTCAGACCCACCCCATGAGCGTTTCACGGGCCCGCGGATTGTCTTCCAACAGGGCGATGAGGTGTCGGAGGACCGCCATCTGCTTCTTGCAGAAGGCGCTGAAGGCCTTGTGGCCCACGGCATCTCCCTGGGTCGCCCGGTGGAAGACGGGATCCGCGCCGCAGTAGGGAAGAAACGCGCAATCACTGCACATGGGCGAGCCCTCTGGCATCGTGTCCCCCAGCAGGGCGAGCAGCGGCTCGGAGGTCATGAGGGCCGCATGGTCGTCCGTTGCCAGATGTCCCAACCGGAAGGAGTGGTCACCCATCTCCGCGAGCATTCGGCCTTCGTCCGAGGCGTAGACGGCGCCGTCGTAATTGTAGACGAGCGCGCCAATGCCAATGCCCGCGGGCGACTGCAGGTCGACGTAGTTCGAGCCTCGGGGCGAAAAGAGCTTCTGCAGAAGAATGACCGTGAACTCCTCGCGCAGCGGATAGCCCCGGGCATTGACCTCCAGGATGTGCGCCAGCCCCCGCTTGTAGAATCCAATCCAGTCCTCGACGTCATAGCGGCGGGCCGCGCCCTGGCGTACCGCGAAGCCATAGGGACTGAGGTTGCGCAGGAAGATGCCGTGAAAGTCCTGCCGCACGTATTCGTCGATGATCTCCTCCACCTGGCCCAGGCTGGCCTGGGTGGTCGTCATGAGGGCGGAGACCGCATCCGGGCCAAGGGCTCGACGGGCCCGTTGGATGGCCTCGATCGTCCGTTGGTGGCTGTTGCCTCCCTGGACGGGACGCTGGGCGTTGTGCAGCGCCTGGGGCCCATCGAGCGACGTGGACAGGAAGATGCGGTGTTCCCGGCAGAAGGTCAGCACGTCGTCCGTCAACCGCGAGAGGTTGGTCGCGATGACGAATTGGAGGTCCCGGCCCTGTGTCTGGTTCATCGTGACGGCGCGCTCGACGATGTAGCGGATGAGGTCGAAGTGGAGCAGAGGCTCGCCGCCCTGGAACTCAATCTTGAGGGTGGGCGACGGGCTTCGGAAGGTGAGCTCCAGTGCCCGCTCCGCGTGCTCCTTCGACATGTCGAACCGGGTACGGCCCTCGGCCTGTCGTGACACCTGGCAGTACTGGCAGGAATGGTCGCAGCGCAGGGTGACCACGAAGATATGGAGGCCGGTGAACGACGCCAGTTGTTCGGCCCGCGTCCGGTACTTGAGCGCCAGCAGGTCGAGCGCCACTCGCGACCGGTCGTCGAACATGAAGTGTCTGGACTTGAGCGCCTTGTAGGCCTCCGTCTCCGAAGGCAGCTTCCGCTGGACGAACGCGACCAGTTCCTTTCGGGGAAGCACCACGTGTTCCCCCACGTCATTGGTCAGGACGTAGCGGGTGCCGTCCAGCGGGCTGAAGCGAAAGGGCGCAAGCCGATAGTCGGACGTGGGCGCGTACTGGGAGCGGTCATGGAACATGGGGGCTGGATCAGTCGCGTCGGATGAGGTCGGTCCGTGAGAATGCCTGGGCGATGATCAACGCCCGGATGGCCCGGGTTTCGTCGCCAATCTGCTCGCGCAACTCCTGGTCCAGCAACTCCTGGAAGAAGCGCCTCACGGCTTCGCGTGCATCCGTTTCCAGGGCGCCGGGACGGAAGACACATGTGACAGGCAGACCGTGGTCCGCTGGCGCCCCCAGCACCGTGGTGAAGTGCTCCGCGAACCGGTAGCCGGCTTTCTGCACGGCGCTCAGCCGGTACACGCGCAGATCGATGTTCAAGGCCACGGCCCCGTCCCGGAAGACGAAGGAGGCTTCTCCGGAGGTGCCCTGCTCTGGGGTCACGTCGTCCCTTCCGATGCGGACATCCGCGTGGTCCTACCATTCGATCTTGATTTCACCGGTCTGCCCCTCGCGAAGGTCGAGCTCGAGTGTGGTGTGGCCCAAGAAGCGATTCTCCACCCGCACGACGTGCTTGCCCGCGGGGAACTCCAACGGCCCCGTCGAGTCCTGACCCACGGGCTTGCCGTCGACGGAGAGTCGTCCCCCAGGAATGGCCACGAAGGAAACCGTAGCGGTCCTGGGGCGCCTGGGGGACGACTCTCCGTCGACGGCAAGCCCGTGGGTCAGGACT
>SECN01000859.1 GCA_004173515.1 Myxococcaceae bacterium | reverse complement strand
CGGCGCGCCGCCTCCACCAGGCCCACGTTGCCCTCCGACATCAGCTCTTCCAGCGACAGGCCCGTCCACCGGTACTTCCAGGCCAGACGCCGGACCAGCTCCAGGTGCCCCCGCACCCGCAGTTCCACTTCCGCCGCGTCCACCTCGCCCGCCACCCCCTCCACCGTGGACTCACGCTCCTCGTAGATGGCTTCCATGAACGAACCTCCCCAAGCAGTCCTCCGCGCTCCCATCGCGCGGTGACGGGCCTAGAGATAAGCGGGGACGACTCATAAAAAAATGAGCTAGTTTGGATGAATCCCTTCGGTTATTCCTAAGTGATGAACTGGCTCAACTACCACCATCTCCTGTATTTCTGGACGGTTGCGCGAGCCGGCAGCATCGCCAAGGCCAGCGAGGAGCTGCACCTCGCCCAGCCCACCATCAGCACGCAAATCAAGCTCCTCGAGGAATCCCTGGGCCACCAGCTCTTCGAGCGCAAGGGCCGCAAGCTCGTCCTGTCCGACGTGGGCCGCACGGTGATGCGCTACGCGGATGAGATCTTCCGCCTGGGCAACGAGCTGAAGAACGTCGTCTCCGGCCTGCCCACGGGGCAGCAATTGCGCCTCAACGTGGGCGTGCTGGACGTCATCCCCAAGCTCGTCGCCGAGCAGTTGCTCAAGCCCGCGCTGGA
This sequence comes from Myxococcaceae bacterium, assembly GCA_004173515.1. GTDB lineage: Bacteria > Myxococcota > Myxococcia > Myxococcales > Myxococcaceae > Corallococcus. Next base: position 543 of record SECN01000859.1, on the reverse strand, counting down.
TGCCGGGCCTTCGCTGCGCATCATCTGCCGCGAGAGCCCCCTGCCCCAGTTGCTCGCGCAGTTGGCGCTGCATGAGCTGGACGTGGTGCTCGCGGACGCTCCTGGCTCCGAGCCTGTCAGCGTCCGGTCCTTCAACCACCTGCTGGGCAAGTGCGGCGTGACGTTCTTCGCGGCGGCGCCGCTCGCGCACCTGCGCAAGGACTTCCCCCGCTCGCTCGACGGCGCGCCCATGCTGCTGCCCTCGGAGGAGTCCTCCGTGCGCCGCTCGCTGGATTTGTGGTTCGAGCGCCGGGGCGTCCGGCCCCTCATCGCCGGGGACTTCGACGACAGCGCCCTGCTCCAGGCCTTCGGTCAGAAGGGGCACGGCATCTTCGCCATGCCCTCCATCATCGACGCGGAGGTGCAGCGGCAGTTCAACGTCACCGCCATCGGGCACACCGACGAAATCGAGCAGTGCTTCTACGCCATCACCGTCGAGCGCCGCCTGCGCCACCCCGCCGTCGTCGCCATCGCCGAGGCCGCGCGCTCGCACATCTTCGGCGG
>SECN01000057.1 GCA_004173515.1 Myxococcaceae bacterium | reverse complement strand
TCCGTGCGCAGCCGCGCCTGCGTCACCGGCGTCCACGGCGGGTCCCGCTGCTCCGTGAAGCCCGGCGTCATGGCCAGCGACATCACGTCCGCCAGGTCCAGCAGGCCGTGCTCCTCGTAGACCTGCCGGGGCTCCAGCGACAGCGCCTCCACCAGCGGCTCCAGCAGCTTCGCGCTCATCCCCGCCTGCACCTCCAGGCGGATGACGTCCCCGAAGCGGCGCTGGGAGAGCTCCGTCTCCACCGCCTTGAGCAGGTCCTCCGCGTCCTCGGACACGGTGAAGTCCGCGTCGCGCGTCACGCGGAAGAGGCTCCAGTTGAGCACCTCCATCCCCGGGAACAGGTCCCCCAGGTGCTGCGCGATGATCTCCTCCAGCGGCACGAAGAACGACCCCGTCCCGCCCTTGAGCGGCACGAAGCGCGGGAGAATCTCCTTGGGCACCTTCACCCGCGCCACGCTCTCCTCCTCCGCCACCGGGTCTCGCAGCAGCACCGCGAGGCTCAGCGACAGGTTGGAGATGTACGGGAAGTGCCGCCCCAGCCCGATGGCCAGCGGCGTGAGCACCGGGAAGATCTGCTCGCGGAAGCGCTGATCCACCTGCGCGCGCTGGTCCGCGTCCAGCTCCTTCATGGACAGGATGCGCAGGCCCTTCTCCGACAGCGCGGGCCGCAGCACCTTTTCAAAGCAGTCCGCGTGGCGGCGGCCCTGCTCCAGGATGCCCGTGTGCAGCTTGTCCAGCGTGTCACCCGGGGACGCGCCGTCCGGCACCAGCCGCCCCACGCGCGCGGCGATCTGCTCGTGCAGCCGCGCCACGCGGATCATGAAGAACTCGTCCAGGTTGCGCGCGTAGATGGAGATGAACTTCAGCCGCTCCATCAGCTGCACTTCCGGGGCCTCCGCCATCTGCAGCACCCGGTCGTTGAACGCGAGCCACGACAGCTCACGGTTGAAGAACAGGTCGCTGTCCGTCACCTCCGTCCCCGGAGGGACGGCATCCCGCTCCAGGACCTTCTGGGTGACGCCTTTCGCGGCCGCGCGCTTCGCCATGACGTTGTGACTCCTCGAGCAGACCCGCACTCAGGATGTGCCCTCTAGCAGCCCCGAACCGCGCCGATTGTGAACTCGTACGTCTGGCCCGGAACCGGACATCCGGACGTATCCCACCCCGGTCGACTCCGGCAGCGGCCGGTGAGGCGTGGGCGCTGTGGACTTTCTTGCATCCCCTTGCATCCCGGGAGCCCGGGCGGCATTCAGAAGGCGTGAGCGCTCCTGACAGCCCCCTGCGAGTCGTCCCCGGCGGTGCTCCGGTGGACACGTCCCCAGATGCCCTCTTCTCCGCCTTCCGCGAAGGGCATGAGAAGAAGCTGGGCCGCTTCAGCTTCACGTGGTTCGTGGCCGCCGCGGTGCCCCTGTTCCTGGCCGTGGGCTTCTTCTTTCTTTGGCGCACCAACGGAACGACGTTCTCCGTCATCACGCCGCACGGCATCAAGGTGGTGCGCGCGGGCATGTCCAGCCAGGAGGTGAAGGGCCTTCTGGGCTATCCGCTCACGCTCCAGAAGCAGGGCGACCAGGACTGCTACCGCTACGGCCGGCCCAACTTCCGCAACGACGTCTTCGTCGTCTACTCCGTCTGTTACGAGGAGGGGCAGGTGCGCGACGTGCTCGCCCACCAGTACTCCGCCTGGCAGGTGGACCCGACCACCGGCGCCTTCGTCGCGCCGGGCCAGGACACCGCGCCCGCCCCCGTCCAGCCGTAGGAAGGACGGGGTAGCGGGGCCCCTATCTAGTCCGTTATAAAGGATTAGAAGGGGGCCAACGAAGCGAAATAATATGCTTTAAAGGATTAAGATTCGCTGTTCGAGCACATCCAATCCTTTATAACGGATTGTATGGAGCTTCACCTCCAGGCGCTCATCGACGGGTCGTGGCAGCGGGCGGCGCTGCTTGAGTTCTCTGCGGCGACGGAGGGGCGACGCGGGGGATGCACCTTCGAGTACGAGTACGATTACCTGGTTCGGTGGATCGCCGAACCGCCACCGCTTGCCGCAGTGAGTCTCAATCTACCGGTCGAGTTCGGCCCCCAGGTCTGGCGCCGTTGGCCAGCTTTCCTCGATGACCTGCAACCGATGGGGAGTGCCCGTCGCTGGTGGCTGCGTCGCCTGAACCTCTTGGATGTGGCGGCGAGTGACCTCGAAGTCCTTCGGTGTGGCACGATCGCGCCGGTCGGTAATCTCCGAATCGAGGAGGCAGTTCCCGCGAAGAAGGGACACCCCCAGCGGTTCCCGCGCCAGTCCGTCATCGACCGCGAGCACACCTTCATCGAGTACGCCGCGAACGCCGGCGCGCAGGTCGGAGGCGCGACAGGCGCTGGCGGCGATTCGCCGAAGATCCTGCTCCGCTGCGACGACGCAGAACAGGTGTGGATCGACGTCTGGCAGGATGACCTCGCCTGTCCGGATCGACACTACCTCGTCAAGTTCGCGCGCAGCCGCAGCGAGCGCGACCGAAACATCCTTCGTTCAGAGTACGTGTATTACAAAGCGCTCGCGGCGCTCGGTGTCGAAACCATTCCGCAAGACGGGCTCGCGCTTCACGAAGGCCCCTCAGGTCCGAGTCTCTGGCTCCCCCGCTTTGATGTCGCGCGCCGAGACGGCCGTGAAGTCCGGTACGGACTTGAGTCCGTCTACTCGTTGCTCAAGGCGGAGCCTGGCTCCTTCCAGAAGCATCAAGTCGCATTGCGCGCACTGCACAACAACATCCCCGCGTCGGATTGGCCGACGGTGCGGCTCGAATACCTGAAACGAGACCTGCTGAATCTGGTGTTCGGCAATTCGGACAATCACTGCAGGAACATGGCCGTGCTCAAAACAGACAGCACCGTCCGCCTCGCGCCCATCTTCGACTTCGCACCGATGAAGATGGATCTCGAAGGGATCACCCGCACCACCACGTGGGATGGGTACGAAGCCGGCGGAGACGTTGACTGGGATGGGCTTCTTCGAAGCTTCGGAGCAGATGAGGCGTCGCTGCGCGAAGGTCTTCATGACCTCGCCTCGCGCCTTCGCAATCTTCCCGAGTTGCTCGCGGACCTGGGGCTGCCAGATGAAACGCTAGGCTTCGCGGCCATTGACTTCCCCGGAACCGAGAAGCGCCTCCGCGCATGGGGCCTTCTATGAAGCGCGCGGACGTCGCCCGGCTGACCTCGCTCGAACGCAAGGCGCTGCTGGAGGGGCTTGCTGCCATGGTCGCCACCGGAGAATTGGGCCTCGGAGACGCCTCGCGCATCCTCCGCAGCGCGATGCTGGGGATGGACCGGAAGACCTTCGCGCAAGCCACGAAACTCTCCACCAGCGTCGTCGCGACGCTCGAAGACGATCCTGACGCGAACCCGACGCTCGAGACGCTCAACAAGGTCTTCGCGCCGTTCGGTGGAAGGGTCGCGTTGGTGTTTCCCCGCCTCGAAGAGCCACCGCCGCTCAACGATGCAGAGAAGCAACGGCGAGAGATGCTCAAAGCCGCGCTTGAGAAGAGCAGGCGGCCGCGGCGGGGCTCGGCAGGCTCGTAGGACCCGCCCGCCCCCGTCCAGCCGTAGCGGACAGGGGCGCTCAGCGCTTCTTCAGCCCTGCGCGAGCCCCTGTTCGGCGCCCTCGAAGGTCACCTTCGCCAGCGTCATCACGTGCTCCACCGCGAGCAGGTGCCACGCCACGTCCATCATCTGCGCGGCGGCCGCGGGGTCGATGAGCGACTCGCGCAGCTGGGCTTCCGTGATGCCGAAGGGCTCCGAGGACTCCTTGAGCAGCTCCAGCGCGACCTGCGGCGTCAGCTGGAGCTTGTCCCGCTGGGCGATGGCGCGCAGCACCAGGGCAATCTTGAGCCGGCGCTCCACGTCCTCGCGGATGCCCGGGTGGTGCAGCCACCCGTCCAGCGCTTCCTTCTGCTCTTCCAGGCTGAAGAACTTCTGGGCCAGCGTCTCACCCTCCATCTGCAGCCAGCGGCGGCGGATCTCCTCGTCCACCAGCGCCTGGGGCACCTGGACCTCCGTGCGGGACACCACCGTGTCCAGCACCAGGTTGCGCGCGTCCACCCAGAGCAGGTCGGCCATCTCGCCTTCCATCTCCTCCACGATGGAGCCCATGACCTCCTCGTGCGTGGCGCCCCGGCCCAGCTTCTGGAGGAACGCGTCCGACTCCGTGTCGGGCAGGGTCACCTCGCGCGCGGCCTTCACGTCCACCAGGAAGCGCGCCGGCATGCCGCGAAGCTGCTCCGCCGGATAGTCGTCCGGCAGCACGAGGCCCACCTCCACGCTGTCGCCCACGCTGGCCTCGGCGATGACCTCCGAGAACCCGGGCAGCATCAACTGGGGCGCCAGCTCCATCCAGTAGCCCATGCGCGTGCTCAGCGGGATGAGCCGGCCGTTGGCGTAGCCCAGGATGTCCAGCTGCACGTCGTCGCCCATGGCCAGCGCTTCGCCCTCGGCGCGCGGACGGGTCTCCGCCTTGGCCCGCGCCAGCTCGTGGAAGCGCTCCAGGAGGTCCTCTTCCGTGAGGTCCTCGCCCGCGGGAACCCGGACGTCCAGGTTCTCCAGCGAGGGGGCCTTCACTTCCGGCAGGTCCGCCTGGTGGCCCAGGCCGGGAGCGACGGGCAGGCGCTGCACCAGCTGCTGCACGGGGGCCTGTGCCGGGGAGGCGACGGGCTCCGGAGGCTTGCTGGCGGCGGAGGCCTGCTTCTTCGCCGGGGTGGAAGAGGCGGGCGCGGACGGCTTGGCGCCCTGCGACTTCGAGGAGGAGGCAGGACCGGACGCCTTGGCGCCCGGCGACTTCTCGGAAGGGGTCTTCTTGCTGGCCACCGGTGGGCCTCCTGGCAGATAGCGACCGTGGTCCCAGATGGGATTGAAACGAGCGCGTCTCACCCGGTGGTGCCTAGCAGAAAACCGGCCTCCGGTGACAACCCCGGACGAACTGTCCGGGGGTCGGACCGGGGACGACGACTACCCGAACAGGCCGCCGACGAAGCTGGAGACGGCGGAGACGGCGGCGCCCACCTGGCTGACCACCGGGATGTTGGTGGCGGCGGCGATGGAGCCCACGGCGGTGATGACGCTCGTGACCTTCTTGGTGGTGCTGGCGTTCGGGTCACGCACGGTGGAGACCGCGTTGGCCGTGTCGAAGGCGGCGATGGCGATGTTGGCGCCCGGCGCGAAGCGGCCGGCGGCCTTGGCCAGCGTCCCACCCGCGGCCTTGGCGGCGGCGGTCGCACCGGCCTTGGCGGCGGCCTTGCCACCCTCGGACAGCGCGGCGCGGGCGGCGGCGCGGGACGCCGTGCCGGTGATGACCTTGGCGGCGACGCCGCTCTCCTTCACGGCCGTGCTCACGGCGGTGCGAACGCCGCTCTTGATGGCCTGGCTGGTACCACCCTCGAAGGCGGCCTTGGCGGCGGCGCCCGCGGCGGCACGCGCCAGCTTGGGGCCCGCGTTCGGGACAGCGGCCTTGAAGGCGCTGCTGGCGGCCTTGTAGGAGCTGCCGAACTTCTGCACGTCACGGGCGATCTCCAGCCCGCCCTTGACGGTGCTGACCGCGCCCTTGCCGGCGGTGGCGACGGAGCCGAGCGCCTTGTTCCAGTCCTCGCTGCTGCCGCTGCGCACCGCGTTGCGCACGTCGCTGATGGCCGTGCCGGCCTGGCCGACGAGCTTCGCCGCGCTGGTCAGCGTGCCGAACGCCTTGCCCGCGATGCCGAGCTTGCCCTTCAGGTCGAGCTTCGTCTTCGGGTCGGTCGCCTTGGACACCAGCTTGTCGACGTTGCCCTTCAGCGTCGCCTTGAAGCCGTCCGTCTTCAGGCTCTTGACGTTGTCGAAGCCGTCCTTCACGGCCGTCTTCACCTTGTTGAAGGTGTCGTAGCCCTTCTTCGCCTGCGTCCCGATGTCCTTCGCCGCCTTGATGGGGTCCTGCTTCACCTGGCGGATGGTGTTGCTGACGGTGCGGCGGGCGCTGTCGATGAGGCTCATTTTCGGGCTCCCTCGTGGAGATTCGAGGAACGGGATTTGGTAGGCGATGACTGCTGTGAAGGGATTATCGCCACAACCCGCGATCAGTTGCGTAGCACCCCCACATCGCGGCGGAAGGTGGTTGTGCGTCAAGCCGAAATGTGTGCTCGCGTCCGTCAATGACGCGCACCTGCGGACGTTTTCCTACGTGTCGTTGGCCCGGTGCGTCAGTCCGACGCCTCCGTGATGTGGAGCGTGTAGCGGATGGGGGTGTCCTTCTCCGGGTGGGCCATGCCGTCCACCACCACCAGCACCGTCTGTCCCTGGGCCAGGGTGAGCTTCAGTGTCGGGGCGTTCTTCGCGGTGGGGCGGGGGTGGGAGGCGCAGCCCAGCTCCACGCCCCGGCAGCCGGTGAGGACATAGAGGGCGTTGCCGGCGGGGTTCGCGTCGGTGCCGGGCGAGGTGTCGAAGACGTAGGTGCCGGCCCGGGGCGCCGTCCACAGGTGGGCCCGGTCCTGCTGGAGCAGCGCGCCGCAGGTGCCCTGGAAGCCATCGCCCGACGCCGCGGTCTCGCCCTGGAAGGTGACGGGCAGCGCGCTGCCCAGGTCGTGGTGCGCGCAGCCCTGGCCCTTGCAGCCCGGTTCGTCGCGGCAGTCGGTGTCCGCGCAGTCCACCCAGCGGTCGCCGTCGTTGTCCATGCCGTCGAAGCAGGCGCCGGCCTCGGTGGGGCGGAGCGCGTCGATGTGCAGCTCGAAGGACCCCTGGGTGAACGGCCCGCCCGCCACCGCGTCCACCGTCACCAGGACCTGCTGTCCCTGCGTCAGCGACACCGCCACCCGCGCGCCGCCGCCGTAGCTGATGCCGCCCGTGGCGCACGCCAGCTCCGCGCCGCCGCAGCCGCCCGCGGACACGGCGATGACGGAGCGCACCGCGGAACGGGCCGTGTCGAAGGTGAAGGTGCCCGTCCGGGGCGCCGTCCACAGGTAGCCCCGGTCCGGTGCCCCCGCGCCCCCGCATGAGGCGGCGTGGTCGTCGTTGGCCTCCACGGTGGAGCCCTTCACCGCGACGGGCAGCGCGCTGCCCAGGTCCCGGTCCGCGCACACGGGCTTGGAGGTGGCGCACACGTTGGGAACACCCGTGCCGCCGCACGTCTCTGGCGCGGTGCAGCTTCCACACGCCAGCGTGCCGCCGCAGCCGTCCGCCACCGTGCCGCACGTCTTGCCGAGCACGCCACAGGTGGCCGGCCGACACGCGGGCGTCCCGCACACGTTGGCGGTGCCGCCCCCGCCGCACCGGGTGCCGTCCGGACACGTGCCGCACGACAGGGTGCCACCACAGCCGTCCGCCACCTGTCCGCAGTCCCTGCCCAGCGACGCGCAGGTGGCGGGCGTGCACGCGGCCTGTCCACACACGTTGGCCACACCCCCGCCGCCGCACGTCTCCGGGGCGGTGCAGCCGCCGCACTCCAGCACCGCGCCGCAACCGTCGGACACACGGCCGCATTGGACGCCGGATGCCTCGCAGGTGCCGGGCACGCAGGTGCCGGGGCCGCAGACGTTGGCCTTCCCCGCGCCGCCGCACGTCGCGTCCGCCGGGCACGTGCCGCACTCCAGCGTGCCGCCGCAGCCGTCCAGCACCTGTCCGCAGTCCCGGCCGAGCACGGCGCAGGTGGCGGCCAGACACGCGCCCGGGGCGCACACGTTGGCCACGCCGCTCGCGCCGCACGCGAGCCCCGGTCCACACGCGCCGCACTCCAGGACGCCGCCGCAGCCGTCGGACACCGGGCCGCAATCCTTGCCCAGCGCCTCGCAGGTGCCGGGCGTGCACGCGGCGTGGCCGCACACGTTGGCGGCGCCGCCTCCGCCGCACGTCTCCTCCGGTCCGCAGGCGCCGCATTCCAGGACGCCGCCGCAGCCATCCGCCACCTGTCCGCAGTCCTTGCCCAGGGCCGCGCAGGTGGTGGCGACGCACGCCGGCGGTCCACAGACGTGGGGCACGCCGCTTCCCCCGCAGACCTCCGGGGCCGCGCAGGTGCCACACGCCAGGACGCCGCCGCAGCCATCCGGGACGGCGCCGCAGGTGGCCCCCAGCGTCTCGCAGGTGGACGGGGTGCACGGCGCGGGGCCGCAGACGTTGGGCACGCCGCCCCCGCCGCAGGCCTGCCCCTCCGCGCAGGGGCCGCAGTGCAGCGTGCCGCCGCAGCCGTCCACGGCGATGCCGCAGTCCAGGCCCTGCGACTCGCACGTCATCGGCAGGCAGAGGGTGGTGGACGGCCTGAGGTGGGAGTTCGAGTCGTAGGGCTGCTGCGTCGGGCCGCAGGCCACCCACAGCCCGAGCAGCGCCACCCAGAGCCCCCCACCGCGTCCGCTCCCCATGCCCGTCCCCGCCGCCCGTGAAGTCCCGTGTCCCCGAACCTGTCGGACCGTCGGACAGGTTGGGAGCGGCGCCCGTCCACGCGAAGCGGTGGCAAGCCCCGAAGGGTCGCCAGCGGTTGGAAAGGCGTCACTGCCCCATCCCGCCGTGCGGCGGGGCGCGCACTGGTGGACACCGGACGGGCCAGCGAGGGGGGTGGGCGCGAGCGGGCGACGTCCCCACCGTGGACGGACGGGGATGCGACGGGGGCAAGGACGCGTCCGGCGGGGAAGGGACACCCATGGCACGTCCCAGGCGCTTCGGACAGGAAGACGGGTGGGGGCTCGCGGCGAGCCTGGCGGTGGCGCTCGTGTTGGTCGCGGTCGTCCTGGGTTCGGTGCTGACGACGCGCATCTCCTCGAAGGCGCGGGTGATGGAGCGCTCCACGGACCTGCTGGAGGTGGAGCAGTTGGGGCGGGCCTTCAGCGACAAGGTCTCCCTGGCCAACAGCGCCCTGCTGGCGGGCGGTCGCACCCTCACCCAGGACACCGCGCTGCCCCGACAGCGCTTCCTGGACACCGCCGTCCGGCTGCGCGAGCGGTTGTCGACTCCCGAGGACCAGGCGTTGGTGGAGGAGGTGTGGCGGGCCGAACAGGCCCATGAGGCCGCCCTGCGCGCCCTGCGCGACACGCCCTCCCGCCCGGAAGAGGAGGTGGCCCGCGATCGCCTGGCGCGCGCCCATGGACGGGTGCGCGAATCCCAGGCCTTGCTGGAAAAGAAGGTGCAGGCGCGGCTGCGCGAGAACAACGAGGCCGCGGTGATGGCGGACCGGTGGGAGCTGGGCCTGCTGCTGCTGGCGTCGGCCCTGGGCCTGGGCGTGGCGGTGACGCTGGCCTGGGTGCTCCAGCGCCGGCTGCACCCGCTCAAGCGCGAGGCCCTGGCCAGCGCGCACCGTTTCCAGGCCCTGGTGGAGGGCGTGCGCGACTATGCCCTGGTGCTGCTGGACGCGCGCGGCCGGGTGGCCAGTTGGAACCCGGGCGCCGAGCGCATCAAGGGCTGGAGCGAGGCGGAGATACTGGGCCGCCCCGCCTCCAGCTTCTACACCTCCGAGGAGGCGGCGGCAGGCCAGGCCGACCGGGACCTGGCGCGGGCGCTGAAGGAGGGGCGGCTGCGCTCGGAGGGCTGGCGGCAGCGCAAGGACGGCTCGCGCTTCTGGGCGGAGGTGTCCCTCACCGCGCTGCGCGACGAGGAGGGCACGCCGCAGGGCTTCGCGGTGGTGACGCGCGACATCACCGAACAGCGGCGCTCGGAGCGGATGCAGGAGCTGCTCGCGGAAGCCGGGCGCGTCTTCCACCAGTCGTTGGATCCGGACCTGACGGTGGCGGAGCTGGCCCGGCTGCTGGTGCCGGAGGTGGCGGACGGCTGCATCCTCTACCTGCTCACGCCCGCGGGGGAGCTGCGGCCCCGGGCCGTGACGCATGTGCGGCCCGAGCGCGAGGAGAGCCTGTGGGAGTCCCTGCGGCGCTTTCCCCCGCGCGACGGCATGCCGCCCCCCGTCTGGGCCGCGATGCGCTCCGGGCGCTCGCGGCTGGACGTGGACGTGGCCGTGGACGACCTGCAGGACGCCTCGGAGAACCCCGAACACCGGTTGCTCATCGAGCGCATCGGCATCGGCTCCTCGCTGGTGGTGCCCCTGCGCGCGGGCAGCCAGACCCTGGGCGTGTTCGTGTTGATGACGGCCCGGGGCCACCGCAGCTTCACCCAGGCGGACCTGGTGCTGGTGGAGGAGCTGGCCGGACGCGCGGCGCTGGCCCTGGACAACACGCGGCTGCTGCGGGAGGCGCGCGAGGCGGTGGACCTCATCGCCGTCACCGCGCACGACCTGGGCAATCCCTTGCAAGCACTGCAATTGCTGTTGAACAAGGTTCAGCGGGCGCAGGTCAGCGGCCAGGACGACGGGGTGCGAAAGGGATTGGTGGCGGCGCGCGGCCAGGCGCAGCGGTTGGGACAGTTGCTGCACGACCTGCTGGACCTGTCACGCCTGTCCTCCGGCAAGCGGCTGTTGGACGCGGCGCCCATGGACCTGGGAGAGCTGGTGCGCGAGGTGGTGGACCGCTTCGCGGAGAGCGCCGCGCAGGCGGGGTGCCCCCTGACGCTGGACGCGCAGGAGGGGCAGGTGGGCCACTGGGACCGGATCCGCCTGGACCGGGTGGTGACGAACCTGCTCTCCAACGCCCTGAAGTTCGGCCGGGGCCACCCGGTGTGGGTGCGGGTGACGGCGCTGGATGACGCGCACGTGCGGCTCACCGTGCGCGACGAGGGCGTGGGCATCGCGCCGGAGGCCCAGCGCCGCGTCTTCGAGCGCTTCGAGCGCGAGCCCTCCGCGAGGGCCGAGGCCGGCTACGGCCTGGGCCTCTACATCGTGCGCCAACTGGTGGAGGCGCACGGAGGGACCATCCGCCTGGAGAGCACGCCGGGGCAGGGGGCCACCTTCACCGTGGACCTGCCGCGCATGCCCCGGGCCGTGCAGGAGCCGTCGGTGTCGGGGCCGGTCGTGCTCCAGTAGGGCGGGGGGCCCCGCTCACAGGTGCAGCGAGGACACGGGGGCGACGAGGCCGGGGCGGATGGGGAAGTCGTCCGGCAGCTTCTCGCGCTCCTCCAGGCGTTCGAACTCCAGCGAGTCGTGCGCGCAGAACACCGTCACCTGTTCGCCGTGGCGCTGCACCAGCTCGCGCAGCCGGCGCAGGTTGTACCAGCGCATCCACCCGTCCTTCTGCATCAGCTTCTGGTAGGCGCGCAGGCCCACGGTGCAGCGGTAGCGGTCCAGGTCCATCTCCCCGTGGTGGAAGTACGCGTCGCCCGCGTGCAGGAGCCACCCCTCCCCGGTGTCGATGGCCACGCCCGCGTGTCCCAGCGTGTGGCCCGTCAGCGGCACCAGCAGGATCTCCGGCGGCAGCCCGGTGAGCTCGCGCACGCAGTCGAAGCCGAACCAGCCTTCACCTCTTGATGCGACGTAGGTCTCCCAGCGCGTCTCCCGGGACCACTGCTGGGGCCGGAAGCGCGCGCGGTCCAGCCACGAGCGCTGCGCGGTGGCCACGCGGTACTCCTCCGCCAGCACGTGCACGCGCGCGTGGGGGAAGTCGTCCAGGCCGCCCGCATGGTCGAAGTCCAGGTGCGTGAGGACGATGTCGCGCACGTCGCTGGCCTGGAAGCCCAGCCGTTCAATCTGGCGCACGGCGGTGGCCTCCTCGGACAGGGCGGGCCGGCACAGCACGTCCAGGAACAGGCCATTGAGCCGCACGCGGGGCGCGTACACGTCATTGAGGCCGAAGCCGGTGTCCACCAGCACCAGCCCGCGCTCCGTCTCCAACAGCAGGCAGTGACAGGTGAGCGCCGCCGTGCCGGTGAAGCCGCGCCGTCCGTCCATGAGCCGCCCGCCGGGCGGACACATCGTGGTGCAGTTCAGGTGGTGGATGCGCATGGCGGCTCCTGCTCCTCGTGAGCGTGGCGGGACTCCAGCGCCCGGCGAGCCGGGGCCGTGGGGACCGCCTTTCGTTCGTTCAGGGCAAAAGTGCGCCGTGGCCCCGCAGGGAGGAATCACCGCGTCCCCAAAGGGACGGGGGCTCGCCTGCCCGCAGGGGGAGCTTCAGGGCGACGGGGCGTGCCCGGCGTCCTCCACGGCGTGCGGCGGCGCGGACATCAGCACCAGCGCCTCGGAGGCGGTGACGGAGCGGTGTTCCACGCCGCGCGGGACGATGAGCAACTCGCCTGCCTCCAGGTCCACGGAGCGCTCGCGCAGCTCCACGCGCAGGTGGCCCCGGGAGACGAAGAACAGCGCATCCCCGGTCTCGTGCTGGAACCAGGGCCCGGTGCCCGTCAGACGCACCAGGTGCATGGGCTGGCCGTGGAACACGCCCACGGGCTGGGGGGTGTCCGGCCCGGCCATGTGGGAGAAGGCATGGGCCAGGTTCACCTTCTCCAGCGGGGGCGGCAGGGCGTCTTCTGAAGACGGGGCCTGGGCTTCGGCGGGGACGGCCACGGTGCCGCGGCGGCGCGAATCCCAACGGGGGGGACGGCCGCCAATGGGGGGCGAGGTCCGGGTGGGCGTGCTCATGCGGACAGGGTCTCCTTGGGGGGAAGCGGGCCTACCCCCTCCTGGATTGTGTGTCTTTCCGTCGGGACCGGTCCGGTGTTTCTCACCAGGATGGAAGACCGGGTCCGGTTTCCGACGGATGCGGGCATACGATAGGGTTTGCGAGCGCGATGTGCATTCCCCCACCGCTCCGACTGTCCATCAACCCGGGTCCTGAAGTGTGCTGAAGGACGGTAGGGCCCCGGCCCCGGACGCGCGGTGAAACATCCCGGTAGTTTCCCCGGTGCCTCACGTCTCACGCCGCGATGCCAGGGCTTCCGGGGGGATGCCTTCCATGCGCCACCACGTTCCGGTCCGTGCGACACGGGTCCTGCTGTCGTCCGCGCTCCTGCTGTCGATGCTGGCCGCCCCGGCCCGGGCGGACGGTCCTCCGTCGCGCGAGGAATACTTCCGCTACGTGCCGCTGGCCTATCCCCGCATCGTTCGACAGACGGAGGCGAGCGTCGCCCTGTCGCTTTATGGTGACCCGGCGGATTCCGCGTACCGCGACGAAGCGCCGCGGGACGGCATGGACGACACGCGACAGCGGGTCCTGCAATCGCTGGCGGTGCGCTTCGCGCCGTTCATGGTCAAGAACACGTACACCTTCCCCTCGGACCACAAGGTGTTCCGCGACCAGCCAGGGGGGCTGTTGCTCAACCTGGACACCTGGGACCTGGCGAAGTCCGGCGCGGTGTTGATGCGCAACGACTCCATCAACTTCGCCGCCCTGGGCCGGCCGTGTCCGGAGGACGGCGCGCCCGAGTCCACCCTGCGCACCGAACAGGCCGGCCAGGACGCACGCGACGACTGCCGGCTCGTCGCCCTGCTCCGGGAATTCCATCCGGACCACCCCACCATCCCCCGGCTGCACGAGGACGCGGTGGCCGCCGAACACGCGCCCTTCACGGTGATGTATTTCGACTTCCCCGGCTACGACCCGAAGACGTGGATGGCCGCCTACAAGGGCAACGCGGACCACCAGCCCGCGCGCCGCTACCTGGGCACGGAGAAGGTGTACGCGCACCCGTTCCTGCACGCGGTGAAGGGCACGCAGCAGGCGCCCCCCGGCTATGAGCTGCTCATCCAGTACTGGTTCTTCTATCCCTTCAACGCGGGCGGCAACAACCACGAGGGCGACTGGGAACACATCGCGGTGGCCCTCTCCCCGCGCTCGGCGGTGGGGCGCACGCTGACGCAAGAGGAGCTGCGCCGCATCCTCCGGGGGGACTGGCCCGCGGACGGCGAGGATCCGCTGGTGCTCAAGCGCACCGAATACTTCTTCCACCACAACGCCATGGTGTTCGACTTCGCGCACCCCAATGCCTACCTGCCCCGCGAGCAATGGCAGGCCCAACTGGACGCCCGGGGGGAAGACAAGGTGGGGGAGAAGAAGCTCATCGCGCGCATGCGCCGGTATGTCTGGGCGGACGAGGCGGAGACCGTCATCAACACCCACCCCATCGGCTACATTGGCGCGGACTCCAAGGGGTTGGAGCAGCTGTTGGCCTCCCCTGGGCCGCACGCGCGGGAATCCCATGCCACGTACCCGTTGCCCGGCGTCTTCAAGAACGTGGGCCCGGCGGGCTCCACGGAGGCGGTGCGCCAGGAGTTCGACCACCAGCGGTACCTGGGCCACCCGGACAAGCCCCTGCCGGAGAACGTGGTGCGCTACGACGTGGCGTCGCGCATCGACCTGGTGCCGGACTGGGAGCGCGTCTACGACCTGGCCATCACGGACGGGCAGGTGCGCCGCGAGTGGTCCTGGCTCATCCTGCCCCTGAGATGGGGCTACCCCACGGCGGCCTCCCCGCTGTCGGGCATCGTGGCGCACTCCGACATGGGCAACCTGTCCATCGTGGGGCCGGCCTTCAACGAAGGATGGAACCGCCCGGCGCCCAACGCGGCCTTCGACGCGTACGCGCCCAGCGAGCTGCCGTGGTTCTTCCCGCTGGACGTGCAGGACGACTTCTCCAACAACCTGGGCTTCCTCAACGCGCCGGTGGCGCTCATCGTCACGCTGCCGCCGTTCGACTTCCTCTACCGCGTGGTGGGGCTGCCGGTGCGGGCGGTGGTGGAGGACCACAAGCCCGTGTACACGCCGCAGGAGCGGCTGCCGCGCCGGCGCTTCACGGTGGAGGCGGGCGTGGGCGTGCAGTTGCTCAGCGAGGACTTCACGGGCCTGCTCCTCAATGAAAGACAGTTCACGGAGTGGGCCACCCAACTGCTCGCGGAGGATCCGAACATCAGCGACAGCCTGCTCAAGTTCAGCCAGCCCGTGGTGCGCCCCGCGGTGTCATTGATGGTCAAGGTGAGCTTCTACCTGGGGGACAAATTCACGTCGGAGAACACGGTGTTCCATTCGCGCAGCACGCTGGGGTTGGACGTGCCGTTGTCGGATGAGCGGACCACGTTCCAGCTGCGCACGAAGCTCAACATGTGGGAGTACGCGGGGAGCATCCGCTACAACTTCCTGCGCGGTGGCTTCCAGCCCTACGCGAAGGTGGGCTACGGGCTGACGTGGTACCGGCTGGAGGCGGGGAGCATCAACGGTCAGCGGATGGCGAACCCGGAGTCCTACTGGGTGCGCCGGCCCGGCTTCTTCCGCCACCTGTGGCCCAACACGCTGCACCTGGGCGCCGGGGTGGACGTCATCCTGGTGAAGGACTTCTTCCCGGGGCTCCGGGGGATGGAGGGGGGCCTGCGCGCGGGCTACATCCTGTCCCGCCATGAGCTGGGCACGCAGGAGCTGCGGGGACCGGATGCGCTGGGCGGCATCCTCATCGAACCGGTGCACGTGTACCGCAACACCTTCGAACTGCTGGGCACGCTGAGCTTCTGACCGCCATCGTCCCCGGGGGCGGGCCTGGTCGGCCGCCCTGTCCGTGCCCCCCACCCCGGGTGGGGACTCCCTGACGCCTCCCCATTCATAGACATGAAGGGTCCCCGCGCTGATCGCGGGAGGCATTCAGGGAGATGGCATGGGCTACCTGCTGATCAACGCCGACTGGAAGCATCCGAAGGTCATCACGCCCTCATGGGTGAGGCTCCTTCAGGGAAAGAAGATCCACCACGTCCTGCCGACGACGTGGCTTGTCGCCGGGACGCACGAGTACCAGCAGGCGCTGCTGGAGCGCGTGGCGGACTCGGTCCGGCACGGAGACACGCTGGTGGCCCGGCACGTGGACCGGGAGGTCTGGCAGGAGCGGGGCCATTGGGGGCCGGAGCCGCTTCCATCGCGTGACGAGCCTGTCCCCGGGACGCCCGACCAGTGGCTGCTCGCCCTGGAGACGACGGGATCCGGGGAACAGTTCGGCGCCATCCTGGATGCGTTGAACCACCTGACGCAGGCGCTGGGCACGGGCCCGTGCCGGCGCTTCTCGCGGACCCTGATGGGCTTCGCCATGGAGGTGAGCCCTTCGCCCATCGTCGCGT
This sequence comes from Myxococcaceae bacterium, assembly GCA_004173515.1. Taxonomy (GTDB): domain Bacteria; phylum Myxococcota; class Myxococcia; order Myxococcales; family Myxococcaceae; genus Corallococcus. The sequence continues at coordinate 7,807 of SECN01000057.1, read as the reverse complement.
TCTGCGACAACTACCTGAAGCGCGGCGACAGGCTCATCCTGACCCGTCAGGTCGAACCCCTCACCTGAAGGAGATCCAATGGCTGCCAAGGTGACAACGGACGCGACGTTCAAGAATGATGTGTTGGATTCCGATGTCCCCGTGCTGGTGGACTTCTGGGCCGAGTGGTGCGGGCCCTGCAGGATGGTTGGGCCCACGGTGGATGAAATCGCCACGGAGTACGCGGGCAAGGCCAGGGCCTTCAAGCTCAACGTGGATGACAATCCCAGCGTCCCTGTGCAGTACGGCATCCGCTCCATTCCCACGGTGCTGATCTTCAAGAATGGGCAGGTGGTGGACAGGATTATCGGGGCCGTACCCAAGACGACCCTGACCCAGACACTCGACAAACACCTCTAGTCCCCAGGCTCCAATCCCTATCCGGAAGGAAGCGAAGATGCGGCTGGAGCACTTCACGGAAGCCACCTTCCAGCAGCAGGTGCTGGCCTCGCGGCAGGTGGTGCTGATGTTTTTCTGGGCGCGCTGGTGCCACCCGGAGTACCGGCTGATGGACACCTGGGTGGAGCTGGTGGCGGCCCGGTACAAGACCTCGTTGAAGGTCGTGAAGGTGGACGTGGAGCAGGAGCCGGTCCTCGCGGAGCGGTACGTCATCCGCGCGGTGCCCACGCTGCTGGTCTTCAAGGAGGGGCAGGTGGTGGACCGGTCCGTCGGGGCCATGTCCCGGACGGCCCTCCGCCTCATGCTGGAGAAGTATCTGAAGACACCGACCGCGGTGCGTCCGTGAGCAGGGGAAGCACCACGTCCAGGATGTCGTGACGGTCCACCACCCGCCAGGGGCGTTCCCGCGCCAGCAGGGCCAACGTCGGCTTCGGTTCGAAGGCGACGGCCAGGCCCACCTGCTCGAACAGCTCCACGTCGGAGGGAGCGTCACCCAGCGCGAACGAGGCGCCCAGGTCGAAGCGGGCGTCGGCGTTCAGCGTGGACAGCACCTGGCGCTTGCCTCCTGGCATCGCGGTCCGGTGCAGGACGCGTCCGGTGTATCGCCCGTGTCGTGACTCACTGCGGGCGGCGTGATGCAGGGGGATGCCCAGCTCCTGCGCGACCAGACGGACGACCTCCACGGGGCTGCCTGAAACGAGGACCAGTTGATAGTCGGCCTCCCGCAGCGCGGTGACGAGCGGACGGACGAAGGGGAACAGCCGTGCGTGTTCGCGTTCCCAGACGGCGCTCGCGGCCTGTTCCACCTGGACGAACGTCGTGCCCTGCAGGACCTTTCCCAGCAGGTCGTAGAAGCAGGAGGCCCTGGTGAAGAAGTCCTCGTGACCGGCTTGAAAATCCGCCGGCGCGGAGCGGATGGCCTGGAGGGCGTCGGGGCCGGACACGCCCCGGTCCATCAACTCCTGGAGCAGGCGCACCCCGAGCGTTCCCGGGTACAGCGTTCCATCCAGGTCGAGCAGGGCGAGCCGTTCCTGTGTCGTCTTCATCGAGCCGCTTCCTGGGGAGGATGGACGGGGGTGGTGTCGCCCTGATCCCCTGGCTTCACGGCGAGAAGACAATGGATGGGCTTTGCCTCCGCGCGTTGGCGAGGGCCCGCCAGGGAGGGATGGAGAGCGCCTCGCCCCGGAGGTCCGCTTCCGGCCGCGCCGTGCCACGTCCAGGGTCGAAGGACGGACGGGAGCGCGACATGGAAGACCGACGGGCGGAGATGCACCTCGCGGAGCTGGAGCGATTGGTCGCGGAGGAACAGTTCGACGCGAACGACCGCGAAGCGCTCCGGGAGCGGCTGGAGGACCTGGTGCGCATGCTGGAGCCACCTCCCGCCGGAGGGCTGGCGGAGCTGTTCCAGCGGTGGTGGGCCGGGTGGCCGTGAGCGCGGGCCTTTGTCACCCGTGGGGCGCGTCGTCCTCCACGCGCAGGTGCCCCCGCCCCGTCAGGAAGCGGAACAGGAACCCGCGCCACCTCGCCATGTCCGACAGGGTGTCGTAGCCCTCGTCGTACAGGGACAGGCTGGGGGGAAAGTAGATGGCCAGTCCGGTGGCCGCGGAGGTCCGGGCGCCATGCGTCCGGGCCACCACCGCCCTGTCCAGCGCCGCCTGCATCTCCACGTCCAGCGAGGACCGGTGCGGCATCTGCTCCGCCAGGCTCGCGGACAGGCTGCCCAGGTCCACCAGGTGGAAGGCCAGCGCGGCGTCCGGGGACTGGCCCAGCTCCAGCGCGGCGGAGCGCGCGGCGGCGACCATCTCGGAGAGCGTCGGGTTCGACTCCGGCGTCAGCGACGCGAACCGCCTCACCGCGCGCGTGAGGTCGTCCAGGGCGTACAGGTCCGTCAGGGACAGCGTGACGGCGTCCTGCGTCTTCTCCCGGAGCGCCCGCTGCCCATACCCCTCCAGCAACCGCTGTCCGAGCACCGCCGGACCGCTGGACGGCTCCTGCCGAAGCACCGCCAGCGCGCCGTAATCCCAGCCATGGCCGGGCTCCACCTCCTCGGAGGCGAGCAGGTATTCACCGTGGGGGCTCAACGCCTTCGCCACCTCGTAGGTGGCCATCAGGCCCGTGTCGAAGCCGATGAGCGCGAACTGCGACAGGCCCGCCGCGCTCCGGCCGCTGTCGAGTCCCGCCTGCAACCTCCCCAGGTCCAACGCGTCCCGGCCCGTGGCCGTGCCCGGCGCGTCCTCGTCCCTGCCGAACGCGGTCCACGCCCCACCCGGGTCCCACACCACCAGCGCGTAGCGGTCCGCCGGGTACGCCCGCACGCCCCAGGCGATGAAGTCGGCGAGCGTGTGCGCCGTGCCCATGTCCAGCTCCCCCAGGTCGGCCAGCTCCTGGAACGCCCCGGGCCGCACGAGCAGCCGCTTCGTGGTCGTCCAGTCCGCCAGGTTCCCGAGCGCCGCGTCGCTGTAGCCCGTCGCGCGGTCCACCTGCGCGACGATGCTCAGCCCCTCGCCAGAGCCCACGTCCGCCAGCTCCCGCAGGTGCTCCAGGCCCTGTGCTTCCTGGGAGGTGTCCGCCGCCATGTAGACGAGCACCGTCCAGCTCGCGCCCGCCGTCGGGTGCTGCCGCCCGTCCAGGGCCGCCGTCGCTGGAGCGATGGGCGTGCCCTGCCCACAGGCCATGAGCCCCAGCACGCAGGCCAGTGCCACCGCCCCCACTGCCTTCCCACCCATGTCCGCCCCCGGCGTGGCGCGGACCTCCGCGACGCGTCGGCTGAGATGCACCGGCCCCGCCCGGAAGGGAATCCCTCCGCCGGGGCCGGGCACTGTCTGGGATTGGAGGAACCCGCCCTGAGGCACGCGCTCAGGCGCCTTCCAGCATCCGCCGCACGCGTGACACCAGCACCTCCATGGCCACGGGCTTGGTCACCATCTCCATGCCCGGCTCCAGGAAGCCCGTGGCCTGGGCCGCCGCCTGCGCGTAGCCCGTCATGAAGAGCACCTTGAGGTCCGGGCGCCGCCGGCGGGCGGCCTCCGCCAACTGCCGCCCCGTCATTCCCCCCGGCAGCCCGATGTCCGTCACCAGCAGGTCCACGTGCCCCAGGGCCTCCAGCAGGCTCAGGCCGGAGGCTCCGTCCTCGGCCTCGCGCACCTGGTAGCCCCACTCCTGGAGCACCTCCAGGATGAGCGCGCGCACCACCGGCTCGTCCTCCACCAGCACCACCACCTCGCCGCCTTGCGCGCGGTGTTCGTCACCCAGGCCCTGCGCGGGCGCGGGCTCCCGGCCCGGAGCGCCCTGGATGCGCGGCAGCAGCAGCGACACCGTGGTGCCCCGGCCGGGCGTGCTCTCGATGCGCGCGGAGCCCTCCGACTGGCGGGCGAAGCCGTAGATCATCGACAGGCCCAGGCCCGTGCCCCGGCCCTGCGGCTTGGTGGTGAAGAAGGGCTCGAACGCGCGGGCGATGACCTCCGGGGACATGCCGGTGCCCGTGTCGGTGACGCTCAGGCGCACGTAGGCGCCGGGCGTCAGGTCCCCGCTCGTGGGCGGGCCCACCTGCACGTTGTGCGTCCCGAGCCGCAGGTGGCCTCCGTCGGGCATCGCGTCGCGCGCGTTGATGACCAGGTTGAGGATGGCGCTCTCCAACTGGTTCGGGTCGCACAGCGTCGTCCACGGCGACGGGGTGAGCTCCAGCTCCAGTTGGATGGACTCTCCCAGCGTGCGGCGCAGCAGGTCCTCCATGGAGCTCACGCGCTGGTTGAGGTCCGTGGGGCGCGGGTCCAGGGGCTGCCGACGGGAGAAGGCCAGCAGGCGGTGCGTGAGCGCCGCGGCCCTGAGCGCGGAGGACTTCGCGCCGGTGATGAAGCGCTCCACCTCCTCCGTGCGCCCCTGGCTGATGCGCTTGTGCACCAGGTCCAGCGACCCGATGATGCCCTGGAGCAGGTTGTTGAAGTCGTGCGCGATGCCGCCCGTGAGCTGTCCCACCGCCTCCATCTTCTGGGACTGGCGCAGGGCCTCCTCGGCCTGTCGCAACGCCTGGGCGGCCTCGCGCTCCTGGGTGATGTCGCGTCCCACCGCGTGGATGCGGCCCTCCGACGGGACGGCCGTCCAGGCCAGCACCCGCCATGTGCCATCCCGGCACCGGTAGCGGTTCTGGAACGCCAGCGTGGTGATGCCCTGGGACAGCTTGCCGGTCTCCCGGGCGGTGGCCGCGAGGTCGTCCGGATGGAGGAAGTGGTCCAGCGTCCGGCCCACCATCTCCGCCTCGGTCCAGCCGAGGATGCGCGTGGCGGACGGGTTCACCGTGAAGATGGTGCCGTCGAAGCCGCACACCAGCATCAGCTCCTGCGACAGCCGCCACAGCCGGTCATGGTCCGCGGTGCGCGCGCTGAGCTGCTGCTCCAGCCGCGCGGTGAGCACCTGCAACTCCGCCTCCGCCTGCTTCTGCTCCGTGACGTCGTAGACGACGCCCGGCAGCCGGCGCGCTCCCGGACGGGGGGCCTCGCCCCGGCGGGCGATCCAACGCTCCTCGCCGGTGTCGTCGCGGCGCACGCGGTATTCGATGTACTCCAGCGCGCTGTCGGGCAGCACCCCGTCGACGGTGCGGATGCGGGGCCGGTCGTCCGGGTTCAGGCGCGCGATGAGGTCCGTGAGCGCGTACGAGGGCCGCAACGGCATGCCCCAGATGCGGCAGAACTCCTCCGACGTGAAGACCGTGCGCGTCTCCATGTCCAGCTCGAACACGCCCACGCCGCCGGCCCGCTGCGCCAGTCGCAGCGTGGCCAGCGCGTCCGCCTTCTCCCGCTCCGCCAGCTTGCGCCCCGTCGTCTCCAGCGGCGCGCAGAACACGCCCGCGATGGCGCCCGTGTCGTCCCGCACCGGCACGTAGGAGAACGTGAACCAGACCTCCTCCGGAGGGCCCTTGCGCGTGACGATGAACGGCAGGTCCTCGAAGTAGAGCGTCTCCCCGGCGAGCGTGCGCTCCATCAGCGGCTTCAGCTCCGGCCAGATCTCCGGCCACATCCGCGAACAGGGCCAGCCGAGCGCCGGGTGCTGCGCGCCGATGAAGGGCTGGTACGCGTCGTTGTAGAGGTAGCGCAGCTCCGGGCCCCACAGCACGAACATGGGCGTGGTGGCGTCCAGCATCAGCCGCACCAGCGTGCGCAGCGCGTGGGGCCACCCGGACGGAGGCGGCAGGGACACGGCCGCCCAGTCCTGGCGCCGCATCCGCTCCCCCATCTCTCCGCCACCGGCGAGGAAGGTCGGGGCCACTTCAGGGGAGGGCAGGGGGACGTCGCTCAAGGCCGAGCCTCAATACCAAGCGACCGGGGGGATTGCCATGCGCGACGAAGCCCGCTCCCCCAGCAGGGAAGCGGGCCTCGGGTGCGCGACGGATGCGGGGCTTTCAGCGCACCCAGTTCACGTTGCTGTACGCCGCCGTCCCATCCGCGCGCTCCGTGTTGGTGAGCGGCGCGTAGACGCGCGTGGAGATGGTGTTGGCGGCGGTGTCGATCTCCACGAGCCGCGTGGGGTTCGTGGTGCCGTCGTGGAAGGTGTTGAGCATCTGGTAGATGGTGTTGCCGTGGACGCCCGTGTCCGTGCGGTAGGCCGCATTGCCCACGTGGCCGGAGAAGACGAAGCGCACGTTGGCGTACTGGCTGATGAGGTTGTTGAACACGTACTGCGGGCTGTTGTTGCCGTAGCCGCCGTTGCCCTGCTCGATGCCGCCGCTGCCGTTCAGGTGCGAGTGGGTGATGAAGATGACGTTGTGCCGGGGGAACTGCGCCAGCACCGTCTTCGCCCAGTTCACCGAGTCCGTGCGCGCCCACAGCTCCAGGTTCACGACCAGCCAGTTGAGGCCGCCCGCGCTGAACGTGTGGTAGGCATTGTCACACTTGCCCGTCTCGAACACGCCGCCCAGCGCGCGGAAGCGCGACAGCGGGAAGTACGCGTTGAACGTGGTGGTGTTGCGCAGGTTGGCGTTGACGTTGCCCGGGCACGCGCTGCCGCCCTGGCACACCGCCGCCGTGTCGTGGTTGCCCAGGGCGATGGCGTAGGGAATCTGGGCGGTGTCCAGCACCTGGAACGAATCGCTGGCGCGCTGGTAGTAGAGGTGGTCCGGGGTGTCCCAGTCCAGCAGGTCGCCGGTGTGCATGACGAAGCGGATGTCCTGCGCTGACTTGTTGTCGGCGATCCACTGCATGCGCTGGGTCAGCCGGGCGGGCTGGTAGACCGTCTCCTGCTGCGTGTCGGGGATGACGACGAAGGTGAACTTCGTGTCCACCGGCTGCGCGGTGGTGGGCGCCGCGTAGAACCGGATGCCCTCGCTCGTCCAGCCCGCGGCGGTGAGGCTGTCGCGCTCCGCCTGGGTGACGGCGTGGCGGTGCTTCTGGAGCGATGTGTTGTTGAAGCGGTAGACGGGGATGAGGCACGCGTCCGCCGTCTTGGACGCGTAGAAGCCCACGCCCTCGTCGGTGGTGTAGCCGGAGGCGATGAGGTTCGTGCGCTCCGTGGCGTCGATGGTGACGATGTGTTCGGACTTGCCCGGGCTGTAGAGGCGGTACACGGGCGACAGGCCGGTTCCAGCGTTCTTGGAGGCCTTGAAGGGCGTGCCCCGGTCATCCGTGAAGCCGTACGTCGTGCCCGCGTTGGCGGCCTCCGTGGGGTTCGTCGTCAGCAGGCTGGAGCCGGTGGCCGGACGCACGCGCATGTACACGGGCGCGTTCAGCGCCGCGCAGTCCAGCGCCGCGGTGGTGCTCCCCACGTCCTGCACGGAGGACGGCTGCTGCTCGGGCGCTTCACCCGGGCCGCAGGCGGACAGCGCGCCGGCCAGGGCCAGGGAGGCGATGAGGGAAGAGGGCTTCAAGGTGTCTTCTCCGAGGAGGCCCCATGGGAGGCCTTCCGTTGTCGTCAGTGATGTCCGGGTGTGCAGCTTAAAAGCGGATTACCCGGCTGCGCATAGCATTGACGAACGGGTCGGGAAAGAACCCATCGGGGAAACGTCGCATGTATCACAAGGGGGCGGACGGGCCGCGCGCGCCCCTGCCACGGGCCGCGCTTCAGTCCGGGTAGAACATGGGGTCGCGCGTGGCGACGAACGAGGAGATGGCGTGCGCCACCTCGGGCGGCAGGGTGGTGAACTGCACGCCCACGCCGGGCATCAGCTCCGGGGTGCGGTCATTGCCGTCGCGGGCCCAGCGCACCACGCCGTTCACGTTGAGGGGCCGTCCGCCCGGCAGCGTGAAGTCCAGGTCCACCGACGTGCCGCGCGGCACCGCCTCCACCGTGGCGATGAAGATGCCGCCCTCGCTGATGTCCATGGAGAAGCCGGTGAAGAAGTTGGAGTCGCTGCGCATGTCGATGGTCGTGTGCATGCGCA
>SECN01000426.1 GCA_004173515.1 Myxococcaceae bacterium | reverse complement strand
CACGCTGACGCTCTTGATGGGCCACGCCTTGCCGGCGAACCATCGCTGGGCCTTGAGGAAGTCGGGGAGCTTTGTCAGGTCCAAGGGTGTCACGCGCGTTTACTCCTTCCCCGGCAGAGGCTTGTCCAACCGGAACCACAGGAACATGTAGGGGCCCATCGACAACTGATAGGGCAGGTCGCTGATGCGGGGGAACGCCGTCTCTCCAATCAGCTCCACCGGAATGGAGCCGCTCAGCTCGCGCAGATCCAACACGGCCGGCTGCGCGAAGCGCGACAGGTTGCAGATGACCATCACCGTCTGGCCCTGCCACGTCCACTGCATGGGCGTGCGCACGCCGTTGCGGTCGCCCAGGTAGATGTTGTCGCCCATGCCGATCTCGTCCCCGTAGTAGAGGACCGGCGTGCCGGGCAGGGTGAACAGCAGGCTGTGCATCAGTTCGATGCGACGGCGGCCGTTGTCCATCAGCGGCGCCAGCCGGCGGCGGATGCCCAGGTTGATGCGCATGCGCGGGTCGGTGGCGTACTCCCGGTACATGTAGTCCCGGTCCTCGTCCGTCACCATCTCCAGCGTCAGCTCATCGTGGTTGCGCAGGAAGATGGCCCACTGGCAGTTGTCCGGGATCTCCGGCGTCTGCTGCATGATCTCCACGATGGGCGTGCGGTCCTCGCGGCGCACCGCCATGAACAGGCGGGGCATCACCGGGAAGTGGAAGCCCATGTGGAACTCGTCGCCCTCGCCGAAGTACTTGCGCACGTCGGCGGGCCACTGGTTCGCCTCCGCGAGCAGCACCTTGCCCTGGTACTCGGAGTCGATCGTCTTGCGCAGGCGCTTCAAGAACGCGTGCGTCTCCGGGAGGTTCTCGCAGTTGGTGCCCTCGCGCTCGAAGAGGTACGGGACGGCGTCGCAGCGGAAGCCGTCCACGCCCATGTTGAGCCAGAAGCGCATGACGTCCAGCATGGCCTCCTGCACTTCGGGGTTGTCGTAGTTCAGGTCCGGCTGGTGGCTGAAGAAGCGGTGCCAGAAGTACTGCTTGGCCACCGGATCCCACGTCCAGTTGGAGCGCTCCGTGTCGGTGAAGATGATGCGCGTGCCCTTGTACTGTTCGTCGGTGTCGCTCCAGACGTACCAGCTGCGCTTGGGGCTCTTCGGGTCGCGGCGCGCCTCCTGGAACCACGGGTGCTGGTCGCTGGTGTGGTTGACCACCAGCTCCGTGAGGATGCGCAGGCCGCGCTTGTGGGCCTCTTCCACCAGCCGCTGGAAGTCCGCCAGCGTGCCGTAGTCCGGGTGGATGCCGTAGTAGTCCGCGATGTCGTAGCCGTCATCGCGCAGCGGGGAAGGGTAGTGCGGCAGGAGCCACAGGCAGTCCACGCCCAGGTCCTGGAGGTAGGGCAGCTTCTCGATGAGGCCCGGGATGTCCCCGTGGCCGTCCCCGTTCGAGTCGTGGAATGCGCGGATGTGCAACTCGTAGATGAGCGCCTTTTTGTACCAGAGCGGATCCAGGTCCATACGCCTCTCGGAGGGTGTCACTCGAAGTAGTCGAACGCGTGCTCGGTGCGGCGGAAGCGATACACGGCATACACGGCCGCGGGCTGTTCCGGCGTCAGGCGCACCTGCACGTCCGGTCCCTGCCACAGGGAGCGTTGGTCGGCCATCAATTCATGCACCTGGTACGTCTCTTCCGCCTTCACGCCCAACCACTCCATGGGCACGTGCAAGAGCGCCTCCTGCGGCGCGTACGGATCCAGGCTCACCGCCACCAGCACCGTGCTGGTGCCGTCCGGCGTGCGCTTGCCGTAGAACAGGACGCGCTCGTTGTCGGATTCGAAGAAGCGCAGGCCGGAGTACTGCTGGAGCGCGGGGTGCTGCTTGCGCGCGGCGTTGAGCTTCGCAATCCACTCGGAGATGTTGCCCGGCCTGTCCCAGTCCCATGCGACGAGCTGGTACTTCTCCGAGTCCAGGTACTCCTCCTTGCCCGGCACCGGCCGGCCCTCGCACAGCTCGTAGCCGGAGTACATGCCCCACACCGACGACAGCGTGGAGGCCAGCGCCACGCGCAGCCGGAACGCTCCGGGGCCCGCGTTCTGGAGGTTCTCCGGGAGGATGTCCGGCGTGTTGGGCCAGAGGTTGCCGCGGAAGTAGTCCGCCACCGGAGGCTGGGTGATCTCCTCCAGGTACGTGCGCAGCTCGTCCTTGAAGAGGCGCCAGGTGAAGTACGTGTACGACTGGGTGAAGCCCACCTTGCCCAGCGCCTTCATCACCTTGGGACGCGTGAAGGCCTCCGACAGGAAGAGCACGTCCGGGTGCAGGTCCTGCACTTCACGGATGAGCCAGTGCCAGAACTGCATGGGCTTGGTGTGCGGATTGTCCACGCGGAAGGTGCGGCGGGGCCCATCCAGTCGAAGTTGACGATGTCCTCGTAGCGCTTGGGCGGGTTCTCCGCCGTCTTGATGGTGCCGTCCGGGCGGTGCTGGAACCACTCCGGATGCTCCTTCACGTACGGGTGGTCCGGCGCGCACTGGAACGCGAGGTCCAACGCCACCTCGATGCCGTGCGCTTGCGCTGCGTCCACGAACGCGCGGAAGTCCGCGAACGTGCCCAGCTCCGGATGGATGGCCTTGTGGCCGCCTTCCTTCGCGCCGATGGCCCAGGGGCTGCCCACGTCGCCGGGCTGCGCGTTGAGGGTGTTGTTCTTCCCCTTGCGCGCGGTGCGGCCAATAGGGTGGATGGGCGGGAGGTAGACGGTGTCGAAGCCCAGCTTCTGGATGTAGGGCAGCCACGCTTCGGCGTCCTTGAAGGTGCCGTGCGTCTTGCCGTCGCGCTTCGCGGAGCGCGGGAAGAATTCGTACCAGGCGGCGTTGCGCGCCTTCTCGCGGTCCGCGAAGACCTCCAGCGCCTTGTCGTAGCGGCGAGCGAGCGTCCGGTCGGGATGGCGCGACGCGGCGTCCGCCAGCTCGGGTGACAGGGCGACGAGGAGGTGGTCCGGGGAGGGTGGGGTGCGCAGGCGAGCCCCTGCCTCACCGAGCAGGCGGGCGTCCCCGGCGGAGACCGCCTTCGCTCTCGCGGCGGCGCCTTCCAGCAGGGCGGCGCCTTCCAGCAGTTCGCTCTTCACGTCGCGGCCCGCGTCCACCTTGCGCTTCAGCTCGTGCGCCCAGGTGCGGAAGAGATCCGGCCACGCTTCAATCGTGTATTCGTAACGGCCATTGTGGGCCAGGGGGATGACCCCCTCCCACGCGTCGTTGTTCTTGTGGGTGAGGGGCACCTCGGCCCAGTCTGTCTTCTGGGCGGCCGGGGTGACCTGCCGCCAGCGCGCGACGGCCACGAGGACGTCGTGGCCTTCCTTGAAGATGTCCGCGCGGACGGTGAGGCTCTCCCCGGCGATTCGCTTGATGGCGTAGCGCCCAGCGTCCAGCTCCGGCTGGACGTTCTCGATGAACACGCTTCCGAGTCGGTCGGTCATATCGCTGGCGGTGCCTTATAGGACTGTGAGTGGGTGGCTCCAGGCGGCAATGTGCGGGTGTTGTTGATTGAAGAGGGCGACCGCCTGGTCGCGTTGGCCGGTCAACGTTAGGGATGGACGGGACAGGCGACTACCCTGAGGGGCTGGGTGAACAGGCTTCGATAGTTGAAGCTGGGATCCGCCCCATCGGTTGCGGTATCCGGGAAGAACATGGCGCCAACCGACTCCACTGCTCAGCAAGCGAGTGACCTGTCGGCCGATCGCGACCTGCTGCGGCAGGTGGCACTCGGCGGTGCGGAGGCCATGCGCGCGGTGTACGCGCGGTGTTCGGCGCGGGCGTTCGCCATCGCGGTCCGGTTGCTGCCCACGCGCGCGGATGCCGAAGAGGTCTTGCAGGAGACCTTCCTGGACGTGTGGCGTCGCGCGCGCGAGTTCGATCCCGCGCGCGGCGGCCTGGAGACGTGGGTGACGACGATCGCGCGCACGCGCGCCATCGACCGGCTGCGCTCGCTGGGGACGGTGTCGCGGATGGTGGAGGGCGCAAGCCAGCAGCCGCCGCCGGTGAGCGCCTCGCCGCCGTCGCCGGATGCCACCGCGTCCACGAAGCAGGAGCAGGCGCGGGTGCACGAGGCGCTGAAGCAGCTTCCGCCGGAGCAGCGCGAGGTGGTGATGCTCGCGTACTTCGAGGGCCTGTCGCAGAGCGAGATCTCCGAGCGCACGGGACACCCGCTGGGCACGGTGAAGACGCGGGCGCGGCTGGCGCTGGAGAAGCTGGCGGTGCTGTTGGAAGAGCGCCCCGCCGCGGCGTCGGGCTGACCTGCGCGGGACATCCGTCTGGGTCCGCGGGGACGGGCGGTGGAGCAGGCCCGGGCCGTGTCTGCCTTGCCGCCACCGACGGGGACCCCAAACGTTGCGACTGTTTCGAGAACCCCAGGGAGGGGCGGACATGCGCAAGGTGAAGGATCCGGGTGTGGCGTTGATGAACGAGCGCGAGATGCGGTTGGTGTTGGCCAGTGCTCCGCGCAACGTGATGGAGCTGTCGGAGCGCGAGCTCAAGGGGATGGTGAAGCGGGCGCGCGGGATGATGGACAAGTACACGCAGCGCTCGCACCGGCTGCGGCGTGAGGCGTCCGGCAAGCGGATGCCCACGCGCAGCCGCAAGGCGGAAGGGGACATGAACACCCGGCGCAAGGCGGCGCTGTTCCGCACGGCGCTGTCGCGCTTCGAGACGCAGCTGGGCCGGATGGAGAGGTCGGCGATGCGCAAGGCGCGTCCGGCGGTCCGCAAGGCGCGGCCCGCGATGCGCAAGCGTCCGGTGGCGAGGAAGGCGACGCGCGCCACGGCCCGCGTCACGCCCGTGCGCAAGAAGGCCGCGATGGCGAAGCGGCCCGCGGGTTACTCGCGCCGGGGGCCGGTGAAGGGCGGGGCGCGCAAGGCGCAGGGCTTCTCGTCCATGAAGACGCAGGCGCACCGGGCCGCGCAGGGCCGCCGGACGCAGGCGCGTCGGGATGCGATGCGGTAGCTTGTTGACGCCGCGTCCGCCTCACCGGGAGTGGGGCGGACGCGAACGGCGGGCCGGTGGTGGTAGAAGCCGCACCATGCGGACCTCCCACTGGATCCTTGGCGCGGTGTTGGGGCTGGCGCTCGCCGTCGTGCCCAGGCTGCTCGCCCACTTCGAGCCCGGCGCCTATGAGACGGCGAGGGGGCTGATTCCCCCTCTTCCCTACGTCCTGTTTCCATTGGTCGGGTTGATGGCCCTCTACTTCCTGCCGCGCTATCGCAGGAGCCAGGCGCTCACCGACGAGGGACTGCGACTGCTGAAGGAGGGGCGGGTGGCCGCCGCGCTCGAGAAGTTCGAGGCCTCACGGCCCCTGGCCAAGAGCCCGGTCATTCCCACCTACAACATCGGCATCAGCCGGCTCCAGCTCTGGCACCTGCCGGCGGCGGAGCGGGAGCTGGCGAGCCTGGAGGCGCGGACGGACCTCACGCCTCGGTTCCGGGAGTTCGTGTCGGCCGCGCTCGCGCTGGTGTCGGCGATGGACGGGCGGGTGGCGCTGGCCGAAAAGCGGCTCTCGGTGAAGACGTGGGACGGGACCCCGCTCCTGATGGCGGTGCTCGCCTCGGCGGTGGTGGCCTGCCGCGCCGGAGGTTGGGCCCAAGCGCGCGAGCAGCTCGGGCACGCTTCGCTGCGAGAAACCAGCGGACCGCTGCGCGGTCTGCGCGATGCGCTGGACGCCTGGTGCCAGGAGCACCTCACCGGGGAGCGCGGGGCGGTGGACGCCGTCGCCGTGTTCGGTGAGGCCTCTCCCGACGTGCTGGAGAAGTGCTGGCCGGAGCTGGTCGCCTTCCTGCTGGAGCGCTCCAGCAGGTCCGCGGCGGGGTGACGCAGCGTCAGGCCGGCGGCGGCATCAGGGGGCCGGTGAAGCCCACCTCCAGCCCTCCGTATTCGGAGGGGGCCAGGGTCAGCTTCCAGCCGTGCAGCTCCACGACGTTGTGCACGATGTGCAGGCCCAGCCCCTGACCCTGGGGATCGCGGGTGCGGGCCGCGTTGCCCCGGAAGCGGCGCTCCAGGAGCCGGGAGCGCTCCTCATCGGAGATGCCCGGTCCATCGTCGATGACGCGCAGGTGGAAGGTCTGATGGCGCGTCGTCTCCAGCACCACCGCCACATGTCCGTCCAGGCGCCCGTAGCGGATGCCGTTGAGCACCACGTTGCTCACCGCCTGCTCCAGCAGCGTCTCGTCGCCCATCACCCAGGTGGGCTCGGCGGGCACGCCGCTCTCCAGTGAGATCCGCTGGGGACGCGCGATGGGCTGGTGCCGGCCCAGCACCCGCGACACCAGCGCGTTCAGGTCCACGGGCGCGTGCTGCACCTGGGGCGCTCCGGCCTCCAGCCTCGCCGCAGCGCCCAGGTTGTGCACCAGCGAGGCCATGTAGTGCGCTTCGCTCATCGCCGAGTGCATCAACGTGGGCTCCAGCGGCTCGCCCGTCCGCAGCCGCTGCTGCATCGCGGCCAGGTGGCCCTGCAACACCGTCAGCGGCGTCATCACGTCGTGCGTGGTGTTGGCCAGGAAGTCGCGCAGCGTCTGCTCGCGGGCCTCCTGGTGCGCCATCTGGGCCTGGATCTCCGCTCGCGCCTCCTGGAAGGCCCTGGCCAGCTCCGCGATCTCATCGTGGCCGCGCACCGTCACCGGCTGCTGGTAGTGGCTGCCCGACGACGCGCGCACCTCCTCCGTGAGCCGGCGCAGGCGCTGCATCACCGGCCCCAATGCCGCCACCATCGCGGACAACAGGATGAACGTGGGCACACCCCAGACGTACAGCGGGGGCAGGCCCACCTCCGGCGATTCCGGAGGCTCCACGCGCCGGGCCAGCACGTACTCGCACGGGCCGCCGTCCCAGGGCATGCGCAGGAGCAGGTCCTGCACCAGCGCGCCGTCCTCGTCCTTGGTGTAGCGGCGCACGCCCACGCCGTCCGACAGCGCCCCTTCGCGCAGGTCGTCGTCCAGCGCGGGGGCCTGCGCGTTGCCCGGCACGAACTTCCCGTCGAACGGGAAGAGGCTCACCGGGGGCATCCACTTCCTTCCGAAGGGGCCCCGGTTGCCGGTGGGTTTCCGGGGCGGCCCGTCACCGCCCGGTTCACGGGGCCCGGGGCCGGACGTTTCACCCGGGGGCGCGCCCGACGGGGGACCGCCTCCCAGGTCGGGGAGGCCCTCGCGCTCCCACGGCGGACGCTGGGAGCGGGTGCGCACCATCCAGGTGTCGGGCGCGGACTCGCAGCGCTCGCGTCCACCGGATTGCATCTGCGACAGGACCGACGCGGCGATGACCTCATCCGTCGTGCGGCGGCGCACCGAGTGCTCCACCTGCACCAGCGCGAACACCGCGGGCACCGTCACCGCCACCGCCGTGAGCGCCAGGCGCAGTCGCAGCTTCACGCGTCCTCCCCGGGGACCAGCCGGTAGCCCACGCCCCACACCGTCTCTACGCACTTCAACGGACCCAGCTTGCGCCGCAGCCGCGACACGTGGACGTCCAGCGTGCGCTCCGTGCCTTCACGCTCCGGATCCAACACGTGCTCCACCAGCCATTGCCGCGTCACGGCCTCCTGGGGCCTGCGCGCCAGCGCCGCGAGCAGCTCGAACTCCACCCGCGTGAGCTCCACCGGACGTCCCTGCACCTGGACGGTGTGCGCCTGGAGGTCGATGCGCAGCGGGCCCACCTCGACCACCGCCTGCTCCTTCTGGAGGGTGGGGCGGCGCAGGCGCGCTCGCACGCGCTCCACCAGCTCCTCCGGCCAGAAGGGCTTGGTCATGTAGTCGTCCGCGCCCAGCTTCAGTGAGCGGACCTTGTCCAGCGTGTCGTTGCGAGCGCTCAGGATGAGCACGGGAACCTCCGAGAAGGTCCTCAGCGCCTTGAGCATGTCCAGGCCGTAGGTGCCGGGCAGCATCAGGTCCAACACCACGAGGCTCACGTCCGGGAGTTCACCGGCCACCAGCATGCGGCCCTCGCGCCACCAGAGCGCTTCGAAGCCCGCGCCCTGCAGGTGCCCGACGATCTGCGACCCGAGCTGTTCGTCATCCTCCACCAGCAGGATGCGGTCCCGCATGCGCAGCGCTCCTTTCGGACGGGAAGCCCCGGAGGCTTCCGGGGCTCCCATCCACCCTGGTTCACGGCGTCCCGGCGTCGAAGCCCGGCGGAGGACCGCCGAAGCCACCGTCGCCCGGCGGCGGACCCATGCCGCCGTCACCGAACGGCGGTGGCGGTCCCCCGCCGTTCGGTGACGGCGGCATGGGTCCGCCGCCGGGCGACGGTGGCTTCGGCGGTCC
>SECN01000858.1 GCA_004173515.1 Myxococcaceae bacterium | reverse complement strand
GTGACGCTGCGCACGGAGGACGGGGTGGAGCTGCGCGGCTGGTACGTGCCGTCGCGCAACAAGGCGGCGTGGGTGCTGGCCCACGGCCTTTCCCAGACGCGCGAGGACATGTTGCCGGAGGCGCGGGTGCTGCGCGACGCGGGCCATGGCGTGCTGCTGTTGGACCTGCGCGCGCACGGGCAGAGCGGGGGCGAGGCGTCCACCTGGGGCGACCAGGAGCGCATGGATGTGCGCGCGGCGCTGGAGTTCGTGCGGACGCAGCCGGACGTGGACCCGGCCCGGGTGGGGGTGCTGGGGTTCTCCATCGGCTCCGCGGCGGTGGCGGAGGTGGCGGCGAAGGACCCCCAGGTGGCGGCGGTGGTGCTGCTGTCGCCCTTCAACACGCTGTGGCTGGCGGCGGCGTATGACTTCCGCCGCTTCGGCGTGGTGACGCAGACGGGGGCGCTGCTTCCCTTCTGGCGGCGGGGCATCCGGCTGGAGGAGGTGCGGACGATTGATGCGGTGGACCGCATCCAGCCCCGGCCCCTGCTCATCGTCGCGGGCACGGAGGAGTCCGGGCAGCCGCTGCTGGATGAGCTGTTCGCGCGCGTGGCGCCATATGCCCAGACGTGGCGCATCCCCAGCGCGTCGCACGGCAACTTCACCACGACGGCCCCCCAGGAGTATCCGCGACGGCTGCGGGCGTTCGCGGACGCGGCGCTGAAGGTCGGGCCTGTCGCGGAGGAGGCGGCGGCCGTGGAGGCGCCGCCCCCGGTGAAGGCGCCAGGGAAGAAGAAGGCCCCCGCGAAGAAGCCCACGCGTCGGACGAAGGCGGGGGCAGGGGAGCGCTGAAGGCCGCCCCTGCTTCGGGGCCCGCGCGACGACGCGGGCCCGCTCGCGGCGGCTACGCTTCGGCCGGGGGCGCGGCGGCTTCCAGCTTCGCGAGCTGGTCCAGGTACGCGCGGCCCTTCACCGGATCCGTCATGTAGAGGAACGCCGCCATGCCCTTGAGCTGCTCCAGCGACTCGCCCTCGCGGCCCGGCTTGCCCTTCTGGCGGTTGTGGATGGCCGCGCGCAGGCGGCGCACCACGTCGCGGGGGACTCGCGCGGCCGGGGTGCCGTCCTTCGCCTCGTTCACCACGAGCCCCGTGACGCGCTGACGGCTGCCCTTGCGGGCCACGCGCGTCTTGTTCGGGTGCACGGTGAAGCCCTCGGCCTCCACCACGTCCTTCACCCGCGC
>SECN01000425.1 GCA_004173515.1 Myxococcaceae bacterium | reverse complement strand
AACCGCCTGTACCGCATCAAGAAGCTGCCGGTGGATGGGCCTGGTTGGCGAGGGGGAATGCGTGGAATGGGGGGCCCATCCACCGGCAGCTTCTTGATGCGGTACAGGCGGTTCAGGGCACGTCGAGCGTGGCGATCCGTTCCCCGATGGGGGGATGGCTCATGCCCCGGAGGACGAGCCAGCCGGGAGGCTCCGGGTCCATCTTGTTCACCCGGGCGGCCTTCACCAGCATGCGGCGGAAGGCCTCGCGGTCCTGTGTGAGCCGCAGGCCGTAGCGGTCCGCCTCCCGTTCGCGTTCACGGGAGAGGGCCCCGGAGATGGGGGCCCCGATGTTGATCAACAGGAAGACGAGGAGCGAGACGAGGGGCAGGGTGCGGATGTCGCCCGTGCGTTGGACACCCCACCAGCCCCGGCGGGCGGACAGGCGCAGCACCTGGTCGATGAGGAAGAGCAGGGCCACCAGGGCCACCGACGAGGCGATGCGGCCGGGCCAGCGGGCTTCGTTGACGTGTCCCGCCTCGTGCGCCACGGCGGCGAGCACCTCGTCCGGGGCGAGTTCCTTCACGATGACGTCGTTGAGGACGATGGTGCGCGTGGGGCCCTG
The DNA here is from genome assembly GCA_004173515.1 of Myxococcaceae bacterium. GTDB lineage: Bacteria > Myxococcota > Myxococcia > Myxococcales > Myxococcaceae > Corallococcus. Next base: position 11,726 of record SECN01000425.1, on the reverse strand, counting down.
GCCGGCGAAGTACGCCTGCACGCGCTTGGAGGTCAGGGACGTCTTCTCCACCACCACGTCGGAGAAGGAGATGTCCGCCTTGCGCATCAGCTCGGTGATGCGCGAGCGCAGCGGCCCTTCCTCCAGGGGGGCTTGGTCGAAATAGAGGCGGGCGCGGTACGGGTCCAGGGCCGCCGCCACCAGCATCAGCAGCGCCACCGGCACGCCCAGCACCAGCCACCAGCGGCGCACGCGGCGGGCGAGTCCATACATGCCGACGACGAGCGCGGTCAGCGCGAGCGCGGTCACGACGATGCCCTTGAGCCAGATCCACGCGAAGCTCAGCGGCGTGAGGTTGGACATGCCGTACCGGTGCTCCAGCACGTAGTAGAACCAGACGTTCGCGGGGGCGTAGAGCACCTGGGTGGCTAGGTCGATGAAGAGGGCGAAGAAGATGGCGGCGCCCCAGCCGGGCTCGCCCCACAGCCGGTCCATCGCCGTGAAGAAGGCGCGGCTCACCGGCGCGGTGCGGAGGAAGCCGAACCTGTGCTCCAGGGCCGCGGCCGCCGCCGTGGCGCCCCGGTGGATGGGGCGCACGAGCACCGCCAGCAGCAGCACCGCCAGTGCCAGCTGCACCAGCGGATCCACCGCCGCGCGGATGTAGTGGGGCTGGTGGTAGGCGTGGATTTCAGCGAGCTGTTCGGGGGTGAAGAGCGGTTCCATGGGCGGTGGACCGCGAGGCTACGCCCCCAGGTGGTCCCGTGCCCAGCGGGCCACCGTCAGGCGCTGGGGCTCAGGAGTGCGGCGCGGTGGCGGCGCCTTCGGGGGGCGGGGCGCTTTCGCCATCCGCGTCCGCGAGCAGCAGCCGCTTCACCTTCTCCAGGCTCTGGCGCGTGCGGTCCACGAAGGCGCTCTGCGAACCGATGCGCTCGGCGGCCTCCAGGGTGCGCTCGTAGATGTTGATGGACTTGGTGAGCAGGACGCGGATCTTCTTGCGCAGCTCCTGGCGGTAGACGCCCGCCTCCTCGGCGTTGAGCTCCGGGGGCGTGGGCGAGTTCACCATGTGCTCGTAGAGGTTCTCGTAGAGGGCGCCAATCTGCGCGCCGGCGGCGGTGGCCCAGTAGCCGTTGCCCACGCGGATGGAGCGCAGGTAGTGGCCCTGGGCGGACAGCAGCAGCTCCGCCTTGTAGTTGAGGTCCTGCGCCAGCCCGTCGCTGCCCCGGCTGGCCTCCAGCTTCACGGCCTCGTAGTGCAGCCGGTAGATCTCCCCGACGAAGAAGTGCGCCTGGGCGGGGAAGTAGTCCTCCACCTCCGCCTTGTCCGGCAGGGCCTCGTAGGCCGTGAGCGCCTTGCGCAGCGTGGCCTCCGCGTCGTCCGTCTTGCCGGACTCCACCTGGCAGATGCCCTGCTGCACCTGGGCCTCGATGCGGCGGCCCGCGGGCAGGTCGTCGCGCGCCACCAGCGTGGCCAGCATCCGGGTGGCCTCGTCGTAGCGCTCCAGGTGGTAGAGCGTCTCCGCCACGCGGAAGGAGGCCTCCAGCGCGTCGCCTTCGCCCTTCGCGGGCTCCGCGAGTTCGGAGAAGCGCCCGTAGGCGTCGTCCCATTCCTTGAGGCGCTGGTGCGAAAGCCCCGCGTTGTAGAGCGCCTGCCGGCGGTGCGGGCTGTTCGGGTGGAAGTCCACGAGCCGGCCGAAGTAGCGCGCCGCCTGCTTGAAGTCGTTGGCCGCGAAGGCGGAGGTGCCGCCCGCGAAGAGCTCCTCGTCGTTGAGGCGGTCCAGCTCCAGGTCCGCCGTCACCGTCACGGGGGCGAACTCCACCACCTGCTTCGTCGGCGTCGCATCCGGCTTCGTCGCCGCGCCCGTCGTGCGGCAGCCCGTGAGCGCGAGTCCCACGGCCAGCACGCCCCACCCCAGCCACCGCCGGGCGCCTCCGGTTGCATCCATCCGCTTCATCCCGTCCATGCGCCTGCTTCCTTCCGGAGTCCGCCGGCCCCGCCGGGGCTTGCCGGACATCGACACCCCGGAGACCCGGTGGGTTCCCCGGAGCTTCCACCGCCTGTCTTCGGGGTGGGCCAGTCTAATGCGAGGCGCGGTCGCGCGCCGCGCGTCGCCCGCCTGCACGGAATGCCGTCGGAAATATCCGCCGGAGACATCCCCGCGAAGCTCCGGTGGGCCCATGCCGCGCGCGGTGGGGGAGGGGACTCAGGCGAGGACGTCGTCGCCCAGCAGGTAGCGCCCGGTGTTCCACAGCGCGGTGAGGTCGTGCACGTCCAGCCCGAAGCGGGGCACCTGGATGAGGGGCGTGCCCGGGCAGGCCGCGCGCAGCTGCGCCATGCCCTCCAGGTCCTGCTGGGCGAGCACCTGCAGCTCGCGCAGCGTCTCCTCCACCTTCGCGCGCCGCGTGGGCGTCAGCGAGGCCGCGTCCTTCCACAGCTCCGGCGTGGGCACCGGGTGCACGCGGTTGACCACGATGGCCGTCATCTCCATGCGGTTCTGCTTGAGCAGGCCGTGGAAGTGGATGGCCTCGTCCAGTCGCTCCGGGTTGGGGCTCGTCACGAGCACGAACCCCGTCGTCTTGTCCTCCAGCAGTTCGCGCACGCCGCGCGCCCGCTCGCGGAAGCCCTCGTTCATGGAGGAGAGCGTCACCATGAAGGACGACAGCTCCTGGAGCATCTCCGTGCCGGTGAAGCGCGACAGCGCGCGCGTCACGTAGCTGCCACCCAGGTTGAAGAGCGACAGGCCCACCTTGCCTGCCTTCAGCGCGGGCGTGAGGAGCCACTTGGCCGCTTCGTTGTCCAGGAAGTCCAGCACCCGGTTGGGTGCGTCCAGGAAGTCCAGCGCGTGCGCGGTGGGCGGCGTGTCCAGCACCACCAGCTCGTAGTCCTTGCTGCGGCGCAGGTCCCACACCTTCTCCATGGCGATGTATTCCTGGCTGCCCGCCAGGGCCGTGGAGAGGGACTGGTAGAAGCGGTTGGCGAAGATGCGCTCGCGCTGTTCGGGCGGGGCCACGCGGGTGATGAGGTCGTCCCAGGTGGCCTTCATGTCCAGCATCATCGCGTGCAGCGCCGCCTTGGGGTGCACGCCCAGCGGCTCCAGCACGGAGGCGGGCACTTCGGCTTCCGTGTTGCCCAGGCCGGACAGGCCCAGCGAATTGGCCAGCCGCTTCGCCGGGTCGATGGTGCACACGATGCTCGGGCGTCCGTCCACCGCCGCGCGCAGGGCGAGCGTCGCCGCCACCGTCGTCTTGCCCACGCCGCCCGAGCCCACGCAGATGAGCACGCGCTTGTTCGCGAGCGCCGCTTGCAGCGCCGTCATGCTCCCGCGCCTCCCGTCACCAGCGTCTGCAGATGCCCCATCACCGTCTCCACCGCGTCCCGTCCGAAGCGCGGCACGAACAACCTGGGCACCGTGTACACCGGGGCGTGGAGGTTGCGCTCCAGCTTCGTGCCCGCCAGCACCGCCTGCGAGGCCCGGTCATGGTGCGCCCTGGCCACCTTCTGCAACTCCGGACAGCCCGCGAGCGCCTCCAGGTCGGCCTCCGTGAAGCGCTGCGGAAAGGCCTGGTTGAGCACCGCCGCGTGCGTGCGGATGTGCACCCGGTCGCGCAGGGCGCTGTGCAGCTCCAGCGCCTCGTTCACCGGCATCTCCTCCGGCAGCGACACCAGCACCGCGGCCGTGATGCCCGGATCCACCAGCAGGTCGCGCATCTTCAGCGCCTCGCGCGTCATCGGTCCCGGCGGCACCGTCTGCAGGAGCACCTGCGGCACGCTCAGGAAGGAGATGGCGTGGCCGGTGGCGGGCGCGTCCAGCACCACCGTGTCGTACTTCCAGCGGCCATCCGGCAGCTTCTCCTGGAGGTGGAAGAGGATCTTCCCCAGGAGGACGAGCTCCTGGAGCGACGGGATGAAGCGCAGGAAGTAGCGCACCAGCCGGTTCTCGAAGACCGTCTTGTAGAGGGTCTCGAAGCGCAGGACCATCAGGCCGTACTCGCGCATGGACTCCTGGGGGCGCACGTCCACCGCCCAGAGGTTCTCCTCCAGCTTCTTCACCTCCGGGCCGGCTTCCGGCAGCTCCAGGAAGCGGCTGACGCGCTCCTGGGTGTTCACCTCGCACACCAGGGTCCGGCGCCCCGCGCGCACGGAAGCCAGCGCCAGCGCGGCGGCGACGGTGGTCTTCCCCACGCCCCCCTTGCCGGAGACGATCCAAAGACGTTTGTCGAGCAGTCCGGGCATAAGGGCGCGCGAACCGTAGGGATGGCCCCCTGGAGAGTCAACGAGAGTCCACGACGGGAAACACCCATTGTTCCCCTGCTTGACACGTCGCGTTGGCCCCTCCCAGTGGAGACGGGCGAGGAGCGCGTGGGCAAGCTCGCGCAGCAGCTGCTCTCCAACGAGAAGTTCGTGGCGGCGGTGCAGTCGCTGGTGTCGCGCTCGCTCGCGGCCAAGGGGACGCTGGACACCGCGCTCAGAACGGCGCTGTCCGCCATGAACCTGCCGTCCACCGCGGACCTGGAGCAGCTTCGCTCCAAGGTGGACGACCTGGAGCGGCTCTTGTCCTCCGTCGAGGGCAAGGTGGACACGCTCGTGGAGCACGCGACGTCCCAACCGAAGAAGAAGTAGCGCGCGCCTTCCCGGAGGCCTGCCCATGTCCATGCGGCGCATCGCGTTCATCAACGAGAAGGGCGGCACGTGCAAGACGACGCTGGCGGTGAACACCGCCGCGTGGCTCGCGCTGACGAAGCACTGCCGCGTGCTGCTGGTGGACCTGGACACGCAAGGGCACGCGGGCAAGTCGCTGGGCCTGGACGTGCGCACGCTGCCTGTGAACGTGTTCCACCTGCTCACGGATCCGGGCGTGACGCTCGCGTCGGTCATCCAGCCGACGGGCGTGGCCGGGCTGGACGTGGTGCCGGCGTACAAGGAGATGGCGGACTTCCCGGTGGTGGTGGCGCAGGATCCGCGCCGCGCGCACCGGCTGGCGGACCGCATGCGGGAGGCGGAGGCCGCGGGCTATGACGTCGTGCTGTTCGACGCGCCTCCCTCCATGGGGCTCACCACGCGCAACATCCTGGTGGCGGCCACGGAGGTGGTGGTGCCGGTGGCGCTGACGTACCTGGCGCTGGACGGGTGCGCGGAGCTGGCGGAGACGGTGCGCCAGGTGGGCGAGTCCGAGGGACGACCGGACCTGCGCGTCACCAAGGTGGTGCCCACGCTGTATCGCAAGACGGCGCTGGCGACGGCCATCCTGGAGCGCCTGCGGGCGTACTTCCCGGACGCGCTCGCGGCCACGCCGCTGGGCTACAACGTCAAGGTGGACGAGGCCCAGAGCCACGGCAAGACGGTCTGGGAGTACGCGCCCCAGAGCCCGGGCGCGAAGATGCTCGCCGCCATCGCGGCGGAGATCCACGGCGGGCCCGCCCCGACGAAGCGGAAGCGGGCCCCCCGAAAGGTGGCCTGAGCGGCGCCCGGCCGCGGGCTGCGAGCAGCGCGGGCGTCGTGGGACTTCACTCCACGCCTAGGCGGCGCCGGAGTCCTTCTTGTCGGCCTTCTCCGCGGCGTCGAGCTTCTTCTCCAGCTCTTCCAGCCGCTGGGTGAGCGCCTGCATGTCGCGGCCCAGGGCGGGCAGGTTGCCGGTGAGGTTCTCCACCACCTGCTTCACGCGCTCGTCCATGCGGCGCTGGAAGTCCTCGAAGGCGCGCTGGCTGGCCTTGAGCAGCTCCGCGGGGTTGAGGCTCGCGGTGGCGGCTTCGGAAGCGGGCGTGCCCGGAGGGGGCGCGGGGGCGACGGCGGCGGGGTCCGTGGGGATCTCCGGCGAGCCGTCCTCGCGGCGCAGCAGCTTGTCCAGCCGCTGCTCGGCCTCTTCACGGATGGAGGCCACGCGCGGCGTGACCTCCTTCTGGATGAACCCGGAAATGGATTCGCCGGGGTGGCGGATGATCTCCCGCAGCACCGACAGCGGCATCTGGTTCTTCTTCTTCTCCTCCTCGAAGATGATCTGCGCCAGGGTGACCGAGGTCAGGTCTTCCTTCGTGCGGTTGTCGACAATCCGCACCTCGGTTCCCTCCTTGATCATCGCGGCGATTTCATCAAGGGTGACGTACCGGCTCTCCACGGTGTCGTAGAGTTTCCGGTTCGTGTAGCGCTTGATGATCTTCGGCTCCTTGCTGCTGGGAGCGCCTGCTTGCTCGGCCTCGCTCATGTCTGTCGTCTCCGACCCCGGCTGCGCCTTGGCATTTACTGGTTTACTACTTGAGTTCCAAAGGGGCGAACCTCGTATCAAAGGGGTTCGGCGCGAGCAAGTTACCCGGGTCCAACTCGCCGTGCCCTCCTGGTGGGCCTATGCTGCGACTCCCCCCGACCCGACCTCATGATCGTCCAGTGTGAACAGTGCCAGACGCGGTTCAAGATCCCCGACGAGAAGGTGACGGAAAAGGGGGTCAAGGTCCGCTGCACCAAATGCCAGAACACCTTCCGGGTGGCGCGCGAGCCCGCGCCCGCCCTGAGCGCCCCCCTGCCAGTCGCGGCTCCGGCCGAGCAGGCGGACCCGTTCCAGGCGTTCGGTGATGCCCCCGAGCCCACCGGGGAGGTCACCCGTCCGGGCCCGGCCTACTACGCGCCGGGAGGCCCTGGCGCGCCCGGAGCGAAGCCGTCCCCCGCGCGCTCCTGGGGTGATGTGGATGTGGACATCGACGTGGACGACGCGCAAGCGGCCCCCGTCCGGGCCCCCGCCGCGCCGGGTACCAGGGGGCCGTTGACCCCCTTCGACGCGCCGATGCCGCCTCCGGGCGTCGCGGCCCGGCGGCAGGCGGCCCCCGCTCCCGCGCCTGCTCCGGTGAACCTGCCCGGGTTGAACGAGGAGGATCCGTTCGCGGACTTCATGTCCGATGTCGGACCTTTGCCCGCGCCGGCCAGCGCTCCGCCCGTGGCCGCCCCGGCGCCGGCACCCCGGTCGGTGGCCGCTTCGGGCCCCGGTGCTCCGCCCAGGCCCTCGGTCACGGGCCTGCGGTCGGTGCCCCCTGGCGCCTTCGCGCCCCCGGCTCCCCGGGCCGCGCCTCCCGGGGCGTTCGCGGCGGGGCCTCCGGGCGCGCTCCGTCCCGGCGCGGGTGCCCCCGTGTCGCCCCCGGCTCCTGGTGCGTTCCAGGCGGCGCCGGCCGCGCAGCCCTCGGGCGATGGCGCTTTCGGGGCCGGGGCCTTCATTCCGGACTTCGATGACCCCCTGGGGGAGCCGTCCCCCGCGCTTCCAGCTCATGGCGCCTCCGCGCGACCTCCGGGGCCCGGGGCTTTCGCTCCTGGACCGGGCGGGCCCTCCGCGCCTTCAGGGCCCGGAGCGCTCGGTCCCGGTGCCTCCGCCCCAGCTCCGGGCGCCAGGGCCGGCGTCCCTGCGTCTCCCGCGAGCGCGGGGGCCCGGGCTTCCGCCCAGCCCGGCAGGATCGGGCCTTCGCCGGCGGGTCGCCCCGCTCCGGTCGCGGCCGCCGCTGCCGACCCGCTCTTCGATTTCTCCCTGGAGGAGGCACCCGCCGCGCCTCCGGTCCCGGACCCCGTCGTGACGGCCGCGCCGCCCAAGGGGGCACGCCCGCCCGCAACCACCGCTCCGGCGCCGAACTTCGAGTCCGAGGATCCGTTCGCGTCCATCGACATGGCCGCGCCTTCCTCGGACCTGTCCGCCCCCGCTCCCGAGGAGGCGCCGCCCGCCAGCGCCCCTTCGGAGGGGATGGGCGACCTGTTCGACTTCTCCGGCGGTGGCGCGTCGGGCGAGGAGGGGATGGCCGCCTCGGACACCGGCCGTGCCGCGCTGCTGGGAGAGCTTCCCGCCGCGGCGCCGGACGCGGACGGCATCTCCCTGCTGAGCGACGTGCCGGCGTACGACGACGGCGACCCCTTCAAGATCACCACGCCCCGCCGCGAGGTGGTGGACCTGGCCTCCATGCGCGGAGGGCCCGCCGTCACGGTGACCAAGCCCTCGGCGCGGTTGGAAGACGTGGGCATGCCCCAGCGCCGGCTGCCCGGCCGCGCGCGGAAGCTGACGGGGTTCGTCGTCAACCTCACCGTCGCCACCGTGCTGGTGGTGGGCCTGGGCGCCCTGGGCATCGTGTACCTGCGCGACGGGAAGGTGAACGCCTCCACCCTGTCCCCGGACCGGCTGCGCGCGCTGGTGCTGCCGCCGTCCCGCCCGTTCACCGCGAGCGACGTGTCCAACGGCCTGTACGCCACGCGCGAGGGCCGCATGCTCTTCGTCGTGCGCGGGGAGGCGGAGAACCGCACCGGCACCGCCGCGTCCGTGCGCGTGCGCGCCGCCCTCTTCGACGGCGACCAGCGGGTGCGCTCCTCGGAAGGACTCGCGGGCGCGCTGGCCACCCCGGAGGACCTCTACGCCGTCACCAACGCGGAGGCCGCCACCGCGCTGCGCCAGCGCCTGGACGCGGCTTCCGTGCCGGTGCCTCCGGGCGGCAAGGTGCCCTTCCTGGTGGTGTTCCAGGAGTTTCCCGCGGACCTCGCCGGTTTCCGACTGGAGGTGACGCTGGAGCCCGCGCCTTCCGCGCCGACGGCGGACCGCACGGGGGGATAGGCCGCCATGTCCACCCTGGATGAGGCCCGCGCGCTCGCGCGCAACCTGCACGCGCTGGGCGGAGGCTCCACGGTGCGCCGCAAGGCCGCCGCTCGCGAGCTGGCCCGGCGTGAGCCGTTCGACACGAACGAGCTCATTGGCCACCTGCTGTCCCTGGCCCGCGCGGGCCAGGCCCCCGCCACCTGCGTGCTGTCGGACTTCATGGCCGCCCTGGACCAGGAGGCCGAGCACATCCCCCACGTGGAGGCGCTCCGGCGCATGGCCCACGTGCAGTCCCTGGAGGCCGTGGCGGACCTCTTCGCCCAGGGGCCCGCGCGCAAGGAGCTGGACGCGGACGCGGCGGCCCGGGCGGACGCGCTCGCGGCCAACCAGTCCCTGGGCCACCTGAAGCAGCAGGCCCGCATGACGCGCGACCCGGACGTGCTGTCGCGGCTGGCCACCGTCAGCAACCCGGCCGTGCTGCGCAACGTGCTGATCAACCCCCGCCTCACCGAACCGCTGGTGGTGCGCATCGCCGCGCGAAGGCCCGCCCGTCCGGAGCCGCTGGTCGAAATCTGGAAGGCCTCGCGCTGGTCGGTGCGGCACGCCGTGCGTCGCGCGCTCGTCTTCAACCCGTACCTGCCGCCGGAGGTGGGCGCCAAGATCGTCCCGCTGCTCAACGCCGCGGACCTGCGCGAACTGGTGGCGGACGCGGGCCTGCTCCCCGCCCTGCGACAACAGGCCGCGCGCCTGCTCTTGGAGCCGGCGCCCGGCACCCCGCCCGGGCCCCTGGTGCTCCCGGACGGCGAGGAGTTCTGAGCGCCGCTTAAGAGCGGCGGTCCTTGGGGGCGGGCTCGGTGAAGTCCGCGTCGGTGCTGCCCCGGCGCGCATGGGGCAGGGTCTTCACGTCCACCAGGTCCTGTCCGCGCGACGCCTTGCGGAAGGAGTAGACGAACTTGCCCATCGCGTTGCCCAACTGCCCCATCCGCGCGGCCGAGAAGACCACCAGCAGGACGAAGCCGAGGACGATGAATTCTCCAGCACCCAGCATGCTCCGGACACTGCAATAAACCCTCCCGGGAGGCAAGCCGGGCGCGCGTCCACCCCCGGACGCCCGGCCGTCCACGGCGCTGCCCAGGCGCGGCGTTCCAGCGCAGACTGCGCGCCCATGCTCCTGCTCGCTCACCGTGGTGCCAGCGCCGATGCCCCCGAAAACACCCTGGAGGCCTTCACCGAAGCCGTGCGCCAGGGCGCCGACGGGGTGGAGCTGGACGCCATGGCCTGCGGCTCCGGCGAGGTGGTGGTGTGCCACGACGAGCGCCTGGAGCGGCTGGCCGGGCAGCCCTGGGAGGTGCGCACCACGCCCTGGTGGAAGCTGCGCCGGGCCGACGTGGGCTCGTCCCTGGGGTACGCCCCCGCGCGCATCCCGCTCCTGGAGGACGTGCTGGACGCGCTGCCGGCGCACTTCCTGGTCAACATCGAGCTCAAGTGCGACCGCTTCGACGACCGCTGTGCCTCTTCCGGCTGGCGGCGGTGGCCCCCACGCTGCGCCGGGGCTTCCTCATCGACCCGGACAAGGCCTGGGCGCCCCAGGCGTACGTGGTGAGCCCGCTGGTGTCCTCGCACTCGGTGCACCCGTTCCACGAGGCGTGCACGCCGGAGCGGGTGCACGCGTGGCGCGAGGCGGGGCTCAGCGTGGCGGCGTGGACGGTGGATGACCCCCAGCGCGCGCACGAGCTGCGCGCGCGGGGCGTCTCCTACCTCATCACCAACCGCCCGGGACGCGTGCGCGAGGCGCTGCGCGGCCACGCCCCGGACGCGGTGGGGACCTAGAAGTCCAGGCCCAGCGTGGTGTTGAAGGCGACGACGGAGGGCAGGCTGCGGTTGGCGTCGCCCGTCACGTCGAAGCTGCCCAGGCTCGTCACGGAGAACTCGGCGCCCAGTTGCAGCGCGCCGCCGATGAAGCGCGCGCCCGCGTAGAAGCGCGGGGTGAGGTTGTCGCCCGCGGACACCCGGGCGTACGTGCCCGCGTTGTCGTTGGCCAGGGTCGCCCGCGAGTCCTCCTCCAGCGAGTCCTCCAGCGACAGGTCGTTGTTGAAGACGAGCGTGCGCGACGCGGCGCTGACGAAGGCCAGGTCCAGGCCGCCGTAGGGCGTCAGGGTGATCATCCCGCCCAGGGGGAACTGCTTGCCCACGCCGATGTCCAGGCCCGTGGTGGTCAGGTCCAGGTCGTGCGCGCCGAACAGCTTCGTCACGTGCAGGCGCAGGCCCACGTCCGGCAGGTAGGTGAAGCCCTCGTTGACGGCCCACTTCAGCTCGCCGGTGGCCGTCACCATGCTGCTCTTCTCCACCCAGCCCACGCGGCCGCCCAGCTCCAGTGAGAAGGGCAGGCCCTTGCGCACGTGGACGGAGGGCACCAGCACGGAGCCCGGCTGCTCGCGTTCGGTGGGCAGGAAGACGTCGTCCGGCAGCGACACCACGGACAGCTCCGCGTTGAACGCGTAGCCGGAATGGCCCGTGGTGCGCGGGGGCATCAGGTTGGCGGAGTTGATGACCGCGCCGAACGTGCGCGCGAAGGCGCGGAAGTCCCCACTCGCCTGCGCCAGGGTGCCACCCGCCTGGAGCCTGTCGGTTCCGAAACGGGAAATCGACAGGTCATTGTCGTCCGCGTGGGCAGCAGCCCCGGACAGCGCCGTCGCGAGGACCAGCCACCGACTGAACGTCCGCATTGGGGATTCACGCCTCCGGGACGCGTTCCGGCCAAGCGGGCGCCCACCTGCGAGGACCCTAAATCGGCCTTCGGTAGAGCGTCAACAAAACGGGCGGCCCTCCTCCAAGAAGGCTCCCCCCGTGTCGGGAAGGAGGTCCTTGGAAGCAGGCCGCCCGCTTCAGGCGTCGGCTTCGAGGCCGGGGACTACTGCTGGCGCGGCTTCACCGGCGTGGTGGCCGCGGCGGCGGGCGTCGTCACCTTCTGGGCCACCTCCGCCGGACGGCGGCGGATGACCAGCGTGCGGCGGCTGGCGAACTCGGTGCTCTCGCGCGCCACCACCAGCACGTTGTTGTTGCCTTCCTTCAGGTTGAAGTCCGCGGTGAACTTCAGCGTGTTGGGCTCGCCGCCCTTGGGGTCCACGGCCTTGAAGTAGACCTTCTGGTCGTTGACCAGCACGTAGACGTCCAGCAGGCCGTTGGGGTCCTTCACCGCGCC
>SECN01000424.1 GCA_004173515.1 Myxococcaceae bacterium | reverse complement strand
ACTCGTGGCCAACCTGCGCCTGTTCTGGGCGGAGGCCAGCTCCAAGGTCCGCACGGGCGTGATGGCCGGCGGATGGCCCGCATGTTCATGCGGGTGGACTCCGCGCGGATGCCCTGGAGCTCCTCCTCGTCGGCGCCTTCCGGGGCCAGCGACGCGGCGGCCTTCTTGTTGCGCTGCTTGCGCAGCGAGTCCATGGACACGATGCGGGTGCTGTTGGCGCCATCTTCCGCGGGAGCTTCCTCCTCGCCGGTGGTCGCGTCGTCCTGGGCGATCGCGAACAGGAACGTCACCGGCCCCAACGTGATGGCGTCCCCGTCGGTGAGCGCCTGCTTCTGCACCGCCGCGCCGTTGATGAGCGTGCCGTTGGCGCTCTTCTGGTCCTCCACGCTGTAGCCCTCACCCATCTTCAGGATGCGGCAGTGGCGGCGGGACACGCCCGGGTCGTACAGCACCACGTCACACTCGGAGGTGCGACCGATGAGCACGGAGTCCTGGTCGAAGACGAACTCCTTGCCGGCGTCTTTTCCCTCGGAGATCGTCAGTTGGAAAGCCATGTCGTCCTAGGAGCCTATCGAGGCATGCACGGCTCGGGCAACGGCGGCGCGAGCGCTCGCCGGCTCCAGCACTTCGGCCTCGCCACCGAAGGATAGCACCCACTGGGTGAGCCAGCGCTCACTGTCTCCGGCCACGCGCACCTCCACCCCTCCATCAGCGAGCGGGCGGGCGTCCTGCCCGAACCGCTCCTTCACGTAGGGGGCGGCGATGGGCGAGAAGCGGACCCGGACGGAGGCCTCGCTCGCGCCGCGCGCCGGGTTGGGCACGTCCGCGCGGGCGTCCGCCGGGGGCTGGAAGGCGGTGGTGGTGACGGCCAGGTCCTCCATCCGGTCCAGGCGGAACAGGCGCGCGTCCTGCCGCGTGTGGCAGAAGCCCTGGAGGTACCACTGGCCCCGGTTGCTCAAGAGTTCGTAGGGACGCACCCGGCGCGACTCCGCCGGACGGCCCGGGGTGGCGTAGCCGAACGTCACCTCCAGCCGCTCCAGGATGGCGCGGGTGAGCGGTCCCAGGGCCAGGGGCGCCTCGCCCGTGGCGTCGATCTTCCGGTACATGTCCCGGAAGCGCTCGCGCGCGGCGGGCGGGATGATGTTCTCCAGCTTGGTGAGGGCGCTCTGGAGGGCGTCCCCGGTGGCCGGGCGCAACAGCTCCGCCGCGGCGGCCAGGGCCGCGGCCTCGCCCGCCGTCAGCCGGGGCGGCGCGAACAGGCGCTGATCCAGGTCCACGTAGACGCGGTCGTTGTCCACGTAGATGTCGATGTAGTCGTCCGGGTTGAAGGGCGGCCGGCCCACGCACGTGAGCAGGTCCAGCTCCTCCAGCAGGTCCTCCCGGCTGATGTTGAGGGCCTTGGCCAGGGCCTCCACCGTGACGCCCGGGTGCTTGGAGACGTAGGGGACGAGGAACAGCAGGCGGCGCAGCCGCTCGTGGACGTTGCTCATGCGCTCACCTGCTGGCCTTCCACCATCGCGTGCTTCTCCAGGATGCGCGCCGCCATCCGCTCCAGCGGCTCGCGCGCCTCCAGCGGGCCCTCCACGCGGCAGTCCGCGCCGAGCGACAGGACGAACCGCGCCAGCCCGTCCACGAACGTCACCGGGAAGCGGGCCCGCGTCACGCCCTCCGCCACCGGCTCCAGCGCCGCGCCGGGGAACAGCGAGGCCCCGCGCGAGGACAGCGGCCCCTTCAACAGGAGCGTCACCTCCATGGGCTCATGGAAGCGGTACTGCCAGGGGAAGTACGCCACGTGCGCGTCCAGGGAGAAGTCCGCGGGCACCTCGAAGTCCGGGGTGCGCGGCCGGGCGGTGTTCGCCTTCAGCTCGCGGATGCGGTGCACGTGGAAGGTGCGCAGGCCCTGGCGCAGGTGGCAGTAGCCCACCAGCGTCCACACGCCGCGCCGCAGCGCCAGGCCGTACGGGTCCACGCGCCGCTCCGTCAGCCCCGCCTGCTTGGGGCTGCCGTAGGTCAGCTGCACCCACTTGTGGGCGGAGCACGCCTCCCAGAGCGTCTCCAGCCGGGCGGAGACCTCCTTCTCCTGGCCCTCCTGGCCGGTGCCCAGTTCCATGCGCACGCGCGGGGTGGGCAGGGATTCACCGGCGAAGAAGCCAATCTTGCGCAGGGCGTGCGCCAGGTCGTCGCGGCCCGGGAAGGCCCCGGAGGCCAGCGCGGCGGACCCGGCGGCGTAGAGCACGGCCAGCTCCTCCTTCGTGAGGTCCGCCTCCGGCAGGTAGTAGACGTTGCGGTCGACGAGGTAGCCGTCGCGCCGCTCGTCGTCGCCCTGCACGTAGCTCAAGGGGAAGCCGAGTTCGACGAGCTCCGCCTTGTCGCGCTCGAACTTGCGCTCCGCGGCGTCGTCCGAACCGCCGTAGTCGGCGGGGAAGTGCTCACGCAGCTCGGCCCACGAGATGGGTTCCCGCGCGTCGAGCAGCAGTGCCACGAGATCAAGGATGCGTTCCGTGCGGTCCATTCAGAAGATCGGGGACGATGGCGGACAGGACCCGGGAGATCAAGCAGACCGGGGACTTCCGGGGGGTTGAGTGCGACGGCTGGGGGGAAGGGACAGCGACAAGAACAGCGGAGGCGGCCGCGCCCGTCCGGAAGGGATAGCCCCACCCACCTGAACAGGCAAGCAGGTATCGCCCTGGACCCCCTGTTTCGTCCGCAAGGCAGCAGACAACCGGGGGCGTGGGGCTCGCACTCGGGGCGCGTCTGGGTTATTCCTTGGGAATTGTCGAATTGGATGTGAAGCGACAGCGGATCCACCCGGCTCCGTTGCCCGCCGTGGGGCCGAAGCGGCGGACGGATGCTTTGGAAGAGGGCTCGACCATGGACCGCACCTCCCTGCTGAAGACATGGACGTGGCTTCCCGGGCTGGCGCTGGTGCTGCTCGCCCTCTTCACGGCCACCCCCGCGCACGCCCGGTCCGAACCGCTCTACTTCGCGCTGGAGGTCCGGCGCGACGGCCGGCTCATCGCGCAGCCCAAGCTTCTGGGCCAGTCCGGTCGCACCCTTCGTGCCGAGCGCCGCCGCCCGGGCGCGCTGGCCCCGGACTACCGGCTGGTGCTCACGCCCCGGGGTGAAGGGGATTCGTTCCAGTTGGAGCTGGACCTGTCGCTGCCCGAGGGCGAAGGCCACTCGCAGCTCGCCCTGCTGCACGGCCAGGAGCGCAAGCTGCAGCTCGGCCGGGTTCCGGGGGAGCTGGAGGTGTCCCTGCTCCTGATGAAGGTGGACTCGCCGGAGTTCCGCGCGCTGATGCGGCTCACGGAAGAGACGCCCGGCACGGTGCAGTCCGTCTCCAGCTCCATCTAGGGCGGCCCCGGTCTGCGGCCGCCCCGCCTCCTGCTACAGCACGGCCAGGTCGTCGCGGTGCACCGCTTCGTCCAGGTAGCGGTAGCCCAGCACCGCCTCGATGTCCGCGCTGCGCCGTCCGGTGATGCGCCGCAGCTCGCTGGCGTCGTAGGTGGACAGGCCCCGGGCGAACACCGCCCCGGAGGCGTCCGCCAGATCCACCGGGTCGCCCCGGCTGAACTCCCCCTCCACCGTCTTCACGCCGCTGGGCAGCAGGCTGCGCTTGCCGGTGACGATGGCCTCGCGCGCGCCCGCGTCCACCACCAGCCGGCCCCGGGGCCGCAGCGCGTGGGCGATCCACGCGGTGCGCGCGCTCCTGCGGCTGCCGGCGGGCTCGAAGAGCGTGCCCACCTCCTCCCCCTGGAGCACGGTGCGCAGGCGGCCGGGCACCGCGCCGGAGGTGATGACGCACGGGATGCCCAGCTCCGCGGCGCGCGCGGCGGCGCGGACCTTGGACGCCATGCCGCCGGTCCCCACGGCGCTGGTGGCATCTCCCGCCAGGGCCAGCACCTCCGGCGTGACGCCCGCCACGGAGGGCATCAGGCGGGCGCCCGCGTCGCGGCGGGGGTCGGCGGTGTACAGGCCTTCCACGTCGGACAGGAGCACCAGCGCGTCGGCCTCCACCACGCCCGCCACCAGGCTCGCCAGCGTGTCGTTGTCGCCGAACTTGAGCTCGTCCACCGACACGGTGTCGTTCTCGTTGATGACCGGCACCACGCCCGCGGCCAGCAGCCGGTCCAGGGTGTGCTTCACGTTGAGGTAGCGCCGGCGCTCCTGCACGTCCTCGTGGGTGAGCAGCACCTGCGCCACCGTGCGGGCCGCGTGGCCGAAGGCCTCTTCGTACGCCTGCATCAGGCGGCTCTGCCCCACCGCCGCGCACGCCTGCTTGCCTGGGATGTCCCGGGGCCGCGCGGGCAGCCCCAGCCGCTCCATGCCCAGCGCGATGGCGCCGCTGGACACCACCACCAGCTCGCGCCCCTGGGCGGCCCACAGCAGGTCCTGGCCCAGCGCCTCGAAGTGGGCGCGGTTGAAGCGGCCGGTGGCGCTCGTCAGCGCGTTGGTCCCAATCTTCACCACCACGCGGCGGGCCCCGCGCAGGGCGTTGCGTGCGGAATCGGTCACAAGGCGGAGCGTAGGCTGGAAATGGAAAGGACGCGCGCGGCCCGATTGTTCTCCAGGGTCCGTACGCGTCCGAATGGTGGTGGCTTTGTCATGAAACCCGAAGGCCTGCTGTCCATCCAAAGCCTTGAACGTGGCGCGGGCCTTTCGTCGGCCGTGCCAGGAGAAACGGTTTGAAGGAAATCTTCGGCAACACCCTGGGCCTCAAGTCGAGCGAGCAGCAGCGGCTGCGCAACACATTCCGCCGCCGGGTGGACCCGCGCGAAATCGTGTCCGCGGAGCTCGCCCGCCACCTCACCGAGCTGTCGCACGAGCTCAACCGGCAGGTGGGCGTCCTCATCAACCGCAAGGGGGACATCGAACACGTGGTGGTGGGCAACGCGCACAAGCTGGAGCTGCCGGACATCGGCCGTGCGCGCGCGGGGCAGATCCGTCTGCGTGGCCTGCGGCTGGTGCACACGCACCTCAAGAGCGAACCCCTGACGAAGGACGACCTCACGGACCTGGCGCTGCTGCGCCTGGACTGCGTGGCCGCCGTGGGCGTGGGCCAGGAGGGCCTACCCGGGGTGCTGCACTATGCCTACCTGGTGCCGGAGAACGGCAGCGGTGAGTTCTGGCAGGTGTCCAAGCTGCCTTCCGTGCACGTCGAACAGCCGGACGTGCTGGCGACGCTGGACGCGCTGGAGGAGGAGTTCAACCGCAAGGCGGCCGCGCGCACGGTGTCCGGACGCGAGCGCGCCATCCTCGTGGCGGTGTGCCTGGACGGCAACCGCGCGAAGGCGGAGTCGTCGCTGGCGGAGCTGAAGGAGCTGGCGCGCACCGCGGGCGTGGAGGTGATGGACAGCGTGCTCCAGGTGCGGCGGGAAGCGGATCCGCGCTACCTCATCGGCCGGGGCAAGCTGGACGACCTGAACCTGCGCTCCATGCAGTCCATGGTGGACCTGCTCATCTTCGACAAGGACCTCACCCCGTCGCAGGGGCGCCACATCGGGGACGCCACCAGCCTCAAGGTGTTGGACCGCACGCAGCTCATCCTGGACATCTTCGCCCAGCGCGCGCAGACGGCGGAGGGCAAGCTCCAGGTGGAGCTGGCGCAGCAGAAGTACCGGCTGCCCCGTCTGGTGCAGGGCGATGATTCGCTCAGCCGGCTCATGGGCGCGCAGCGCAACCGGCGCGAGGTGCCGGTCATCTCCATCGTGGGCTACACCAACGCGGGCAAGTCCACGCTGCTCAACGCCATCACCAACGCGGAGGTGCTGGCGGAGGACAAGCTGTTCGCCACGTTGGACCCCACGAGCCGCAGGCTGCGCTTCCCCCGCGAACGCGAGGTCATCATCACCGACACGGTGGGCTTCATCCGGGACCTGCCCAAGGACCTGGTGGCCGCCTTCCGCGCCACGCTGGAGGAGCTCTACGACGCGACCCTCCTCTTGCACGTGGTGGACGCGGGCGACCCCGCGCGCGACGACCAGGTGGAGGCGGTGGAGACCATCCTGGACTCGCTGGGGCTGATGGAGAAGCCCCGCCTGATGGTGTGGAACAAGGCGGACCTCCTGCCCCCCGAAGAGGTGGAGCAGTTGCTGCGCTCCCGGGGCGGCGTGGCCATCAGCGCCGCGAAGCGCGAGGGCCTGGCGACGCTCCTGTCCAAGGCGGACACCACCCTCTTCGCCGAGGGAGCGTCCGAGTCCATGGGCGTCGTGTAGGCGTCCGGCGGATGGCGGGTTGCCGGCAAGGGGGCCTCCCCTCTAGAGTCGAGGGGCCTTGGCCCCCTTGCTGAAACTGCTCATCCCCCTGTTGACGGCTCAAATCGAAGGCCTGCCCGGACAAGACTCCGAGCCGGCCTACGACAAGCCTGTCTCGTCCATCTCGACCGGCTACATCGACGTGCTCGAGAAGAACAGCCACATCGTCTACCCGGCCATCGCCGTGGTGACGCTGGCGCTCATCGCGTGGGGCATCCTCTCCGCGTGGCGCACGCAGGACATGGACGGCCTGCAGAAGAACCAGTTCAAGCAGAGCATCATCAACGAACTGCGCCGGCAGATCAGCGGCATGCCCGGCGACCTGCTGGGCAGGGCCATCGGGTTGGACCGGCTCAAGACGAACCGCCTGCTGGAGGAGATGCAGACGGAGGGTCTGGTGATGAGCCACACCAACTCGGAGCGGCTCACCGTGTGGCGCGTGCGCGGGGCCGGCCCCGAGGCCAAGCCCCGCAAGTACTGACCGCGCGCTAGACGCCGGACAGCTCCGACTTCGGCTGGCGGGTCATCAGGTCCACCACCGCCATCTTCGCGTTCTTGCCCTCATAGGCAATCTCGTAGACCTGCTGGCAGATGGGCAGCTCCACGCCCGTCTTGAGCGACAGGTCGCGCGCGCTCTTGGCCGTCTTCACGCCCTCGGCGACCTCCTTCATCTCCGCGAGGATGTCCGGCAGCTTGCGGCCCTTGC
>SECN01000423.1 GCA_004173515.1 Myxococcaceae bacterium | reverse complement strand
TCGAAGAGCCACACCACGGGCACGTCGCGCTGGAGTTCCTCACGCAGGCGCGCGGCGATGCGCACCACGGACAGCGACGTGCCGCCCAGGTCATCGAAGAGGTGGTCGTGCACGCCCACACGGTCCGCGCCCAGCTCACGGGCGAAGACGGCGGCCATCCGCTGCTCCAGTGGATGGGTGGGCTCCACGAAGCGACCCTGACGACCGGTGGACGCGGCGTCCGGGGCGGGCAGCGCCTTGCGGTCCACCTTGCCGCTGGGGTTCAGTGGCAGGGTGGCCAGCGTCACGAAGACGGACGGGACCATGTACTCGGGCAGCCGCTGCCGCAGGGCATCGCGCAGCCGCGCGGTCTCCAGCGTGTGCCCGACGCGTGGCATCGCGTAGACGACGAGCCGCTTGTCGCCGGGCACGTCCTCGCGCACCACCGCCGCGGCTTCCTGCACCTCGGGCTGGTCGCGCAGGGCGGCCTCCACTTCGGCCAGCTCGATGCGGAAGCCGCGCACCTTCACTTGGTGGTCGAGGCGGCCCAGGAACTCCAGCGTCCCGTCCGCCCGCCAGCGGGCCAGGTCTCCCGTGCGATACAGCCGCGCGCCCGGCGTGGTGCCCTGCGCATCCGGCACGAAGCGCTCCGCCGTCAGGTCCGGACGCGACACGTAGCCCCGGGCCACACCTTCGCCGCCGAGGAACAGCTCGCCCGGGACGCCAACGGGCACCGGATGCATCCGCGCGTCCAGCACGTACACCGTCGTGTTGGCGAGTGGCGTCCCGATGGGCACCGAAGCACCGACCTGATCCGGCCGCTCCACCGTGAAGGTGGTGGCGACCACCGAGCACTCGGTGGGGCCATATGCGTTGGTGAAGGGCCGTCCCAAGGTCTCCACCGCCCGGCGCACGTGCGGCACGGAGACGATGTCGCCACCCGCGTGCAGCTCCCGCAGCCGCCCGAGGATGTCGGGCCGGTGCTCCATCAAGTGCGAGAAGAGACCGGACGGCAGGTGGGCGAAGGTGACGCCGTGGCGCTCCACCACGCGCGCGAGCGTGTCCATGTCTCCGGCGGGCACATGCCCGGGGAAGAGGACGAGCCGGCCGCCGTGGAGCAGCGGCGTCCACAGCTCCAGCACGGAGCCGTCGAAGGACACGGGCGCGAAGAGCAGTCCCGTGTCCCGCGTCCCATGGCGGGAGTACGGCGCCGCGTGCGCGAGGCGCAGCAGCCCGCGCTGTTCAACCCCCACACCCTTGGGTCGTCCGCCGCTGCCGGAGGTGAAGATGACGTACGCCAGGTGGCGCGGCCCCACGTCGACCGCGGGCGCGGTGACGGGACGTGAATCGAGCGACAGCTCCTCCACGAAGAGGCACGGCAGGGAGGCATCGGGAAGGGGCAGCCGTCCGCACAGCGCCCGCGTGGTGAGCAGCAGGCTCGGCCGGGCGTCCTCCAACATGAAGCCCAGCCGCTGCACGGGGTAGGACGAATCCAGCGGCAGGTAGGCGCCACCTGCCTTGAGGATGGCGAGCACCGTGACGACGAAGCCCACCGAACGCTCCAGGCACACCGCCACCGGCGCATCCGGACCCACGCCGTGGGCCACCAGCTCATGGGCGAGCTGATTGGCCTGCGCGTCGAGCTGCGCGTACGTCAGCCGCGCGTCCTCGGCCTCCAACGCGATGGCATCCGGATGCCGCGAGGCCTGGAGCGCGAACCGCTCCGCGACGGTGCTGTCGGAGGGGTAGGGGCGGGCGGTGTCGTTCCAATCGACCAGCACCTGCTGGCGCTCGGCCGGCGTGAGCCAGGGAAGCTGGGACAGCGGCACATCCGGGTTCGCGACCACGGCCTCCATCAACACGCGCAGGTGGCCCGCGAGCCGGACCATCGTGTCGCGCTCGAAGAGGGGGGTGCTGTATTCGATGGCGCCGTGCAGTCCGTCCGGCGTCTCCGCGAGCACGAGGCCCAGGTCGAAGCGCGCCGTGGCCGTGTCCACCTCCAGCATGCGCAGCGTAAGGCCTGGCACCTCCAGCGTTCCCCCGGGCGCGTTCTGGAGCGCGAAGATGGTCTGCACCAGCGGCGTGCGGCCCAGGTCGCGCTGGACCTGAAGCTCTTCGACCAGCTTTTCGAACGGGAGGTCCTGGTGCTCGTACGCATCGAGCGTCGTGTCCCGCACCTGCGCCAGCAGCGCGCGGAATGAGTCCTCCGGACGTACGCGGGCGCGCAACACCAGCGTGTTGACGAAGAAGCCGACCAGCCCCTCCAGCTCTCCCTGGCTGCGGCCCGCGATGGGCGAGCCCACCAGCAGGTCCTCCTGCCGGCTGTAGCGCGACAGCAGCAGCTGCCACACGGACAGCAGCGCCATGAACGACGTGGCGCCCCCCTGCCGCGCGAATGCGCCCAGGCGATCGCTCAGGTCCCGGGGCACGTGCACGGGAAGGAGCGCGCCTTGCGAGGAGCGCTGCGTCGGGCGGGGGTGGTCGGTGGGCAGGTCCAGGACCTGTGACGCCCCGGCGAGCTGGTCCTTCCACCACGCCACATGCTTCGCGAGCACGTCGCCCTGGAGCCAGCCGCGCTGCCAGGACGCGAAGTCGGCGTACTGCACCGGCAGGGACGGAAGGTGGGGCGTCGTTCCAGACGCGAACGCCGCGTAGGCCGCCGCCACCTCGCGCACCATCACGCCCACGGACCAGCCGTCGGACACGATGTGGTGCATGCACAGCACCAGCACGTGCTCCGAGGGCGCGAAGCGCACCAGCCGCGAACGCAGCAACGGTCCCGTGCCCAGGTCGAAGGGCCGACCTGCTTCCTCCAAGGAGAGCCGCTGGAGGGACGGCTCGCGGGCATCGGGCGACAGCTCACCCAGGTCGGTCAGCGGCAGCGTCCACGCGGACGTGGACTGGATGTGCTGCACGGGCTCGCCGTCCTTCAGCGCGAACGTGGTGCGCAGGGCCTCATGGCGTTCGACCAGCAACTCCAGCGCGCGACGCAGGGCCTCCGCGTCCAACGTGCCCTCCAGGCGCACGGCCCCGAGCAGCACGTACGGCGTGGCTCCGGGCTGGAGCTGATCCAACACCCACAGCCGCTGCTGCGAGAAGGACAGGGGCAGTGCGCCCTCGCGCGACACACGGAGGAGCGCGGGCATGCGGGGCCCCTCCGAGCGCATCAGCAACTGCTCCTGCACCAGCGCCGTGACTCGGGCCACGGTGGACGCGGTGAAGAGGCCGCGCAGGGGCAGCTCCACCTGGAAGGTGGCGCGCAGGCGGGAGATGAGCCGGGTGGCCAGCAGCGAATGGCCACCCAGGGCGAAGAAGTCGTCGTGCAACCCCACGCGCTCCACGTTCAGCACGTCGCGGAAGAGGCCGGCGACGCGCTCCTGAAAGGGCGTCAGGCGTTCGGGGAGGGTTCGCGAGAAATCAGGCACGGGGGAGCCATCCGAAGTGTCGAAAACCGCCGGCACTTCTTAGCAGCCCTTGCGCGTGCGCTTCAGGCACCCGCAGTGCCTGCTCCCGCTACATGGATGTTGTCGCCAGCTCCCTTGGGAAGCAGGGGTGGATGCTCGGGGGTCCGCATCGGTGCGACAAGGCGCTCCACCCCGCTCCGTCATGCAACAGAGCGGGGTGGTATTCCCGAAGTTCTACGACGTCACTTCTTGCCCGGCGGGAGCAGCGCCTTCTTCAACAGCTCCGCCACGGTCCGCACCGTGGGCTCACGCAGCAGCGTGTAGTGATTGCCCGGCAGGCGGTGCGACTCCAACCGCTCGCCCACGAGCGCGGACCAACCGCCATCGCCCGGACCCGTGTCCGCCAGTTCCTCGGCCTGCACGCGCAACACCCGCTGCTCCATCGCGGGCGGGTGGTAGCGCCGGGCCGCTTCGAGGTTGGCCTCGAAGACGCGGAAGAGGGCGATGGGGTTCGCGCTGTCCACGCCGGGCGGAAGCGCCCCGGCACGCACCGCGGACTCCAGCACCCGGGTGAGCGCAGCTTCAGCATCCAGCGTCGCCAGCTCCGCCGTGTCCAACTCCAGGTCGGCCAGGGACACGCCCATCAGATCCTGCGCGAACAGGCCCACCGCCAGGGTGCGATCCAGGGGCGGCTCGGAAGCCGCCACCGTCTCCGGCACGTACGAGTCGATGAGCGCGAGCAGCGCCACCTCCTCGCCCGCGGCTCTCAGTTGGTGCGCCATCTCGTAGGCGATGACGCCGCCCAGCGACCAGCCGCCCAGGTGGTAAGGCCCGGAAGGTTGCACCGTGCGCAGTGCCTGCACGTAGTGGGTGGCCATCTCCTCCACGGTGCCCACGGGAGCGCTCGTGCCGTCCAGGCCCCGAGCCTCCAGTCCGTAGAAGGGCTGATCCGGACCCAACTGGCGCGCGAGCTCCGCGTAGGCGAGCACGTTGCCGCCCACCGGGTGGACGCAGAAGAACGGCGGGGCGGTGCCCGGTCCGTCCTTCGCGAAGGGCACCAGCGGCGAGAAGGGCCGGGTGTCCCGAGCCTCGTTCATCCACTGCGCGAACCGCTCCACGCTGGGGGCCTGGAAGAGCGCCGACAGCGGGAGACGCCGGCCCGTCTCGCGGTTCACCGCCGCCAGCAGGCGCACGGCGAGCAGCGAGTGGCCACCCAGCTCGAAGAAGCTGGCGCGCACGTCCACGGCCGACACGCCCAGGGCCTGGGCCCAGAGCAGCGCGAGCCGTGCCTCGGTCGCATCGCGCGGCCCCATCAGGGCCTCCGCGCTGGCCGAGGCATCCACCGGGACCGGCAGGGCCTTGCGGTCCACCTTGCCGTTGGGCGTCAGCGGCAGGGTCGGCAACGCGACGAAGACGGACGGCACCATGTAGTCCGGCAGCGAGCGCTGGAGGTGGCCCCGCAGCGGAGCGGTGTCCACGGCGGGGGCCACGTAGGCCACGAGGCGCGGCAGGCCGGGCATGTCCTCGCGGACGAGGACCACCGCGTCCCGGAGGCCCGGGTGCGTGCGCAGCGCGGCTTCGATTTCACCCGGCTCGATGCGGAAGCCGCGCAGCTTCACCTGGAAGTCCACGCGCCCCATGAAGTCGAGCGTGCCGTCCTGCCGCCAGCGGGCCTTGTCGCCCGTGCGGTACAGGCGCGCCCCGGGCTTCGTGCTGAACGGGTGGGGGATGAAGCGCTCCGCGGTGAGGTCCGCGCGTGCACGGTAGCCACGCGCGAGTCCCTCGCCGGAGATGAACAGCTCCCCGGGCACGCCCACCGACACGGGATTCAGACTCGCATCCAGCACGAACGCCCCCATGTTGACGAGCGGCCGGCCGATGACGGGCGCCAACTGCGGCGCGCCCTGGATGCCCCACGAGGTGGCGTACACCGTGCCTTCGGTGGGGCCGTAGGCGTTGATGGCGCGCGTGCGCGTCGTCCCGGCGAGGACGCGCCAGGTGACTTCATCCACCGCTTCACCGGCGATGAGCAGGTTCGCCGGGACGTGGGTGCGCTCCAGCAATCCTGCGTCCAACAGGGGCTTGAGCTGCGACGGCGTGCAGTCCAGCACGTCGATGCGCTGCTGCTCCATCCACGCGAGCATCCGCTCCGGATCCAGGCGCACGTCCTCCGGGACGAGGCACAGGCAGTGTCCATCCAGCAGCAGCAGGAGCTGCCCCACGGACACGTCGAAGTAGAGCGGAGCGTTGAGGCTGGCCCGCAGGACCTTCTGTCCTTCCGTGGAGAGCACGTCGGCCATGGCGCGGTGCAGGTGCATCACGGAGCGGTGCTGCACCATCACGCCCTTGGGCATGCCCGTGGAGCCGGAGGTGTAGAGGACGTACGCCAGGTGTTCAGGCCGCACGTCCACGCGCGGATTGCCCGGAGACAGCGCGTCGATGCGCCGTGCCTCCGTGTCGAGCCGCACCAGGTGACGCACCGTCGGCTGCCATCCTTCGGACAGGGCCTGGGTGGTGAGGAGCACCGTGGCCCCGCTGTTCTCCAGGATGAA
>SECN01000857.1 GCA_004173515.1 Myxococcaceae bacterium | reverse complement strand
GGAAGGCACCGGTCCACCCGCTGCAGGGGCTGGTCGTTCTCATGGCCCTCCGAGTCCAGCTCCCGGGCGGGGGACACCAGGCACTCCTTCTTCGCGTCGTCGCAGCGGGCGCGCCACTCGCCGGAGGGGACCGCGGGCGTGGGGGGCAGGGCGAGGCACAGCGCCTGCCCTTCGTTCGGTTGCTGGGGAGACGCCGCGTCCGGAAGGGCCATCTGGAAGTCCCACGGCCCCGGTGTCCTGGGTGGCTCCGGGGACAGGACCGCGTTCGCTTCCACCGGAGCTTCGGCCGGCGCCTCCGCCTGCCCGAGCAGGAGGGCACATCCCAGGGTCACCGCTGAAACCAGCATCACTGCTCCTCTTGAGATTGAGCGGCCCTTTCGCGTTCCGGCCACGCGGTCAGGCTTCGTGATGGGGGGCCCTTACAAGGCCCGTGCCCCTGTCTGGAGGACGGCCTTTCGCGGACTTGCCCGTGCGGCTGTGCAGGCGCCTGCACATCCCCTGTGCACGCGGAAGCGCGTGCGCTGGCGCGAGAACGACGCACCCCCTTCCAGGTCGGTCGACCGGCGGGGATGGCGGGGATATAAGCCCCCCGGCCCCATGGGGTGCACGGTGGGCCCGTCCCGGACGACGAAGGAGCACGCGCGCGTGGCAAGCGACGGCGAAAAGAACCCGCAGGGGGAATCCACCTTCACCGAGGCCATCCTCGGTGAGGAGACCCTGACGTCTTCATGGGCGAAGCGGTGGCTGGCCCTGTCCTTCAGCGCGCGCGTGGTCCTGGCGACCGCGGGCTTCGCGGCGCTGCTCTTCGTGCCCTACCTGGGCGCGGTGGGCCTGTGGGACCCCTGGGAGACGCACTACGGCGAAGTGGGCCGGTGGGAGACGCACTACGGCGAAGTGGGCCGGGAGATGATCCAGCGCAGCGACTACGTCTATCCCTTCTGGGAGAACGCGTGGTTCTTCTCCAAGCCGCCCCTCACCATGTGGATGCAGGCCCTGGGCATGAACATCGTCGGCGCCCTGCGCGGCGACGGCGCCATGGGCCTCTACACGGAGTGGGGCATGCGCATGCCCTTCGCGCTCTTGAGCATCGCGGCCGTGTCGCTGCTGTCCCTGGCCGTGGCCCGGGTGGTGAACATGCGCGCGGGCCTGGCCACCGGCTTCGTGCTGGCCACCATGCCGCTGTACTTCCTGCTCACCCGGCAGACCGTCACCGACACGCCCTTCGTCACCACCTTCGTGTGCGCCATGGCGTGCGCGCTCATCGGGCAGTTGGACGACTCGACGAAGCACCGCGCGGGCTGGTGGTACGGGTTCTATGTCTTCGCGGGGCTGGCCACGCTGGCCAAGGGCCTGCTGGGCGTGGGCCTGCCCGCGGTCATCCTCATCCTCTACGCGGCCGCCGCCGTCATCCCGTGGGACCGAGAGGGCCTGGAGTCGCACCTGCGCTGGCTCACCAGCGGGGTGGTGCGTGCCCAGGTGCGCGTGGGCACCCGGAAGATGCCGGTGCTGTGGGCGCAGATGTACAAGATGAAGCTGGGCACGGGCATCCTCGTGTTCTTCGCCGTGGCGGTGCCCTGGTACCTGACGCTGTGCCTGTTCGACAGCGTGGACGACGAGGGCAAGCTGTTCTGGTACCGCTTCTTCATCCACGACCACCTGAACCGCCTCACCGCGGGCGTGCACACCACGACGCCGGGCGGGTCGTTCACCTACTTCATCGAACAGGGCGGCTTCGCCATCTTCCCGTGGGTGGCGCTCTTGCCCGGGGCGTTCGCGGTGGTGTCGCGGCTCAAGCTGCGCTCGCGCGACAAGGCGGACCACCTGGCGCTCATCGCCGTCATCTGGGTGGCGTTCGCGTTCTACCTGCTGGCCTCCAGCGCGACGAAGTTCCACCACTACGTGTTCCCGGTGCTGCCGGGCCTGGCCATCCTCGTCGCGCTGTTCGTGGACCGGCTGTGGAAGGACGGCGTCTCCGAGCACTCGGTGAGCCTCATCTTCGGCCTGGTGCTGTTCATCCTGGTGGGCAAGGACCTGGCGGAGAACCCCAAGGACTTCACCGACCTGTTCGTCTACAACTACGACCGGCCCTATCCGCAGGAC
>SECN01000422.1 GCA_004173515.1 Myxococcaceae bacterium | reverse complement strand
TCGCGGACCTGGGCACGCTGGTGGTCCCGGCGACGACGCCGGACGACGATGAGGCTCAGGCGCCGGCCGCTGAAGCGCAGCCGTCCGCGTTCGATGCGCGCGCTGCCGCTGCCGCGGGTCTGGAGCCGCGGCAGCGGCAGCGCGCGCATCGAACGCGGACGGCTGCGCTTCAGCGGCCGGCGCCTGAGCCTCATCGTCGTCCGGCGTCGTCGCCGGGACCACCAGCGTGCCCAGGTCCGCGAAGATGGGCGCGGGCCCGCCGGACAGCGCCTGCTGGGCCTGATCCAACCACTGCTTCACGCGCCCGTTGTTGGGCTGGAGCGCCACGGCCTTGCGCAGGATGGGCAGCGCCGAGCGGAACAACCCGCGCTGCAACAACACCTCGCCGATGAGGTTGTAGGCGTAGGGGTTGTCCTTCTCGATGGCGATGGCCTGGTCGAACTGCTCCATCGCCTCCGCGGGCCGGCCCAACTGGATGAGCGCCTTGCCCCACAGCACCCGTCCCACGGTGGACGTGGGGTGGTGGGTGATGCCCTGGGTGCACACTTCAATCGTGCGCGCCGCGTCTCCCTTCTCCAGGAGCGCCTTCGCCAGCTCCACGAAGACGGAAGAGGTCGGGTCCTGCCGGAGGAGCTGCTCGTAGCGCTCCACCATCGACTTGGCCATGTTGAGTCGCGACTCCGGTGCTCGGGCGGGGAGTGCGGACCATAGCACCGCCCTCGTCCCACGCACGCGCCGGGTGGTAGCGTCGCGCACGTGAACCGCCTGCCTGCCCTGATGTTCGCCCTGCTCCTCGGTGGGGCCTGTGCCCACACGCCGCCCAAGGGGGACCCGGAGACGCTCCGCCCCGCCGTGGACGGCTTCCACAAGAACCTGCGCTGGCGAAACTACCGCGCCCTGTCCA
This sequence comes from Myxococcaceae bacterium, assembly GCA_004173515.1. Classification (GTDB taxonomy): domain Bacteria; phylum Myxococcota; class Myxococcia; order Myxococcales; family Myxococcaceae; genus Corallococcus. The sequence goes on along the minus strand of SECN01000422.1, from coordinate 5,043 downwards.
CCTTCCTCGTCCCCGAGGAGCGCCAGGACTTCGAGCGCAAGCGCCGCGAGCTGCACGACGACCGCGACCTCACCGTCACCGACTACGAAATCGAGGACGTGAAGCTCGCCGACGACGGCAAGCGCGCCACCGTCCACAGCCGCATCCAGTGGATGCGCCTGCCGTCCGTCTCCGAGCAGACCGACACCGTCACCTCGGAGTTCGTCTTCCGGGACGGCGTCTGGCTGCTGGAGAAGCAGCAGGCGGGCCCGTTCGCGGGCGAGTTGGAGTAGCGGGAAAAAAAGTCGCCCACCGCCTCGGGGCCGGCCGAGACGGTGGGCGTCGAGGGTTCCCCAATGGAACCCCCTACCAGGGTGACGGTGTCGCGCGGTGTTGCTCAGGCCCGCCGCGACCTCGCCGTGTTGCCAGATACATGAGCAAGTCGGGTGCCAACCTTCGCGCCCCCCTACCCCTGCCCCAGCGCCCCTGGGAAATCAGCCACTTGCGCTTCCCGAGCCGCCTCCGCCACCAGGGCCTCCCTGACAGTGTTGTCAGGGGCCCCGTGCCATCGCGCCACCGTCCCAGTGACATCCATGTCAGGGGGAGCAGCGACGGCCCACGGAAAGGCGGCTACTCGCCCACCACGGAGCGGATGGTGTCGCGCATGGAGTAGCGGGCCTTCCAGCCCACGTCCTGGACCCACCGGTCGCCGTCCACCGCGCAGAGGAACTGGATGTGGTCCAGCTCCGGGGGCGGGAAGTTGGCCAGGCGGTAGCGGAACATCAGCCCCAGGAGCGGTCGGGCCACCGGGTGCGGCACGGGGATGGCGGTGTGGCCCAACTCTCCCAGCACCGCGGACAGGGGCACCTGGCCGGGACCGACGACGTTGTAGACGCCCTTGGGCTCCGGGCGCAGGGCCTCCACCATCGCGCGCGCCACGTCCTCCACGTGGATGAGCTGCACCATCGGGTCGAAGCCCGCGAGCGTCCACGGGTAGCGCAGCCGCAGGTAGTTGGACGGCGCGTTCTTGATGGTGGGCCCGACGATGTGGACCGGCCGGAGGATCACGGTCTCGATGTGCGGATGCTTCCAGAAGAAGCTGTGCGCCAGCATGTCCACTTCGATGAGGTCGCGCACGCCGGAGAAGCGGCTGGCGGCCATCAGCGGCGCGTCCTCCGTGAGGAAGTTGGAGTTGTCCGGGCTGGGGCCGTAGACGTTGGCCGAGGACAGGACGACCACCTTCTTCACGCCGTACTTCGCGCAGTACTCCAACAGGCGCGTGGTGCCCACGACGTTGAAGGAGTGGTGCTCCTCCTCGCTCATGCGCGGGTCATGCATGATGCCCATGTGGATGACGGCGCGGACCTCGTTCTTGCGAAAGACGTCCTCCGCCTTCTTCTTGCGCAGGTCCATCTGGTGCATCTCGACGTCCTTCGGCCGGCCCGCGAAGGGGCGCCGGTCGATGCCGATGATGCGCTCGCGCTTGTGCAGCATCTTCGCCAGCGTGCGGCCCAGGTTGCCGCTGATGCCGGTGACGACGACGGCGGGCTTCCTGCTGTCCGCTCCGCCGTCCTTCTCCTCCTCGTGCGGGGCGCTCACCAGAACACGCTCCGGCGTTCCTTGAGCCCCTGCTGGAGCATCGCCTGGATGGAGGCCTTCACGGTGCGCACCTTCTTGTCGAGTTCACTGTCCTCGTCGTCCGCGCGGCCGGTGAAGTGCAACGCGTCTCCGAAGTAGATCCGGTACTTGGTGGGCAGCGGGAACGCCGCGCCCGTGGGCGTGATGGGGAAGGACGGCATGCCCAACAGCTTCGCCAGGGGCTTCAGGTTCATCAGCGCGGGGGCCTGCTCCTCGGCGCCCACCACGGCGATGGGGACGATGGGCGTGTTCGTCTCCAGCGCCAGCCGCATGAAGCCCAGGCCGAACTCCTGGAGCTGGTAGCGCTGGGGCCACAGCTTGTTGAGGCCGCGCGTGCCCTCCGGGAACACCAGGATGGCCTCCTCCGCCTCCAGCAGGCGGCGGCAGTTCTCCGGCGTGCCGACAATCTGGCCCACGCGCGCCATGAAGGTGGAGACGTAGGGCAAGGACGGCACCCACTTCTCCACCATGCTGCGGATGGCGCGCGGCGGAGAGCCCTCCACCATCAGGGCGATGCCAATCATCGCGCCGTCCATGGGCAGCTGGCCGGAGTGGTTGGACACCAGCAGCACGCGCCCTGGCGGGATGCGGTCCGCGCCGTAGGCCTCCACGCGGAAATAGTGGCGGTAGAGCCACAGGAACGGGGCGATGGCGGCCAGGCTGTAGTCCAGGTTGAACCCGAAGGGGTCCACCCCGTACTCGTTCTCCGTCCGGGCCAGGCCCTGGAGCTCACCCGACTGCGCTTCGCCCGCCATGCGCTCGGTCCAGCCGCGCAGGCCCTTCTTCACCTTGTCGCTGAAACGCTCCAGCATGGGCTGGCTCCTTAGCACCCCGGCACGCGCACCGGGAGTGCGCTGGCAACCCACGCCGCGCTTCTGACGATAACCTGTCGGAAGGTGTCCCCCATGCGCATCCCGCCCAAGCCCCAGCTCCCCTCCCGGACGTCCGCTCCTGGCTCCACCGTCGCGGCGACGGTGCTGACGCTCGCCTCGGCGGGAGGCGCGGCGGGGCGGATGAACACCCTCAGCGACTTCCAGCCCCGGGCGCCCACCTCCCGCCCTGGCAACACCGTGGTCGCGAACGCCCCGGTGCTGGCCCGGGCCGCCACGTCCCGCCTCGCGAGGGAGCCCGCCGGGGCGGTGGCCTTCGTGCGCGACTTCCACGCGAAGCTGTCCCTGCCGCCCGCGCGCCTGAAGGAGAAGCTCGCGATGATGCGCGAGAGCCCCTCCGCGATGTTCCGGGCGATGCCCGCGCTCTTCCACGCGGACCTCCGGGGGCCGTACGCGCAGGGCGCGAAGCTGGTGGACCGGCCGGCCCCGGACATCCTCGTGGTGGGCGATGCCCACGTGGGCAACCTGGGCACCTTCCGGGGACCGGAGGGCAAGGCGGTGTGGGGGCTCAACGACTTCGACCAGGCGGGGACCGCGTCGCCGGAAGCGGACCTCACGCGGCTGGCGACCAGCGCCGTGCTCACCGCGCGCGAAGCGGGCCTGTCCGTCGGAGAGCAGGAAGCGGCGGTCAAGGCGCTCGCGGAGAACTACTTCGAGACGCTGGAGCTGCTGGCGGACGGGGATGCGAACCCGGGGGCCTTCCTGACGAAGAAGGAATCCTCCGGGCCGGTGAAGGACCTCATCGACCAGTCGCGCGACACGTCCGCGAAGGAGCTGCTGGCGAAGTACGTGAAGCTGGACGGCGCCAAGGGGCCCCACTTCCTCACCACGGACACGCTCAAGCCCCTGGACGCGACGCGGAAGAGCGCGGTGCGCACGGCCCTGGCGTCCTACGAGGCGACCCTGAAGGGCACCGAGCGCGTGGCGGTCCCGCTCAAGGTGTTGGACCTCGCGGAGCGCCTGGACGCGGGCGGCAGCAGCTACGGCCTGGAGCGCGACTACGTGCTGCTGGGCGCGAAGAACCCGAAGGATCCACCGGTGCTGCTGGAGCTGAAGGAGCTGCTGGCCTCCGGCGTGGGTTCTCCCCCGTCCCCCGCGAACGGCGCGGACGTCGTGAAGGCGCAGCAGGAGCTGGCCGGTGACACAAACCCGCTCACGGGCGCGGTGGACATGGGCGGCCGGGCCTTCCTCGTGCGCGAGGTGGAGCCGGAGAAGGGCAAGCTGGACGACGGCGCGCTGTCCAAGAAGAAGGGCCTGCGCTCCACCTTCGAACAGGCGGGCGTGGTGCTGGCCCGGGCGCATGGCCACACGCAGGCGCAGGCACGGCGACTGGAGTCCTGGGTGGGCGGAGACACGCAGGAGGCCACGAAGCGGCTCACCGCGTTCGCAACGGCCTACGCGGATCAGGCCGAAGCGGACTGGAAGGCGCTGAAGGCGGCGCGCTGAGTTCAGAGCGTCGCGGAGAGCTGCCCTGCGGCGTCTCGCAGGGTGACGACGTCGAAGTCTTCCTTGAGCCACTGGAAGATGCTGCGCAGCCGCTCCTGCTTCTTCGCGGCGCTCACGCGCAGGTCGCGCTGCTGGCGCACCAGCTCCGGCGGGATGCCGTCCGCCGCGTCCAGCACGTCGACCCCGTGCAGTTCGAAGTTGAAGAAGGCATCCGTCCGGCACGCCCGGTACGCGGCGCGCATGGTGCCCCGAGGCAGCGTGGTCGCGAAGGTGCCGATGAACGGGAAGCGCACCACCGGCGTCACCGTCATCGGCAGCTCCACCACCGCGCCCGAGCCCCGACGGTACGGCTGCGCCGGATCCGGCCGGTATGGCACGCGCGGCGCGAGCAGCACGCGGGGCGTGTCCAGCACGGAGCGAGAGGGCCTTCCCAGCGCCGCGAGCGCCCCCATCACCGCCGCCTTCGCCGCGTAGTACGGCGCCGCCGGGAACGCGGAGGACCCGTACGTGTACCCCTGCGCCACGGTGGCCGCGTACAGGTTCGCGTTCAGCGTGTAGCCCGGGGCCCGGAAGCCGCAAGGACGCACGCCGGTGGCCTTCAGGATGGCAGCGTCCGCGCGCGCCAGGTCGTCCGCGATGGCGTCGGCGCCCCGCCGCGTGAGCGCGTAGTCATGGGCGTGGCTGTGGCTCGCGACCTCGATGCCCGCCGCGTGGGACTTGCGCATGCCCTCCGCCGCGCCGGGGTCCGCCTCCAGGTCCTCCCCGATGGCGAAGAACGTCCCGGGCACGCCCACGGTGGCCAGCAGGTCGCGGAAGCGGGGCACCGCCACGCGGTGGATCAGCGTGCGGGCTTGCTCGTCCAGGAGCGACTCGGGCAGCCCGTGGATCCGGCAGTAGTGCGGCAGCGAATCCAGATCGACGGAGATGGACGCCAGTCGCACCGCTGGCATGGGGCGCTCCCTCTTCAGGTTCCGCGAACGCGGATGACGTAGAACAGCTTGCCCACGTTCTTGAGCACGTTGGGCACGCGCTTGAACAGGTGGATGGACGGCTGGCGCTTCTCGTGGAGCTGGATGGGGATCTCCATCAC
>SECN01000421.1 GCA_004173515.1 Myxococcaceae bacterium | reverse complement strand
ACTCATCGGTGGGGCTCCAGGCGGGCGCCCACTCTAACGCCGCCCGGGCTCCCCCACGAGCCCCCCCGTCAGTCCGCGCCCTTGATGCAGGCCACCGGCTTGAGGCGGTGGGCCACCCGGGCGAGTCCGGCCTGCTCCACCGTCTCCAGCACGTCGTCCAGGTTCTTGTAGCAGGGCCCGGACTCGTCCAGCGGGGTGGTGCGGGTGTTGAGCAGGATGCCGGCCTCCTGCATGCGCAGGTCCGTCTCCTCCTGCTGGAGCTGCCGGCGCGCGGCGGCGCGGGACAGCCGCCGGCCGGAGCCGTGGTTCACCGAGTAGATGGACTTCTGCGCCCCGGGTTCGGCGAAGAGGATGGCGCTGCCCGTCTCCATGGACCCGGGGATGAGGATGGGGTGGCCGGTGGCCTCCCACACGGTGCCCTTCAGGGCGGGGTGGCCGCCGGGGAAGGCGCGCGTGGCGCCCTTGCGGGCGACGAACTTCCCGTCCTCGCGCTGGATGAGGTTGTGGGAGATCTCGTAGTAGATGCTGGCGGTGCCGCCGAACACGTCCTCCAGGGCGCCGCACACGGCCTCGCCGATGAGCAGCCGGTTGGCCACGGCGAAGTTGGCCGCCATGTTGTGCAGGTTCCAGTAGGCGCGGCCCAGGCCGCTGTCCGCGTCCAGCCAGATGAGGTCCTCGCTGCGGCTCTTGAGGCCCAGGTGGGCGGCGCCCTCCACGAAGAAGTGCTTGGCGATGTTCCAGCCGAAGCCCCGGCTGCCGGTGTGGAGCATCACCCAGACGCGGCCCTGCTCATCCACCTGCATTTCAGTGAAGTGGTTGCCGCCGCCCAGGCTGCCCAGCTGGCCGCGCTTGTCATAGGCGCGCACGGGGATGTCCACCCCGGTGTCCTCCACGGGGATGAAGTCGCGTTCGGTGACGGAGCTGCCCCGGCCCAGGGCCTTGGCGCCGTGGCGCAGCACCTCCTTGAGGGTGCTCTCGCTGAGCTTGCGCTGCTTGCGGACCCGTTTGGCGCCCACGCCCACGGCGATGCGCTCGGTGACTTCGTTGATCCACTGGCGGCGCTTGGCGGGGTCGGCCACGTCCTCCACCTTGAGGGAGGTCTGGAGCTGGACCATGCCGCAGCCGATGTCGTAGCCGGCGGCGGTGGGCAAGAGGACGCCGTCGGTCTCCACGATGGTGCCGATGGGGACGCCATAGCCCACGTGACAGTCGGGGGTGACGGCGACGCGGGTGACGCCGGGGAAGGTGGCGGCGTTGACCATCTGGTCGAAGACGGCGTCTTCCAGGCCGGGGGACTCCGGGGTGCCCTCGCCCCAGAGGAGCTTGTAGGAGAGGAACAGGTCCGCGTGCACGCGCATGGTCTTCGTGCGTGGCAGGACGTAGTGGCCCTCGGAGACCTTTTCCAGGTGTTGCTTCCAGCTCATGGCGTGTGACCCCAGGTGGATGAACCCGCGGCAGGGACGAAGCCGTCCTTCATAGCTGACAGAGGTGGGGTTTCCGACATTGGGATGGCTGCCTGCCTGGTGTGGGCCCGGGGTGTGGGGCCCTGGGGGCGGTGGCCGTGTCGGTCGGAGTGCACTGATCGGCGGTCGGACAAGCCTGGGGGTTGCGGCCCTGGATCGGCATTCCCATTTCTCTGTCGTGCATCAAGGGGGTGGGCGATGGGGTTTCTGACTGGGGTGGTGCTGGCGATGTCGTTGCAGGCGGGGCCGGTGGAGATGACCGCGGGCCCGGTGTTCAATCCGGCGCTGTGCGCGAAGAAGCGCGTGGATCCGTGCGGTTGCCATCACGTCTACGGCATCCGGCATTGTCACCAGAGCCGCAAGAGCAACCACTGCGAGGCGCAGGTCCGCGCCTACGAGCCGGAAGAGACCCACGACGCCGAGGCCGCGAGCAGCCCGCTGCAGAGCCTCATCGATCCGAACAAGTCCGTGTCGATGTAGGCCGTGGAGGGCCGGCCCCTTTCAGGGGTCGGAGCCAGGTCCGGTCACTTCGGTGAACCGCGTGCCGGTCATGCCCGCCTGTTCCAGGGCCTCCTTGATGTCGCCAGAGACGATCAGGGCCACGGTCCAACCCCAGGTCCGGAACACCGTGGCGCCGTCCACCTTCGCGCCCTGGGCCATCGCCATGGCCAGGGCGTATTTCCCATCCCCCGTGACGGTGGAACTCTCCGTCAACAGGTGCAGACAGTCCCCCTTCCTGGCGGTGCGCTCGCACCAGCGCAGATAGGCGCGCGTCAACTCCACCTCCGCGGCCGGTGACCCGCCCTCCAGGTGTTCACCTGGACCGAGCGGAGTGATGCGACGACGGTGGGGTTCGTACAGGTAGGAGCCGCTGCGTGGCTCCACTTCGAAAAGCCGACGTGCCGCCTCCTGGGGCCGTGTGGCGGGCCGTATTGCGTGGGCCAGCGCTTCCACGGCCTCCTCGAAGTCATCCGCGTCGATCTTCACCGGCGCGCCACCGCCACGCGGGGTGATCACGATGGGCGTGCCCCGTCCCGTGTCCAGACGCACCACCCTCGTGGTGCTGCCGCATCCGGTCAGGAGCAGGACGAAGAAGGGAATCCACCACCGTGGCTGCATGCGAAGTCCTCCCGGAGCGGTCTTGCTCTCAGGAAGGACCCCATGACATGCGATGCGATGGCAAGGGGCCTCCCGGTGATGTTGGGAGGCGACCTCGCGGTGTCGTTCCGCCCGCCGTGCAAGGCTGGCCGGACGTCGTGCATCCAGGGCACTGCTCAAGGGGATGCGGTGGCATCTCCGGGCAGCGCCTCCGAACGGCTCACCTGCAGGTCGCTGTCCGAGCGGATGATGACCCAACGCGCCTGGGGCGACACGCGCAGTGCCACCACGTTCGGCGCCAGGCGCCGCATCTCCGGACGGTAGGGCAGCGTGGCCAGGGGCGGCATCGTCAGCGAGGAGGCATGCGGATGCCCGACCTGCGAGCGCGGCAGGGGCGCGGGAGGAGGCGGCGTCGGCATGGCCTCTGGCGAGCGGTTGAGCAATGCGATGACCTTCACGGTGGGGCGCTCCGGGGGCAGCTCAGCCTTCGACACCGGCTTGAGGGCGGTGGGGGCGAAGGCCTCCGCGCTCGTCCGGGGCAGCGCGGGCAGGGCCAGCAGTGCACCCGGAAGGGCCTTCTGCGGTGCGGCGTGGGACGACGCCGACGGCGGCGCGACTCCTCCGGTGGCGGAGGGCTGGGTCGAGACCGGAGCGATGTGCGGGACCGGACCCGGGTTGGGTGACCGGGCCATGGCCGGCGCGGTGCCCTGTGAAGGGGCGACGTGTGGAACCGGGCCAGGATTTGGTGCCCGAACCACGTTCGAACTCGCGGGACCGCCTTGCGAAGGGGAGCCGTGTGGACCCGGACCGAAGGCCGGTGCCCGCGCCGCGTGCGCACTGGAAGAACCGCCCTGCGAAGGAGCGCCGTGCGGGACTGGACCGACGGCCGGCGTCCGAGCCGTGGCCAGACCCGAAGGACCGCCCTGCACCGGAGCCGCATGCGGAACCGGACCCGGGGCCCGAATCATCGTCGGCGCGGTGCCGAGCACCGTGGAACCGTGCGGAACCGGAGCGCGCACGGCCGGAGCGCCGTGCGGGACCGGACCGGAGGAAGCCATCACGGGTGTCGCAACCGGTGCACTGCCCGGCGCCTGGGCCTTGGAGCCCATGTGATCACCCGCCGCGACATGCGCGATGGACCGCGCGAGGCGCTCCGTCGCGCTCTCCGGAGCCCGGGTCGCGACCGGCGCGGCGGGACGGTGATGCGGCAGCAGGGCCTCCCGCCCCGGACCTGAACCGAGCGCCGGCATCCGCGCCGGCGCCGCGCTCCGATTTCCGGAGACAGTCATGGGCGTGATGGGCGGCGCGACGGGCAGCCCACCGGAGGGACCCGACTCCAGCGCGGCATTGAGCACGAAGGCCGGAGGCGGCGGAGGGGGCAGGCTCCGGATGTGCCCAGGCGGGGGCGTGGGCGGCAGCCGGTCGAAGAAGTCGCTCGCGGAGGCGTAGAGCTGTTCCTCCTCCAGCGCCGTCGTGATCACCTCACCCTGGCCCAGCCTCACCACTTCCCCCTGGAGGACCGGATCCCGCGGATCCAACTCCAGCGCGGCCTTCAGCGCCCCCCGAGCGCGGGAAGCGCAACCCAGCAACATCAGTATCGTGGCTGCATCCCGGTACGCGGCGATCGCCTGCGCCCGCTGCCCCGCGCGCCGGCACGCCTCCGCGAGTCGCACGCGCACGTTCGCATCGTGCGGCAGCAGCTTCGCGAGCTGCGAGTACGTCTCCGCGCACTGTGCATACCTGCCCCGCTGGTACAGGGCGTGGGCGGTTTCCTTCAACTCCCGAAGCTTCGTCTCGCGCTCGCTCATGGAAGGCCCCTGCGTCTCGGTGCTGCTTCCATCTGCTAGCAGGGCACGTGCCGAGCGCCCTTGACGCGCGATCTCGTTCACTGGCGCGCGCCCACCGGGCCCCGGGGCCGGAAGGCCTGTCCTCCATCCGGCGGACCCCGAGGCGAGACTCCGTGCACCCGTGCACGCTGTCCAATGCGAGACGCCGCAGCGACCCTGTAGAAACGGGAACGGCGCTGTAACAACGCCAGTGCTGCATTCCATGACGTCAGCGAATGACGCGAGACATCGGGGACGTCGGATGCGCACGCATGCGACGCTGGGGCTTCTCCGGAGTCCACCGGAGACACCTGAAAGGTCACACCATGTCCTCCCGCTTCGCGCTCCTGACGTTGGCAACCCTGGTGTTGGCATGCGTGCCCATGGGCGCGAGGGAGCCGTCCAAGGCATCGAAGGAATCCGCGAAGCGGGTGGCGCAGGAGAAGGTGGACGCTCCCGCCGCCGACGAGACCCTCACGGTGAAGAAGGGCGCGAAGCGCACGTTGACGGTGCCGGGCCTGAGCCGCGTGGCGCTGGGCGACCCGTCCATCGCGGACGTGGAGACGACGGGCGCGGACGGGGTCCGGATCTCCGGCCTGGCGGTGGGGAAGACCACCCTCATCGTCTGGGACAACGCGGGCAAGCGCCGCACGTACCTCATCGACGTGGGCGGTTGAGCAGGTCGCCAGGAAATCGCCACCGCTCCCGAGACCCGAAGCGCTCCGCGAGGACGCGCGGAGTTCGGCCGTGGGCCACGACGCTGCGCTGGAGCGGATGCCAGGGCGGGTCCATGGACGGAGGCGTCCTCCGGGCACCCTTCACGCCAAACCGGTCCAACTGTCGGACAGGTTTGCGCCCACGCCAAACTGGTCCGACGGTCGGACAGGTTTGCGCCACTTGAAACCGGGGCCGCCCTGGACCGCCAAGGCGACGCCTCTGGAGCCTCCGAGACCTACGCCTCGGACCTGAGCGGCCACGGCCCTCCGCCTCTTCTCGCGTCCAGGATGCCCAGCCCCCTCTTCACCGAGGAGCGCCTGCGTCGCCACAGGAGCCGGGCTTCCTCACCGGATTCGTCAACGAGCTCCTGGCGGCCCCGCCCGGCTCACGGCTCCGACAGGAGGAACAGCGCGTGCGAGCTGGCGATGGGACGGGTCCTGTCGTCCTGCCACGCCTCCACGCGCACGTTGGCCACGCGCCGACCCTGCCGGGTGATGAAGGCGCGCGCGAAGGTGTCCTGCGCCTTGCCCGAGCGCAGGAAGTCCACGGTGCTGGAGATGACCTTGGGCACGCGCCCGGTGTCCGTCTGGAGCAGCAACTCGAAGATGGCGGAGGACTCCAGCAGTGCCCCCAGCGCGCCACCATGCAGCGCGGGCAGCAGGCTGTTGCCAATCAGGATGCCCATGAAGCGCGTGTAGGGGATGGCGTCGGTGAGGCGGTGGTATTCGCGCGACTGGCGCACCGTGCGCACGAGGTCCGCGAGCGGAGGGGCAGCAGGGCTCATGGCGCTCAGTCCTCCACCCGCATGAAGGTGCCCTGCGAGGAGGCCACCGGCTGCTCCGGGTCACCCTGGTGCACCAGGGCCCGCACGAAGGCGATGAGGCGGGTGACCTTGTAGCACTCGGCGTGGGCGGTCAGCTCCAGGCCCGGGCGCGCGGGGCGCAGGTAGTCGATGCGCAGGTCCAGCGTGACGATGGCGGCGAAGCTGCCCAGCCGCGCGAGCACCGCGGTGCCGCACGTCGCGTCGATGAGCGTCGTCACCGCGCCGCCCGCGACGACGCCGGTCTCCGGGTTGCCCACCAGCGCGTCCGCGTACGGCATCACCACCGTCGCGTCCGTGGTGCCCACGTCCACCAGCCGCAGGCCGAGCGCGTGGTTGTGGGGCACCGCCTCGGTGAACAGCACGGAGAGCTGCTCGCGCCGTCCCGCCTTGTCCATTGGAAGCGTGAGGTCCGACATAGGGAGGTCCGCGATAGCAGATTCGAGCGCGCGGGGGTGGATGCGTCCTCGCGCGCCTGCTTCGCGGGGGACGGGAGTACGCCCGCCTGTCCGCTGGTTCACGCGCGCGCTTCACCTCTTCGCGCCCGGGGCAGGCCGGTTAGGCTGCCGCGCCTTCGCGTCTCCCCACGAGGACCCCACCCGTGAACCGACTGACCTCCGCCCTCTGCTTCGCGCTGCTGGTGCCGGGCCTGCTCCTGGCCGCGCAGCCCCTGCCCCGGCCCGCGGGCGCGGCCGTCCCTCCGCCGAAGGGCGAAGCCCCCCAGGAGCCGCCCCCGCCGCCCGCGGGCCGGGGCAGGGGCTGCGCGGCCAGGAGCAGGCCCGGCACCAGCAGCGCGAAGCAGAGGGCGGAGGTCAGTCGGTTCACGG
>SECN01000420.1 GCA_004173515.1 Myxococcaceae bacterium | reverse complement strand
CCTCACGACCGGAAGCCGCGAGTTCGTCCTGCGCTTCACGTCCGGAAGCCTGCTCACCCGAAGGCTCGGCGCCCGCTCCGGCGGAGCTTGATGCCGGGGCGGGCGCCGAGCCTTCGGGTGAGCAGGCTTCCGGACGTGAAGCGCAGGACGAACTCGCGGCTTCCGGTCGTGAGGCCCGGGGTGGAGCCTCGGAGCAAGCTTCCGGGCAAGGCGCGCAGGACGGAGCCTCTGCTTCCGGTCGTGAGGCCCGGGGTGGAGCCTCGGATCCGGTTTCCGGACGTGAGGCCCAGGACGGATCCTCGGATCAGGTTTCCGGTAGCGGAGCGCAGGGCGAGGCTTCGGGCTCTGGCCGTGAGGCGCACGACGGGGCCTCGGATCCGCCTTCCGGACGTGAGGCCCGGAGTGGCTCCGTGGAGTCGGGCAGCCCCACGGATCCGGGCCAGGATTCAGGAGCCGGACGCGCGGCGCAGGACGGAGCCGAGGCTCAGGGCTCTGGAACCCAGGCGGGCCCGGCGGCACAGGCATCAGGCTCCGGTCGCGGACGCTCGTCGGGCATGCTCGCGGACCTTCCCGACGCTCCGTTGGACGCGCCTGCTTCGTCGCAGGGCGGCGGACTGCTCGGGAACCTTCCGGGGCCGGAGGCGGCCCGGGCCCGTGCTCCCGCGCCGGTGGCTCCGACGGCGACGGCGGGCGGCAAGCGCTCGCTGCTGGACGACATCCCGGATGCCACGGAGCTGGCGGCGGCGACCGCTCGCAACAAGGCGGCGGCGAACGCGAAGGACACGGAGGCGCTCGCCGCGAAGTACGAGCGCGAGATGCACGAGAAGATCGCCAAGGAGCGGGCGAAGCAGTCCCTCCTGGAGCGCTACGGCACGAAGACCGTGGCCCTCTTCGTCGCGATCATCTTCCTGGGCGCGAGCGCGGGCTTCTTCCTGCTCTACCGCTCCCGTCAGGGCGGCCAGACGCTGTCGGAGACGCTGGAGCTGGCCCGGCGCGCGGTGGCGCAGGACACGGGCGCGTCGCTGGATGAAGCGCTCCGGCAGCTCGCCCGCGCGCGCGACATGGACGAATCCAGCGCGCAGGGCTGGGCCCTCACGGCCTATGCGCACGCGCTGCGCTACCAGGACCACGGCGGTGCCTCCGAGGACCGGCGGCAGGCGCTGGAGGCCCTGGAGAAGCCGGGCGTGAAGGACGGCTTCGGTGGCCTGGTGCTCGCCACCAACGAGCTCGTCGCGGACGAGCGAAGCCATGAGTCGACGCGCCGCGCGCTGCTCGCCTCGCAGGACGACGTGACGGAAGTGCACGCGCTCGCGGGCAGCCTGCTGCTGGCGGCGAAGGACGAGAAGAAGGCCCTGGACCGCTTCGACCGGGCGCTCAAGGCGTCGCCGGGCAACGTGCGCGCGCTGGTGTCGCTGGGCGGCTACTACCTGGCCTCCGAGGATTTCGCGCAGGCGCTGGAGATGTTCAAGCGCGCGCGTGAAGCCTCCAAGGAGCACCCGGCCGCCCGCATCGGCATGGCGGAGAGCCGGCTCGCGCTGGATCAGGAGCTGGAGGCCGCCCTGGCGGACGTGGCGCCGCTGGCGAAGGATCCGAAGCTGCCCCCCGCGCTGAAGCCCCGCCAGCAGTTGGTGCACGGCGAGCTGCTGTCCGCGCTGGGCAGGTACGAGGAAGCACGCGCGCTGCTCGCCCAGGGCACGCAGGGGCCGCTGGCCATGGACTTCCAACTGGCGCTCGGGGCCGCGGGCCGCTCCGCCGGCAAGCTGGAAGCGGCGCAGCAGGCCTACGAGGCCGCGTTGAAGCTCCAGCCCAAGAGCGAAGAGGCGAAGGAGGGCCTGGGGCGCACGCTGCTGGACCGCGACCGCGAGCGCGAGGCGCTCCAGCGGCTGGAGGCGGATGGGGGCCGCAAGGTGGCGATGGTGCGCGGCGCGGCGTACGCGCGGCTGGGAGACTGGAAGAAGGCCCGCGTGGAGCTGGCCCGCACGCGCGTGAACGACCGCTATCCGCCGGAGGCCGTCGCGGTGCTGGCGCTGGCGGACGCGCACGAGGGCAACGGCGCGCAGGCGCGCGAGGTCCTGGAGAAGGCGCTGGCCAAGCGGCCGCGCACCGACCTGCGCGTGGCGCTGGGGCAGGTGTACTGGCGCGAGCGCGCGCTCGACAAGGCGCAGGCCCAGTTCGACGAGGCGCTGAAAGACCCGCGCGACTACGAGGGCGCGTGCTCCCTGGGGCGCCTGCTCCTGGCGCGCGGCCTGCCGGACATGGCCCTCAAGCCGCTGACGCAGGCGGTGGAGCGCAACGGCGCGCACGGCGAGTCCCGCGACGCGCTGGGCCGCGTGCTCCTGGCGCTGGGCCGCACGCCGGAGGCGCTGAAGCAGTTCGAGGCGTGGCAGTTGGACAACCCGGGCAACGCGGCGGCGCAGAAGGGCTTCGCGCTGGCGCTGTACCAGTCCGGACGCCGCAAGGAGGCGGAAGGGGCGTCGGGCCGCGCGGTGAAGCTGGCGCCGGACGACGCGGAAGGGCAGCGGCTGCGCGCGGCGCTCCTGTTCGGCAACGGCGATGCGAAGGGCGGCTTCGCGGCGCTGGAGCGCGCCAACAAGCTGGACTCCAAGGACCCCAACACCTTCTGCGAAATCGCCCAGGCCTTCCTGCGCCAGGGACAGGTGGAGAGCGCGGACGCGGCCTTCGCGGCGGCGCGGCGCGAGGGCCCGGACGCGACGTGCGGCCGCGTGGGCGAGCTGTACGCGCAGCTTCCCGGTGGAGGCCGGGGCGCGTCGCGCACGCTGCAGGATCTGGCCGACCGGGCGCCCACCGTCTGGGACAAGGCCTTCGCCCAGATGACGCTGGCGCGGGTGCTGCTGGGCGCGGGCATGATGAAGGAGGCGCGGGCGGCGGCCGACGAGGCCGTGAAGCTGGCCCCCTTCAACGGCCGGGCGTACCTGGCGCTGGGACTGGTGGCCTTCAAGCAGCGGCAGGAGGCCCCCGCGCGCGAGGCGCTGGCCAAGGCGGTGGAACTGGAGCCCACCGACGGAATGGCGCACCTGGCGCTGGCGGACGTCCTGGCGCGCGAGACGGCGGAGCTGCCCCGCGCGGTGGAGTCCTACGAAGCCTTCCTGCGGCTCGCCGGGGACTCCCCGGATGCGAAGCGCGTGAAGAAGGCCCTTCCGCTCCTCAAGCGTCGGGCGTCGAGATAGCGTGATCGACGTGCGCGAGCGGCCCCCGTCATCCCCCCTGCTGCAGGTCATGTGGGGCAACGCCTTCCTGCTGTCGGTGCTCTACCTGCTGGTGGGCATCGTGGTGGAGGTCCTCCGGCGGAGGTCCCGCTCGCAGACCATCGAACGCCTGTCCATGGCGCTCGACTCCCTGCCGGCGCGGGCGCTGGAGCTGGTTCACGGCCTGGAGCCGCTGCGCGCGGCGTACTTCAGCGGGCGCATCTCCGAGCTGGGGGTGCGTGTCCTCTTCGGCATCGTCACAGTGGCGGTCATCTTCCTGCTCGCGCTGGTGGTGGGCGCCATCATGGGCGTGCTGCGGTGGGCCGTCCTTCGCGCCGCCAGCCACCGGGGTGGTCCTCCCCGGGCCTGACGGCGGGCCTCATGAGGTGCGGCGCAGCTTCGATTTGCGCACGCGCGGTGCCACGGGCGAGACCTGCGGCTCATGGCCCGCGGCGCGCGCCATCAGGCAGATCTCCACCACCTTGGGGCCGAAGCGCTCCCAGCGGCTCTCCCCGGTGCCCTTCACCGCGAGGAAGGACTCCCGGTCCACCGGCAATTCGGCCGCGATGCCCAGCAGCGTCGCGTCGTTGAAGATGATGAACGGGGCGATGCCCAGGTCTTTCGCCAGGTCCTTGCGCCAGCGGCGCAGCTCCGTGGAGGCCAGCTCGCTGTAGACACGCACCGGCGCGCCGGAGGCGGCGGGCTGGGCGCGCGAGGAGGACCCGGACGGCTTGGGCATCATGCTGCCCGCGCACCGGTCGCACGTTCCGCACACCGCCGCCGCGTCCGCCTGCCCGAAGTAGCTCAGGATGAACGCGCGCCGGCACTTCGGCGTGTACGCGTAGTCCGTCATCCGCTTGAGCATCAGCAGGTTATGCCGCTCCTGCGTGCGGACCCGGCTCAGGTCCACGCTCAGGTCGCGGAACGCCACGCGCTCCAGCGCGCGGATGGAGCGCCCCGCGAAGGGCTTGCGCACCCGCACCACGCCCGCCTTCTCCAAGAGGCCCAGCGCGTGCCGGACCTCCTCCTCCGACAGCGCCGTGCGCCGTGCGAGGATGGGCAATTCCGTGGTGGCCTGTCGCCCCACGGGGAAGGTCTCCAGCAGCGAGCGCAACAGCCGCTGGGTCTCCACCGCGTGCGGCTGGGCCGTGGGCGCCTTGTCGGTCAGCGTCAGCCCGTACTCGCCCTCGCCGCGACCGCCGCGCTCCAGCTTGCCCTCGCGCTCGAAGATCTTCAGCGCGGCGGAGACCTCGAACTCGCTGGCGCCCACCATGCCCGCCAGCGCGTGCACGCCCCGGTCGAACTCCTCCACGCCCTGGAGCGCCGACCACACGTCCGACAGCACGGACTCGGACGGGTGGCTGCTCTCGATGAGGCGCTCCTGCGTGTACACGTCCGCGTGGTTGAACAGCAGCACCGCCGTGGCGGGGTTGCCGTCCCGGCCCGCGCGGCCAATCTCCTGGTAGTACGCCTCCACCGCCCGGGGGATGTTGGCGTGCGCGACGAAGCGGATGTCCGACTTGTCGATGCCCATGCCGAAGGCGTTGGTGGCCACCGCCACCGCCTCCTTCGCGGACATGAAGTCCTCCTGCGCGCGGCGGCGGGCGTCGTCCTCCATGCCCGCGTGGTACAGCACCGCGCGCACCTTGCGCGTCACCAGCGCGGAGTGCATCCCTTCCGCCGCCTTGCGCGTGGAGCAGTAGATGATGCCGCTGCCGCCCTTCGCGGCCAGCTGCGCGCAGGCCTCCCGGCGCTCCTCGTCCCCGTTGACGTTCACCACGTCCAGGAAGAGGTTGGGCCGGTCGAAGCCCTGGGCGAACACGCGGGGCTCCTTCATGAGCAGCACGCGGACGATGTCGTCCCGCACCTCCGGCGTCGCCGTGGCGGTGAGGGCCACCGTGCGCGGAGGGCGCAGCCGCTTGCGCACCTGTCCCAGCAGCGCGTAGTCCGGCCGGAAGTCGTGGCCCCACTGGGAGATGCAGTGCGCCTCGTCCACGGCGAACAGCTCCACGCCCAGCTCCGTGATGAGCTCCAGGAAGCTGGCGCTGCGGAAGCGCTCCGGCGCCACGTAGAGCAGCTTGTACTCGCGGGCGCGCAGCTTGCGCAGGCGCTCCGCCCGCTCCAGGTCCGACAGCGACGAGTTGATGAAGGTGGCCGGGATGCCCTTGGCGGTGAGCTGCTCCACCTGGTCCTTCATCAGCGCGATGAGCGGCGACACCACCAGCGTGATGCCCGGCAGCAGCAGCGCCGGGAGCTGGTAGCACAAGCTCTTGCCCGCGCCCGTGGGCATCACCACCACGGTGTTGCGGCCGCTGAGCACGGAATTGATGACGGGGGCCTGGCCGGGACGGAACTCCGACAGGCCGAAGTACCGCACCAGTCCCCGCTGGGCATCTTCGAGGAAGGGCAGGGACTCCAGCATCGCGCGCATGTTCATCATCCTGGGTCGGCCGTCAACGCCTATCCCTGTCCGTGGGCTCCGGCGCCCCACCTCACAGCTCGAGCCCCGGAGGAAGTGGAACCGCCAGCGCCGCCCGTTTCCGCGCCACCTCCCGCCGCAGCGCTTCCGTCCGCTCCGGGTCCAGGCGGCCGTCCACGAGGATGTCCCCCTCGCGAGCGCCCGGCGGCAGCCTCCAGCGCTCCACCGTGCACGCCTGCCCGGTCCCGGTCCTCACCACCCGGGCATGCGTGTCCTCCAGCACCTCCACCCGCACGGGACTGCTGGGCGTGAAGCTGCTGGACCATGTCGTCGTGGGGGACGG
>SECN01000419.1 GCA_004173515.1 Myxococcaceae bacterium | reverse complement strand
CCCACGCACCAGTACCTGGACTTCGGCGCGGGCACCGACTTCGAGACGCGCCTCGTCGTCAAACCCCAGGCCCCGGAGCTCTTGCGCGAAACCTTCGAGCGCCCCTCCTGGAAGGGGGAGACGGTCGTCTTCAGCGGCGTCACCGACTGCTACCAGCCCCTGGAGGCCTCTCTGCGCCTCACGCGCCAGTGCCTGGAGGTCTGCGCCGAGTACCGCAACCCCGTGGGCATCGTCACCAAGGGCGTGCTGATTGAACGCGACCTGGACGTGCTCCAGCGCCTGGCCGGTGAGGCCAAGCTGTCCGTGAGCATCAGCCTCCCCTTCCACAACGAGGAGCTGGCGCGCGCCATGGAGCCGCTGGTCGCCACGCCGAAGCGGCGGCTGGGCACCATCCGGAAGTTGTCGGAGGCCGGCATCGACGTGGCGGTGTCCGTGGCGCCCATCATCCCCGGACTCAACGACGAGGACATCGCGCGGGTGCTCACCTCCGCGCGCGAGGCCGGCGCCACCCGCGCGCACTACACGCTGCTGCGGCTGCCCGGCCCCGTACAGCAGGTGTTCGAGGAGCGGCTGCGCGCGAAGCTGCCCCTGCGCGCGGACCGGGTGCTGCACCGCATCCGCGAGACGCGCGGCGGGGAGCTCACCGACAGCCGCTTCAAGCACCGCATGCGCGGCGAGGGCCTGTACGCACAAACAATCCACCAGCTCTTCGCGACGTCGGCGCGCAAGGTGGGCATGCGCGCCTCCTCCATCACGGAAAACGCGCCGGACACCTTCCGGCGTCCGACGCGTCCATCCACCTCCGCCCAACTGTCGCTCTTCTAGGCGCGGGCTATTTCCGGATGAGTTGCAGCAGGGACAGCAGGATGACGGCGCCCACGGTGGCCACCATCAGCGAGTACAGGTTGAACCCCGTCACGCCCCCGCCTCCGAAGAAGCTGAACACCCAGCCGCCCAGCATCGCACCCACGACGCCGGCGACGATGTTGGCGAACATCCCCATCCGGGCATTGGTGCCCTTGATGATGCTGGCCAGCCACCCCGCGATACCACCCAACACCAGCCACGAGCAGATTGACATGCCGTCCTCCCGGTAACAGGGCTGGAGCCTTACCAGACCTCACAACGGTTCGCAGCGGGGGCGACCATCTTCGTCCCCGCCTGACAGGAGAACGCCTGCTGGAACTGCGGCAGGTTCGTCACCGGTCCGTTGACGCGCAGGAACGCGGGCGAGTGCGAGTCCGTCATCGCCCGCTGCCTCGCGGCCTCATTACGAATCTTCGAGCACCACGATTGCGCGTGCGCGAGGAAGAACTGCTGCCCGGGCGTGAAGCGGTACGACGCCGCCTTCGCCGCCTGGTCCGGGTGCTTGGCCAGGTAGGCCTCCATCGCCGCGTACGCCAGCTTCAGCCCGCCCAGGTCCGCCACGTTCTCCCCCAGGGTGAGCTTCCCGTTCACCTTCACCTCGTCCACCGCCGTGTAGCCGTCGTACTGCTGGCGCACGCACGCCACGCGCTCGCGGAAGGCCTTGTCGGAGGCCGGGGTCCACCACGTGCGCAGGTTGCCGTCCGCGTCGAACTGGCGGCCCTCGTCGTCGAAGCCGTGGGTGATTTCGTGGCCCACCACCATGCCCATGGCGCCGAAGTTCACCGGCGCCGCCGCGTCCCGGTTGAAGAAGGGCGGCTGGAGGATGCCCGCGGGGAAGACAATCTCGTTGGTGGCCGCGTTGTAGTAGGCGTTCACCGTGGGCGGCGACATGAACCACTCGGTGGTGTCCACCGGCTTGCCCACCTTGCGCAGCTGCCGCGCCTGCTCGAAGGCGTCCGCCGCCAGGGCGTTGTCCAGGAACGCGTCGGGCTTGATCTCCAGGCCCTCATAGCTGCGCCACTGGTCCGGGTAGCCGATCTTGTTGGTGATCTTCCGCACCTTGGCCAGGGCCTGCGCCTTGGTGTCCGCGTCCATCCACGTGAGCGTGCCCAGGTTGCGCTCGAAGGACTGCTCAATCTGCTGGACCATGTCCAGGGTGGTGGCCTTGCCGTCCGCGCCGAAGGTGCTCGCGATGAAGGGCCGGGCGAGCGCGTGCGGCAGCGCTTCGTCCGTGGCGTCCACGCACTTCTTCCAGCGCGCCAGGTCCGCCTTGGCGCCCGTGAGCACCGTGGACTCGAAGCGGAAGAACTCGTCGCGCACGGCCTTGGGCAGCGCCGTCTGGACGTTCTTCACCAGGTGGTAGGACAGGTACGGGCCCATGTCGGAGGGCCGCTGCTGGCGCACCAGCGCGGACACCTCCGAGAAGAACTTCGGCTGCGTCACGTTGAGCGCTTCGCCCGGGGGCAGGCCCACCTGCGCGAAGTACGTGTCCCACTGGAATCCGGGCGCCAGCTGCTTCAGGCCCTGGCGCTCCAGCCGGTGGTAGACCTTCTCCGGCTCCCGGCGCTCCTCCTTGGGGAGCGACGCCGCGGCCAGCCGCGACTCGATGGCGAGGATGCCCGTGGCCTTGCGGCTGGCCATGAAGGGCGCGTCACCCAGCAGCTCGAACACCTTCTGCACGTGCGCCTGGTAGGCGGCGCGCGCCTCGCGCATCTTCACGTCGGACTTCAGGTAGTAGTCGCGGTCCGGCAGGCCCAGCCCGCCCGCGTCCACCACGGCGATGACCTGCGTGGAGTCCTTCTGGTCCTGATCCGACCCCACCCGGAACAGCGCGTTCACGTCGCGCGCGTGCAGCCACGCCACCGCCGACGCCACGTCCTGCGGGCTCTTGAGCGAGGTGAGCTTCGTCAGGTGCGTGCGCAGGGCGGGCAGCGACTTCTCCAGCTGCGGCTCGTCCATGCAGGCGCCGTAGTACGCGCCCAGCAGCTTGTCGTCCGGCGAGCCGTCGCCCTTGCCCTCCGCGGCGCGGGTGAGGATGTCGCGCAGCACCAACTGGTTGCGCTCGGCCACGGTCTCGAAGCCCCGGCTCCAGCGCGCGCGCTCGGCGGGGATCTCCGTGGTCTTCAGCCAGCCGCCACAGGCGTAGGCGTAGAAGTCGTCACAGGGGTTCGCGGACGCGTCCATCACCGCGGCGTCCAGGCCGGGGGGCATCTGCCGCTCACCCGGGGGCACGGAGGCGGCGGGCGCCGGGGTGGCGGCGCCCGGGGAAGGCTCGGCGGAGGCGGCCACGGGGGCCGGCGTGGAGGCCCGGGACGGCTCGGGGGCGGGCTCCGCCGTCTTGCAGGCGGCGCCAAGGACACAGGAGGCAGCGAACAGGGCCAGACGCTTCACAACGTTCTCCAACGCGAACGAGGGGTGGGGTTGTCTCAGGCGCGCATCAACGCCCGACCTGCCAGGGCATTCCAGCGGCAACTGCACGCGAACCGCCATGACGCCCCGCGCTGTCCACCATTTGAAGCAACCGGACGGCCCCGAAACGGCGACGCCCCGCGAAACGGCCCTCCGGTGCGGGAGGGCCCTCGCGGGGCGTCAGGGATGCGGAAAGAGGACGGCTGGAAGCTCAGTCCTTGCCGAGCATGCCGTCGCGCAGACCGTCGTCCACGGGGTCCTTGCCCAGCCACACGGAGAAGAGCGCGTCCGCGAAGTCCTTGCCCTCCACGTCGATGGACTTCTCCTTCGTGTGCACGTTGGTGCCCTTTCCCGGCACGTAGGTGAGGATCAGCTCCTCGCCTTCCTTGATCTCCGCGGGGATGGCGGCCTTGAAGGCGTCCAGGCGGGCCTGGAGCTTGGGCAGGTTCGCGCCGGCGTTCTTCTTGAAGCCGTTCTCGATGGCCTCCGTGATCTGGTCCTTCTTCAGGTCGCGCTTCATGAACATGCGCACGCGCTTGATCTCATCCGCGTTGAGCACCTGGGCGGCGTCCTTCGACGGCGTCTCCAGGTACAGGCCCACGGTGTAGACCTTGAAGATGGCCTTCTTGCGCAGGCCGACGCCGTTGAGCTTGAGCTCCTTGCCGTCCACCGTCGCGGTTTCGGGGTACTTCACCCCGGCGATCTCCTTGGCCATCACGGGCGCGGCGAGGGTCAGCGACAGCAGCACGGCGGTCAGCGTCTTCTTCATGGAATGCCTCCAGGTTGTCCTGCGCAATGTCGACGGCAGCCTACCCGTGCATCTTCACGAAGTGATCCATGAAGGACGTCAGCGTTTTGACGTCCTGCGGCGAAACCGCGTTGTATTGCGACACGCGGATGCCTCCGGCGGTGCGGTGCCCCTTGAGGCCCACCATGCCGGCCTGCTTCGCCTGGGCGATGAAGGCCGCATCCAGCTCCTCCGTGGGCAGGTGGAACACGACGTTCATCACTGAACGGGACTCGCGCTCCACGGGGGCCCGGTAGAAACCGGGATTCCGGTCGATGGCGCCGTAGAGGTCGTCCGCCTTCTCGCGGTTGCGCTTCTCCAGCGCGGGCAGGCCGCCCAGCCCCTTGACCCACTGGAGCACGTTGCGCACCAGGTAGATGGCCAGCGTGGGGGGCGTGTTGTAGAGCGAGTTGTTCTCCGCGTGGGTGCTGTAGCGGAAGTACTTGGGGATGTCCTTGCGGCCCTTCGCGATGAAGTCCTTCGCCGCGAGGATGAGCGTGACGCCGGAGGGGCCCAGGTTCTTCTGCGCCCCCGCGTAGATGAGCGCGAAGCGGCTCACGTCGGTGGGCTTCCACAGGAAGTCGGAGCTCATGTCCGCCACCAGCGGCACGCGGCCCACGTCCGGGAAGGTGTGCCACTGCGAGCCGAAGATGGTGTTGTTGCTCGTCAGGTGCACGTAGGCGGCCTGGGGGTCGAGCCGCAACTCGGACGGCTTCGGGACACGCTGATAGCGCTTGTCCGCCTGCACGGTGGTGGCCGCGATGCGCGGCGAGCCGTAGTACTTCGCCTCGTCCAGGGCCTTCTCGCTCCAGACGCCCGTCATCAGGTAGTCGGCGGAGGCGCCCGGGGTGAGGAAGTTCATCGGCACCTGGGCGAACTGCTGGGACGCGCCGCCGGTGAGGAACAGCACCTGGTGCGTGTCCGGAATGCCCAGAAGCTCCGTGAGCAGCGCGACGGCTTCGTCGTGGACGCCCTCGTAGTCCTTGCCCCGGTGGCTGTGCTCCATGACGGACATGCCGGTGCCGTGGAAGTCGAGCAGCTCGTCGCGGGCCTGCTCGAGGGCCGGCAGGGGCAGGCCGGCAGGACCGGCGTTGAAATTGATGACGCGCATGGCGGGGACCTCACGGAGGGAAACGACGTCCCCCCATTCTTCCCCCCGACCGGGCCCCGGAGGCCAGCGCGAAGCATCACGCCCGCCTGCCTCCTGTTGGAGGGGAACGTCCTGCCCTGGCCCGCCCTACTCCGCCGGACGCAGCACCAGCCCGTCCTTCGCGAAGCGCACCACCTCCGCGTGGACGTCCGCGGCGGCCATCCCCGTGGCCTGGGCGACGGCCTCCTCGGACAGGCCCTCCACGGCCATCTTCAGCACCAGCAGCGCGGGCGGCGTGGCGGCCATGTAGTACGTCACCAGCGCCTCCGGGTGGCGCCACAAGAGCGCCAGCTCGTCACCGGCGGCCGGTGCGGCGCCGCCGTCCTGGGCGCGCACGAAGGCGCAGAGCCGGTAGGGGTGCTCCAGCACCGAAAGCGTGGGGTTGGGCGTCAGGCGCTCCACGCTTTCGGGAACGACCTCCTCGGAGGCGAACACGGCGAAGTCCGTCCACTCGAAGCGCGCCAGCGCGGACAGGAATGGGGGGAGTCCCCGGGCCTGCGTGGCGTCCGCGACGAAGGGCGCGAAGCCCTCTCCCACCCGGTTGAGCTCGTAGTGCCGCGCGGGCCGGGTGTGCGTGTAGCCTTCCACCAGCGCATCCCACGCGGCGGCCGACACCGCCCTGTGCGTGAACGGGAAGAGCTTCTCCAGCGTGGAGCGCACGTGGCCGCGCACGAACTGGCCATAGAGCGCCATCCGCTCCGGCGCGACGTCCCAGCCCGGGTGCGACGCGGACAGCTTCGACAGGCCCTCCGCGCC
>SECN01000056.1 GCA_004173515.1 Myxococcaceae bacterium | reverse complement strand
GGCGGACCCCTGGTATGCCTTCGTGAGCCGGCCCGAAGAGCGCCTGACCGCCCCCCACCAGGGCCAGCACGTGGAGCAGGCAGAGAACCGCGTACGGCCCGGGCCGGCTCACGAAGGCATACCAGGGGTCCGCCGCCACGTCCTTCGCCAGGTGGTTGTATTGCAGGTTGCTGCGCGGCCGGTGCCACCCGTCGTAGAGCACCCGCAGCGGCCCCGCCACGGAGTACAGGAAGCACACCCCCGGGTTGCGCGTGCCGATGTACCAGCCCACGTGCGCCCACCAGAACCCGTCCAGCACGGGCGAGTGCGGATCCCCCGCCACGTCCGTGTGCGAGTGGTGCCAGCGGTGGTTGCCCGCCCACTGGATGGGCGTCCCCGCCGGCAGCCCTACCGTCACGAACAACCGCTCCAGCCACCGGTTGAGCTTGAGCGAGCGGTGCGACAACACCCGGTGGTAGGCGACATTGATGGCCAGCCCCGCGAGCAGGAAGTAGCCCGCGCAGAAGGGAATCAGCCACAGCGGGTGCAGGGGCTCAGACATTGCCCAGTTCCTCCAACTGCAACCGATACAGCCGCGCCGTCACCTTCGCCGTCTTCACGATGCGCTCCGCCAGCTCCGGCGTGAGGATGCCGGAGGCCAGCGCTCCGTCCAGCCGGTCCAGGTGCGTGGCGTCGTTGTCCCCGTGGTACAGGAAGAAGCGCACCTGGTCGTCCGTCAGGCCCAGTTGGTCCTTGATGGCCGTGCCCCAGCGGCGCGCCACCCGGTTGCCCAGGCCCTCGATGATGAACATCGCGCCCAAGAGGTCGAACGGGTTCTCCTGGCTGGCCCGCTGGAACATCCATGCGGACAGCGCCTCGCTGCCGATGTTCTTCGGCGCGCGGGTGATGGCCTCCTTCGAGCCGCCCACCGACACGTAGTGCCGCTCCAGCATCTCGTAGTCCCGGTGCTCGTCCCGGGCGTGGTGGATGAAGGACGAGCGCAGCGCCAGGTGGTCCGCCGTGATGCTGGACGCCGCGCGGGCGATCCACCGCGAGCCCTCCACCACCTGCTGACGCAGGTTGATGAGCAGCGACTGGTAGTCCTCCACGGTGAAGACGCCCCGGTTCAGCTTCGACAAGAGCGGCACCTGGTTCAGGCTGGATTCGAAGTCCACCCAGACGTGCGTCAGTTCGCGCACCAGCTTCTCGCGCAGCGGATCGCCATCTACCTTCGGGGTGAGCGGCAGCGGGCCTGCTTCCGGAAGCGCGGCCTGGAGGCCCACCGCCGGCGCGGCGCGCTCCGGGCCCACGACGGTGAGCATGGCGTAGCAGGTGATGAAGCCACCGCTCTCCGGGACCATGCAGAAGATGCGCTGCCCCGGGCGGGCCTTCCCCTCGTTCACCAGCTCCTCCAGCATGAGGAAGATGGACGCGCAGCCGGTGTTGCCCCGCGTGGAGAGGTTGGTGAACCAGCGCTCCTCCGGGATGCGCACGCCGCCCTTCTCCAGCAGCTTCACGATGGGCTGCTTGAAGTAGTGGGACGAGTAGTGGATGCAGAACCAGTCCAGCTCCTCCGGCTTGATGCGCCCCTGGTCCATCAGCGCGAAGAAGCCGTCCACGCCCAGCGCCACCAGCGACTCCAGCCGGCGGATGTCCTGCTTGATGTTGAAGAAGCCCTGGGACGCGGCCTCCGTGACGGAGGGCGCGTCGAGCCAACTGGGGCCGAAGCCTCCGTCCGGCGCGCGGTTCGCTCCCACGGACATGCCCAGCTCGTGCCGGTTCGCGTGCGAGCGGATGTCCATCCACTCCACCTTGAGGGACAGGCGCGTCGGGTGCGGCGTGTCCTGCACCACCGCCGCGCCCGCGCCGTCGGACAGCATCCAGCGCAGGAACTCCGCGTCGAAGGGCACGGGCCCGTCTCCGGCGACCTCTTCGTAGTGGCGGGCTTTGATGAGACGGCTGACCAGTTCGCTGGCGCAGACCACCGCGCGCTTCGACACGCCCGTGGCCACCTGGAGCGACGCCATGCGCAAGGCCTGCATGCCGCTGGAGCAGATGCCGTGCAGGGACGCGATTTCACACGCGGGCCCTCCGAGCGCCCGGTGCACCTGGCTGGCGAAGCCGGGGAGCACCAGGTCGCCCTGCGTGCTGCCGGTGACGAGCAGATCCATCTCCTGCAGCGTGATGGGCGAGCGCGACAGCGCGTCATGGATGGCGTGGACCGCCAGGTCCCAGTTGCGAAAGAGCGTCCTCTGCTCGCGGTCGATGGCGTAGTGGCGGTGGGTGATGCCGTTCTGGGAGAGCACCCGGCTGCGCGCGCGGGAGGGACTGCCCCGCACCCTGCCGAGGTGGTCCTCCATCTCGTCGTTGGAAATGGGTGGGCCGGGGAGGAACTTCCCAAGGCTGGTGATGAACACGTCGTTGGCCATGGCTCACACGATAAGCGGAGCACGGGCCGGTCACAGGTGGAGGCGCACAGACACTGTCCGCGCGCCTCCGGGACCCCGGGGGAATCAGGCGGGGAGCAGCTGCCGCGCCCGGCGGACCACGCGCTCCATGCCACTCTTCATGTGGTCCAGCGGCAGGAAGCGGTTCACCGGCACGGGCCGGTAGCCCACGCGTCCCAGGCGCGTTCGCAGCGCGTGGTTGGCTCGCAGCGCGCGCAGGTGGCGGGCCGTCTCGCGGGTGTTGAAGATGATGGAGAGCGACACGGAGACGTCGTCCATGCCGTTCTTCACGTAGTGCGGCGCCACGAAGGGGATGTGCAGCGCGTCGCCGGGGCCGAATTCGTAGCGCGTCGCCGTCGCGTCGAAGGTCTCCCGGTAGCTCACCTTCGAGCCGGAGCGCGCGACGAAGGACTCCAGGTCCCGCGCGGGCACCACCTGCTCATCCCACGCCGGCGAGATGTGCACCGCCTTGCGCCCCCGGAACTGCATCAACAGCGTGGAGTAGCGGTCCAGGTGGAAGGGCGTGACGCTGCCGGGCGACGCGATGAACAGGTAGAGCATCGGATCCACGGCGGTGTGGCCCACGCCCTGCGCCTGCATCAGCGACTCCACCTCCGCGAGCAGGGAGCGGAACAAGTCCTTGAAGCTGGGGTCCTGCTCCGGCGCGCGAAGCATGATGTACGAATGGCTTGTCATCATGTTCTCCACCGTGTCCTTCAACGACAGCCCGGTGCGGTGGTCCACGTGCGCGCGGTCGAAGTCCGCGTCCTTGGGCAGCAGGCCGGAGCTGAAGAACACGTTGTCGGCCGGCAGGCGCTGCACCACGCCCGCCAGGTTCTCCAGCTCCAGCGCGGGATGCCCCACGAGCGTGTGGCGGCACCGGTAGGACTCACGGTCGAAACACAACGACGCTCCAGCGGATTCAAAGATGCGCTTCACGGACACGGCGAACTCCCTGCCGCCTTGGCGGCGCGGTGTTCAACAGATGCCATCAGAGCGCGTGGACAACGTCAAAATGGGGCGTTTTGCCCCGCGTTGTTTCTGCTGAAACCAGCGTGCGTCCGATGCTGAACGATGCAGGGCCTGGAAGTCCGTCCTTCGAGGAGGAGAAGCATCGTCCTGGGGGGTGGGGCGAGCATCTGGAAGGCATCGTGCCCATGTTGCTTCCATCCGTTTGCGAAGGGGGAATGACATGGGCTTGGAAGCAATCCTGTTGTGGGCGGTCATCGGCCTCATCGCCGGGTGGCTCGCGTCCGCGGTGGTGGGTGGCGGTTACGGCGTGGTGGGCGACATCGTGGTCGGCGTGGTCGGCGCGTTCCTGGGCGGCTTCATCTTCCGCGCGCTCGGCACGAGCG
Source organism: Myxococcaceae bacterium (assembly GCA_004173515.1). Taxonomy (GTDB): domain Bacteria; phylum Myxococcota; class Myxococcia; order Myxococcales; family Myxococcaceae; genus Corallococcus. The sequence continues at coordinate 20,168 of SECN01000056.1, read as the reverse complement.
CTCCGTTCGGCGGGCTCGCGGGCACCATCTTCGTGGCGTTCATCGGAGCGGTGGTGTTGCTGTTGATCCTCCGGGCCATTCGATCGGCCACCGTCCGAAGGGCCTGACGGTAGGGCCTTGAAGTCTTCCGGCCTCTCTCCCTGTTGGAGAGGGGCCGTTTTCTTGTGTCGCCCGTGCACTGGAACGGGGGCTGATTCCGTCGGCCGCCCGCGCTTGTCTGTCCTTGGACGCGGGTCCAACGTCTCCATGTCGCGGAGGTCGGATGCATGGATCGACCTCTGGGAAAAGGGGAGACAGCCGTGCGACTGCTCACGAATGACAGGCGTCGATGGAAGCGGTTGGCGGTCTGGGGGCTCTGCGCTGGCAGCGTGCTGGGCGTGGGTTCGCCAGCGCTCGCCGTGCCTGCCCCCGCGCAGAAGACCGCGAGGACAGCGCCCACGGTGGAGCCCCAGGCCGTCGCCGCGCTGGAGCGCATGGGGACCTTCCTTCGCGAACAGCGGACGTTCGAGGTCACCGCGCGGACGACCACGGATGAGATCCTCGACAATGGTCAGAAGATCCAGTTCTCCGGCACCGCCGACATCCGCGCGCGGCGTCCGGACCGCCTCCGCGTGGACAGCGCGTCCGACCTGAAGCAGCGCCAGTATTTCTATGACGGCAAGCGCTTCACGGTGAATGGACCGGGCTCCGGCTTCTACGCGTCGTTCGACGCGCCTCCGACCCTGGCGAAGACGCTGGAGGCCGCCGAGCAGCGCTACGGCGTCGAGCTGCCGCTGGTCGACCTCTTCCACTGGGGCACCGACAAGGCCAGCGTCCGCAAGCTCCAGTCCGCCCTCTATGTGGGGCCTGCCACCGTCGAGGGCGTGGCCACGGACCAGTACGCCTTCCGGCAGGGTGACGTGGACTGGCAGGTCTGGATTGAAAAGGGGGACCGGCCCGTGCCCCGCAAGCTGGTGATCACCAGCGTCCAGGAGCCGTCGCAACCGCAGCACGTCGCGCTCCTCGACTGGAACCTGAAGCCCTCCTTCGATGAGACGGTGTTCGACTTCAACCCGCCGAAGGACGCCCACCGCATCGCCTTCGAGGACACCCGGACGCGGGCCGGCCGGACCTCTCCCAACAGGAGCCGTTAGCCATGCGTCCCTTCAAGAGCCTCCAGGCTTTCGCACTCGTCGCCGCGCTCGGGGTGTTCTCCGGGAGCGCGGAAGCCCGCTCGGTGCACAACACCACGCGGACCAGCGTGAACACCAACGTGCACCGCGACCACGACGTGGACGTGCACCGCGACGTGGACGTGCACCGCGACGTCGATGTCCACGTCGACAATCACTACGACAACCACTACGACCATCCCGTCGCGACGGCGGCCGGAGTGGCCGCGGCCGCCACCGTCACGGCCCTGGCGGTCGGCTCGGTGGTGCACTCGATTCCACCGTCCTGCACCACCACCGTGGTCGGCAACGTGGCGTACCAGAACTGCGGAGACACCTGGTACCAGCCCCGTTACGCCGGCAGCGACGTCACCTACGTGGTCGTCAATCCTCCCCGGTAGGCGCGGGGCGCAGGGCCGGTGTCCCGGGGTGATGACGCCAGACATCGGCCAGCGAACCCCCGTCATCAGGTGACGGGACCTGTCGCGGGTGTCCCATGGGCGCGCGACATGGAATCTCAAAGGGTTGGGTCTTCGTGAAGCATGCACCAGGGCTGGCACAGGCCGTGCTCTAGCCCCCTGCATCCCGCCGATGCACGTCGGCCTTCACCTGCCTTCGAGGACCTGCCCCATGGCGCTCGCCCCGCTCTCCCGTCCGTCTGTCGCCCGCTCCTTCGCGCAGCGTCCCTCCGGTGTCGCTCAGGGCTGTGGTGGGGTCGGACCGCAGGCACAGGGTCTGGGCAAGCTTCTCCCGGAGCTGTCGTCCCTGTTGAAGCAGTTGGGCGTGTCCCAGAAGGACATCCAGAGCCTCTCGGAGAGCCTCGGTGGTTCGAAGCAGGCGGCACCGAAGCCGTTCCAGCAGGCCTACCAACGCGACAGCTTCGAGCCGTCGAAGGCCCAGGGCCTCTCCGCCCAGAAGTCCCAGCCGGCCCCCCGGAACACGCCGGCGGTGCAGCAGAAGAGCGTGCCGCCCCAGGCCGCGGCCCCCACGCCTGCGACGCAGGACGCGAAGGGCCCCGCTTCCGGCAAGGGCGCGGAGGCGGTGGCGCAGGACATCGCCAAGGACGCCACGTCGTGGAAGTACGACTACACCGGCGGCAAGTCGTGGCAGAGCGCCATGGACAACGCCTCGAACTTCGACACGTCGAAGGCCGGCGTCTGCGTGGACATGGCCATCGAAGCGGAGCAGCGCTTCGAGAAGGAGGGCGTGGAGGCCCACGTCGTCTTCGGCAAGACGGCCGAGGGCGGTCACGCCTGGGTCGAGTTCAAGGGCGACGACGGCAAGTGGCAGGCCTTCGACCCCACCGCCGCGGCCTGCACCAAGAAGGCGGACGACGCCATCACCCCCTACGAAGGCGGCCCCTACCACTACCAGGGCGTCGACGAGACCCACGACGCCGTGGCGTAGCGCTCTCCCGACATCCCCCCTCCCCCACGACCCGGGCTTCCACCTCCACGGTGGAGGCCCGGGTTTGTTTCTTTGGGGGCCCGGGCCTGATGACGCCAGACATCAGGGACCAACCACAGTCATCAGGGCGCGGGCCTCCAGGCCCTTCTCCACGGCCCCGTCCCCCAGGACTTCGCGAGCAATCCCGGGGACTTGTCGCAGCAGGGGAGCTTGGACAGACGCTGGCACGCCCCCTGCTATAGCCCCCCACATCAGCCGACGCGGTCGGTGCCTCCCCCACCGACCTGCTCTTCTTTCGAGGAACATCGCCATGGCGCTCTCCCCCATCTCCAAGTCGTCCGTTCCCAGCCCCTCCCTCACCCGCACCCAGGCCCCGGAGCTGGCGTCCCCCATCCAGCGGCCCTCGCCGGTCGCGGCGGACTCGCTGACGGGCGGCGCGGGGCTGGGCGGCGCGCTCCAGGGCCTGCTGCAGCAGGATGGATTCGACTCGGTGGGCGGCGCGGGCAAGGGCGGCATGGAGAAGCTGGGCCAGATGCTCGCGCTCCAGGTGCTGGGCGAGTTGTCGAAGATCCTCGGCGGCGAGGGCCTGGGCGGCGCGCAGGGAACGCCGGGCAACACGGGCGTCGTCGGTCCGAATGGCGGCCAGATGGGCCTGGGCGCGGACTCCTTCGACGGCGGCGTGACGGACCTGGGCGGCGAGGGCGCGTCCCTGGAAGGCGGCGTGCCGGACCTGGGCGGCGAGGGCGCGGCCTTCGGCGGTGAGCAGCCCGCCGTGAACGCGGCCATGCCGCAGCAGCAGGCTGTCGCGGGTGACTCCGCCCCGGCCCCGACCCCGGCGCCCGCTCCCGCCGCGCAGAAGGAGCCGGCCGTCGCGGGCCCCCAGGGCGCTTCCCAGTCCCAGGGCGCTTCGAAGGGCAAGAACACCATGACCCTGGTCAACGACGGCACCACGCCGATGAAGGTGAACTTCACCCCGAACGCGGGCGACAAGGCCGTGGACTCCGTCACCCTCAAGCCGGGTGAGACGAAGACGGTGCAGTTCCCGGACGGTTGGTCCGGCAACTTCCGCAGCGACGCGGGCGACGGCAAGAACGCGACGCTCGGTGAAGTGAAGTTCGACGGCGGGCACGGGAACACCTACTACGACGTCAGCTACATCGAGGGTCACAACGCCTCCATGACCATGCAGCCGGAGAGCGGTGGCCGTCTGTCGGGCACGATGAAGAACCTGCTGGATTCCGCCCCGGACTCCGTGAAGGCCAAGGGTGCGGACGGGCAGGCGTACGGCATCAAGAAGAGCACCACGTCCAACGTGCAGGATTCGGAGGTGGTAGACTTCTTCCGCAAGCACGTCGGCGCGGATCAGGGCTACGTCATCCCCACCGACGACGCGAGCACGCTGGGCAGCAACGACAGCAACCTCGTCGTGCACATGAAGAACCTGGCCTGAGTCCCTCCCCCTAGAGGCACCGTCCCATGAGCGTCCGCCTTCCTCCCAACCTCCCCCGACCGGGCGGCCTGCCCGCTCGAGGTCTCAAGGAGGAAGGACCGGGCGAAAAAGCGAAGCCCTCCGAAGGCAAGGCGTCCTCCGGCAAGGCCTCCGCGAAGGGTGGCGCCGCGAAGGGCGGCTCCGCCAAGGGCACCTCCGCCAAGGGTGGCGCCCAGGAATCCCAGGGTCAGGAGGGCACGTCCGCCCGGGCCGGGGAAGCCGGGCGCGGCGGTGGCGGAGACGCCGCGAAAAGCGCCCAGCAGAAGGACGGGATGGCGCCCAGCACCCAGCGCGGCGCTGGCAGCGCCGGGTTCGGGGGCATGGTGGAGAAGCCGCCCGTCCCCACCCCGACGGCGGCGCCGCAGCCCCAGCAGTTGGCCCCCCAGGTGGACGTCGCCCCTTCGCTGGCGCGGCAGCTCCCCACCCCGGCGTCCGACACGCCCCGCGAGCGCACCGCCACCGACGGTCAGTCCCCCAATGCCGCGAAGGAGGCCGCGGAGAGCCGCGCGCGGCTGCGCGTGGCCCTGCTCAACCGGCTGCACCGGGGACTCTCCGAGGTGGTGATGAAGCTCACCAACTTCCTCGCCAATCCGGGCCGTGCGGGCGTCGTCACCCTGCCCATCGTCCTGAGCGAGAGCTCCGTCTCCTACGAGTGGTGGAAGTCCGCGAACGCGGTCCCCGAGGACCGGCAGTACCTGGCCCTGGCGCTGGGCGAGTCCCCCGTCGTGGACGACGCCGGGATGCTCAAGGCGCTCCGGACCGAGGTGCGCGAAGCCTTCAAGGAGTTCGTGCGCACGCCTCCAGGCATCGAAGTGCGCAAGCAATACGACGCGGTCCTCCAGAAGTACGACGCCGCCCGCATCCAGCCCGTCATCTCCGGCCACGACACCGGCCCGCTGGTGGAGGAGTGCGCGCGGCTGGGCGTGACGTGTGAGCGGGAGTTCACCCGTTCGATGCTCATGTCGCCGTGGATGCTGGCCATCAGCCAGAGCCCGGACGAAGGGTCCACCACGCAGGTGATGGTGGCCGGCCTCACCCTGGCGCAACTGGGCTCGCTCGTAGGCCACCTGCGGCGGCTCAACCCCATGCTCAGCAACGCCCAGGTGCGAAGCCTGCTGCTGCGCGCGTCCACGGACATGAAGCTCGCGCTGCGCAAGGCGCTGGGTCAGCAGGAGGTGGAGCAGGTGCAGGAGCTGGCGCGCCAGTTGTTGCGGCTGCGCGTCGTGGAGCACCTGGTCGTCTGAAGTCCTGAAGTGGAGCCCGGGCGCTGTCGCCCGGGTGGGCCCCGGGACTTCAGGTGCGGAACGTGGGACGCAGCGACAGGTCCGCCATCGAATCCAACGTCACCGACGCGAGCAGCGACTCCGCTTCGGCGCGCGTCGTGGCCAGCCGGTCCGCGCGCTGGGTGTACGTGAAGGTGAAGCCCACCTGTTCGCGCAGCACGTAGAACTGGAGCTGCGCGAGGCTCAGCGCCTCCATCCGGAAGGTGTACTCGCGCAGCACGCCCGCGTTGGCGCCGAAGGTGGCCTTCTTCTGTGACACCTGGCGGAAGTCCTGCGCCCCGCGCACGCCTTCCAGCATGCGCGCGGCGAACTGCTCCAGCGTCTCCCGGGGGACGGCGGGCTCCAGCGACACGACGAGGTTCGCGCGGAAGCCGTCCTCCTCCGGACCCACCGCCACGATGTGGCTGGCATCGAACCACCCCTCAGGGAGGGCGATGCGCAGCGGACCGTGGCGGATGTACTTGGGCAGGAGCATGGGAGGCGTCCGTCCTTAGGAGGATTCGCGCCCGAAGTTGGCCATGGCGCGAGAGCCGCCGCCCTCTTCGTTGGCGAGCGTCGCCACCTTGGCGTTGCTCTCCCCGACGATGTCCGCCTCGGAAGCGCCGTTGGCGCCCTCGACGATGACCATGCCGCCCGTCTGGTGCTCCCGCAGGCTGGTGTCCACGGCGTCCGCGAGCTTGTCGGCGTCCATCTTGACGCTCTTGCCCGTGCCCGGATCCTTCACCTTGTAGCGGCCCTGGTCGTCCTTGCCTTCGACGGTGACCCAGTGCGCCTGGCCCTTCTCGCCGCCCTTCGCCTTGGGGTCCACCTTGGCGGAGTCCACCAGCACCGCGGCCTTGCCATCACGGCTGAGCGCGCTGTCCAGGACGTCCTTGTCCAGCTTGGACGAGGACTCCGTCACCTTCACGCCCTGGTTGGCGAGCATGTTGGACAATTCGATGGGCGTCGTGCCGTCGCCGTCGGTGAAGCGCGAATCCAGCGCGTCCATCTTCTCCGTGTCCGACGCGCCCTGCGCCTTGCCGGTGCCCTTCTCGTTGCCCAGCATCACCGCCACCGCGGCGCCGCAGTTCTTGTCCTTGGTCTGCTGGACCACCGACGCGTCGTCTTCCCAGTCGCCAATCTGCGGCGCCGGCTCCTGGGGAGCCCCCGCCAGGCCCACGCGCAGCGCGTCCGCCTCGGGAGCGGCGCCCGCGCCCGACGCGAAGCGGCTCGCCCAGCCCTGCAGCATCTGGATGGCCTCCTGCGCCGCGAAGGCGTCCGTGGCCTGCTCGGTCTGGACCGCCGTCGGCGCGTTCTCCACCGAGGTGACGACCTTCGCCGGGGGCAGCTCCGCCTGCTGCGCTGCCACCTGCGGCTTCTGGTTGGACGGCGTCACCTCCACGCGAGGTTGGACGGGACGCTGGAGGCTGGGGGGAAGGGTCACGCTCAAGGGGAGGTCTCCTGGAGGGGATGGGGGATGCCATCCTACCTGGGTTGCCGCCCCGTGTTAAGGGTCCCCCGACGGATCCAGATCGTGTTTGCGCAGAAGTTTCCGCAGGTAGACACGATCGATGTCCGCCTCACGGGCCGCCCGGGAGATGTTCCCCTCGCAGCGCTCGATGAGGTTCTTCAAGTAGTCGCGCTCGAAGACCTCGATGAGGTGCTCCTTGGCCTCCTTGAAGGGCAGGTCCAGGTCCGCCCCCTTGCGCTGCCCGTCCTGGGCTGGCTCCAGGTCGGGGAGGGCCTCCTCGCCCAGGTTCACCACCTGCTCCACCACGTTGCGCAGTTCGCGCACGTTGCCGGGCCAGGGGTACTGGAGAAGGAGCGCGCGGGTCTGGTCGGACAGGGCGCTGGGCGGCCTGCCCATCTGCTTGAGCATCGCGTCGATGAGCAGCGGGATGTCGTCCGGGCGCTCGCGCAGCGCGGGCAGCGTGACGCGCAGCACGGCGAGCCGGTGGAAGAGGTCGCGGCGGAACTTCCCCTGCTGGACGGCCTGCTCCAGGTTCACGTGGGAGGCGGCCACCACGCGCATGTTCACCGTGAAGTAGTCGTTGCCGCCCACGCGTTTCACCTGCCGGCGCTCCAGCACGCGCAAGAGGCGCGGCTGCAGTTCCAGGGGCAGTTCGCCAATCTCGTCCAGGAAGACGGTGCCGTTCTGGGCGCGCTCGAAGGCGCCGGCGCGGTCCGCCTGGGCGCCGGTGAAGGCGCCCTTCACGTGGCCGAAGAGCTCGGATTCGATGAGCGTGGAGGGCACGCCCGCCAGGTCCACGATGACGAAGGGGCCCTTGGCGCGCGGGCTCTGCTGGTGGATGGCCTCCGCGCACAGGTCCTTGCCGGTGCCCGTCTCGCCGTGGATGAGGACGTCCGCGCCGCCGGGGGCCAGGCGCTCCAGCAGTGTGAAGGCCTCGCGCATCTTGCGGCTGTTGCCGACCAGCGCCCCGAAGTGGTCCTTGGAGGAGAGCGTCACCGAGCGGTCGCGCGTGTCCTCCGGCACCAGCTTCAGCTCGGTGGTGCCCAGCGTGAAGACGCTGCCCGAGCGCAGCTCCATGGCGCTGAAGCGCAGGCCGTCCACGAAGGAGCCGTTGTGGGAGCCCAGGTCCGTCGCGAGCACGTGCTCGTCATGCACCTCCAGCTTCAGGTGCTGACGGGAGACGGCCTTGTCGGAGAGGACGATGTCGCACGTGGGCGCCTTGCCCAGCACGTACGTTCCCTGCTTGAGCGCGTGCGCCTTGCCGGCGTCCGCGCCCGACAGGACCCGCAGCACCATCCGCACCTGACCCGACCGGCCCCGCTGTAGCGTGGCGGTGGCATCCAGGAGCGCCTCGTCCTCGTCTGGCGGCAGCGACACGCGGCGGACGCTACCACGCCTCGCCGGGGCTGCCACCCGCGCGTGCGCGAGTCCTCACCGCCTCCGCGTGCGGGGCGGCTTGCGGGCAGGCAGGAGGGCCCGCTCGGTCGGAAGGGACTTCAGCCACGTGTCCACCTCGCCCACGCGCTCCTCCATCCCCGCCTCGGTGAAGCGTCCCCGGGCCCGGGTGGCCTCGCCCCGGGCCTCCGGCGGACGGCCCGTCTGGTACAGCGCCCGGGCCAGCGCGAAGCCTGACTCCGCCAGCGCATCCGCGGGCGCGGAGGCGAAGGACACCGCCTGCGTCAGCGGCTCCACGGAATCGCGCGCCCGGCCCAGGCCCAGCAGCGCCTGCCCCACCCCGTCATAGGAGGGCTGGAGGGCCTCGTCGTCCGCGGGCAGCGCCTTGCGCTTGAGCGCCAGCGCCTGCTCGTAGGTCTTCAGCGCGTCGTCGTAGCGCTTCATCCCGAGCTGGCACATGCCCACCTCGTCCAGCGCCTCCGCGTACCGGGGGCTGTCCGCGCCGTGGAGCGCCTTGTAGATGTCCGCCGTCGCCTGGGCGTGGGGCAGCGCCCGGGCGTCCTCCTTCGATTCGCGCAGGGCCAGGGACAACAGGCCGTGCCGGCGCGCCATGTCCGGGTGCAGCGGGCCCACCGCCGCCTCGGTCTGCTTGAGCGACTCCTCCAGCAGCGCCAGGGCCTCCTTCGGCTTGCCCGCCGCGAGCGTCATCCGGCCCAGGAGGAAGAGCGTCCGCGCGCGCTTGGGGTGCTGCGGCGGCAGGGCCTTCTCATAGAGGGCGCGCGCTTCGCCCAGCCGGGTGATGGCTTCGTCCAGGTGGTTCTGGGACGCGGCGAGGTTGGCCTGGTTCACCTTCACGTCGGCTTCGAGCACCGGCTCGCCGCCCAACCGCTGGAGCGTGGCCTCCGCCAGCGCGCCCCAGTTCGCCGCCGGGTCGAAGTGCTTCTGCCCATCCTCCACATAGAGGAGCTTGTTGAGGATGGAGACCTTCAGCCGGTCCGCCCGGCCCGCCTCCGCGTCGAACACGGCGCGCGACAGCAGCTGCGAGGCGGCGGTTGAGTCCCCCGTCTGCTCCTGGAGCCAGCCCAGGTGGAAGCGCAGCTCCGCGCGCAGCGGCAGGAAGTTCGTGGCCAGCACCGCGGCCTCCAGGGGCGCCGCCTCCGCGAGCGCCGCGGGGAAGCGGCCCGCGTCCACCTGCGCCCGGACCTCCGACAGCTTTCCCTCCAGCCGCTCAATCTCCTCGCGCAGGACGGGGTCGGAGGGCCGGCGCTGTTGTTCGGCCAGCGACCCGACATCCTCGCAGTCGTGCAGCGCGGGCAGCGCGTGCGCCACGTCCACGGCCTTCTCCACCACCGCGGCGTCCGCGCCGGCCAGCAGCTCCACCGTGGAGCGAAGGTCCTTGCGGCGCCGCTCCAGGCACACCACCTGCCGGTCGAACTGGTCTTCCGGGACGACGCCCTGCACACGCGTCAGTTCGCACGCCTGGACGCGCTGCTGCTTCCACGCGCCCGCGTAGTTCTCCAGCACCTGCACGGTGCGGAAGGCCATGGCCTCCGCGAAGGGCTTGCCGGTGGAGCGGAAGGCGGACTCCAGCCGCGCCTTCGCATCCGACGTCCAGACGTCGTCCATCAGGGCGCCCGCGTCCGCGCACACCTGGGACTGCTGCCACGCCACGCCCGACGCCACCGCCAGCGAGACGGTCATCGCGCCCGCCGCCGAGGCCCAGCGCTTGCGCCGGCCCTGGCGCTGCTCCTGGGAGAGCGCGTCCAGCAGGGTCCGCATGGAGGGAAAGCGCGCGTCCGCATCCAGCGCCAGGCCGCGCAGCACCGCCTGCCGCACCCACGCGGGCACCTTCACGTCGCGCGGCGGCTCACGGATGAGCACGGGCGGCGGCGCGGTGGTCACCGGCGTGGACAGGGGCGCGGTGCCTCCCAGCGACTGCGTGCCTTCCGCCTCCACGCCCCGGCTGGAGGACGCGTACGCCTTCAGGCTGCCCGGGTCGAAGGGCCGCGAGCCGAAGAGCGCGCCGTAGAGCGCGGCGCAGAAGCTGAACTGGTCCGTGCGCGCGTCCAGCGGCGTGCCCCGGAACTGCTCCGGGGACATGTAGTTGGGCGTGCCCACGAGCAGGCCCGCCTCCGTGAGCGTGGTCTCCAGCATGCGGCGGTCCGCGGACTGGAGGACCTCCGCCTCCTCCGGGGAGTTCACCGCTTCGGGCGCGTCGCCCACCTGCCGCGCCAGACCGAAGTCCGTCACGTAGACGCGGCCCGCGCGGCTCACCAGCACGTTGGCGGGCTTGAAGTCGCGGTGCACCAGCCCCGCGTCGTGCGCGGCCTGGAGGCCTCTGCCGGCCTGGAGGTAGAACTCCAGCACCTCGTTCCAGGAACGCTTGGACTCCTTCAGCCAGGAGCCCAGCGTGCCGCCGTCCACCAGCTCCATCGCGACGAAGACCTGGTCACCCCAGATGCCCACGTCGAAGACGGGGATGACGTTGGGGTGGGAGACGCGCGCCATGGCCTGCGCTTCGCGCATCAGCCGGGAGCGCGCCTCTTCGGATTCGCGCTGGTGGTTCGGGTGCAGCAGCTTGAGCGCGACCTTGCGGTCCAGGTCCGGGTCATAGGCGGCGTACACCACGCCCATGCCGCCCTGCCCCAACCTGCGCAGGAGCAGGTAGCGGCCCACCTGCGGAACCGGAGGCACGTCCTCGGGCGCGCGCTGGGACCTGCCGGTCCCCGTGCCCGTGCCGCGTCCGGTTCCTCGGCCCGTGCCCGCGCCTGAACGCGCGGAGTCCGAAGCGCCCGTGCCTGTCGATCCCCTGCCGGTGTCTTTCTTGCTCATCGGTGGTGCACCCGGGACGGGACTCTACCCCCGGCCGTCGTTGGACCCACATCTTCTCCCGCGATGCGTCATCCAGGCCGCCTGCCTGGTGACGGCTGTCATCAGGCCGCGAACCGCAGTCACCAGGGCCTGCGGTGGATGTGGGAGACAAACCCCTGGAAACAGGTGAGGTCGGACAATGCAGGAGGTTGGCACAGGCGGCGCAATGGGTCCCTGCAACGGAGTCCTCGCAGTCCCCCCTTCTGGAGCGCACATGGCCCTCGCACCTGTCTCCCGCAAGCCCCTCGCCCCCATCGTCCCTCCCGCCGTCGCCGAGAAGGCCGAGCCCAACAAGGTCGCCCCCGCGCCGGTGGAGGCGAAGAAGGCCGCTGTCGTGGGCGACGCCTTCGAGGCGAAGAAGCCGGTCGCGGGCCCCGTGCTGGGTGAGAAGCCGGCAGCGCCAGCCCTCGCGGGCCTCCGGGTGGGGCTCGCTGGCGCGGCGAAGGCCGCCGTGAAGCCGGAGGAGCCGAAGGCCGTGGAGGGGCCTCCGCCCGAGCGTCAGACGGTGTCCGGCGAGGACAAGGCGAAGCAGGCGGTGGACCTGAAGAACGTGGCCGAGCGACGCACCGAGACGGTGGATGCGCAGACGTCGCTGCGCGAGAAGACCACGGAGCAGGCCGACAAGCTCTTCGCCATGGCGGACGGCAAGGAGCCCGTGCCCGCAGGCAGCAACATCCAGCGCGTGTCCGAGTCCGAGGTGGAGCTCACCCGGCTCAACGCGCAGAAGGAAGTCATCGAGCGCTCGGTGGCGACGAAGAAGGACGGCGCGGTGACGGTGGACAGCGCCACCTACGAGGACGGCACCAACAAGCGCGACCGCCTGGAGATGAAGGCGGACGGCGGCACGCTGGTGGAGCGCGCCGAGTGGAAGGGCGACAAGAACGAGACCGCGGATCTCAAGTCCTTCGGGGACATCTCCAAGACGCGCGACCGGGGCCTCACGTACACGCGCAACGAAGTGGGCGTGGAGAAGAACAAGGACGGCGACCGGCTCATCACGAACGCGTACACGCAGGCCGACGGCGGCGCGACGAGCAGCCGGACCTCCTTCTACCAGCAGGACGGTGGCGGTTCGATCGACAACAAGCTCAAGGGCCCGTTCGACTTCAAGAAGCCGGTGGACCGCGCGGACACCTACAGCTACTCGATTCCGCCTCCGGGCGAGGACGGCTCGCAGGGCGACGTGCAGTACAGCCGCGTGCAGGACTTCTCCCAGGACAACGTGAAGGCGACGTCCTACGTGGACCGCACGCTGGATGGCCACACGGGGCTCGCCGGCAAGGAGCCGCACACGATTGAAGACCTGCACACGGTCCGCGACGCGTACGGCAAGGGCGGCGGGGAGAACTGGGACGCGAACGAGACGGGCAAGGGCCGCCCGCCGAAGCGCTGGACGGTGGACCTGCAGAAGGGCCCGGACCGGCTGGACTCGCAGACCTTCATCGAAGGCTTCCCGGACGCGACCATCAAGACGGAGAAGACGCGCGAAGGCAGCACCGTGAAGGAGAAGTACGAGGGCAAGACCTTCGAGAAGGAGGACTCCTCCAAGCGCGTGCCGGTGAACGGCGAGTCGTCCACCACCTTCGGCCAGGACGGCTCGGTGGAGAAGATGGACTCCAGGAGCCGCGAGGCGGACGGCTCCGACCTGGAGCAGCACTACAACAGCAGCCGCACGGCGACGGACGCGGGGCTGGAGCTGCGGGAGTCGCTGGAGACCAAGCGGACGAAGGACAACAAGGCGGAGTCGGCGCTCAAGGAGGACACGTCGCTGCTCTCCAGCGAGGGCGCGCAGCTGGTCAACTCGCGCACCACGGTGACGGACGCGGAGGGCCGCAAGGGCGTGCACGAGGTCGGCAAGGACGGAGAGAAGATGCAGCTGTCCGGCCCGGAAGGCCGCGACATGCGCGACGTCTCCAACCCCGACGACTTCAAGGACGATGAGTTCGGCAAGGTGCTGCTGGAGCAGGCGAGCATCTCCACCGCGAGCACGGTGAACCAGTACGCCAACAGCGGCGGGGCGCAGGCGCTCAACGTCCTCAAGGGCCTGAGCCAGGACGCGGGCCGGCTGCCGGAGAAGGCCACCGCCATCCTGGGCAAGGACACCCTCTCCAAGGGTCTGAACGCGGCGCAGGGCGGAGCGAGCGCGCTGGGCGGCGTGGCGGGCGTGGTGGCGGGCGGCATGTCGCTGGCGCGGGGCATCCGCGAGAACAACATGCCGGACATCGTGAAGGGCGTGACGGACACGGCCAACGGCGCGGTGAACCTCTACACGGGCGGCAAGGCGTTCACGGAGGCCATCAAGGGCTTCAAGAACGCGGGCGCGCTCACCACCACGGCCCCCGCGGCGAAGGCGATGCCGTGGGCGAAGACGCTGGCGAACCCGAAGGTGGCCGGCGCCATCACCAGCACGGTGTTGGATTCGGTGAAGGGCATGGGCGGCATCGGCAGGGTGGCCGGCGCGACGGCGAGCGCCGGGAGCAAGGCGCTCTCCGCGCTCAAGGGCATGGGCGGCGCGGCCAACGTGCTGGGCGCGGTGGGCGGCACGGTGGGTGGAGTGTTCGACATCGTCAACGGCGCGAAGGTCAATGACGGGGCGCAGATCGCCAAGGGCGCCATCGGCATCGCGGGCAGCATCGGTGGCGCGGTGGCGGTGGGCGCGATTGGCGGACCGCTGGGCATGGCGGTGGGCGCGGGCATCGGCCTGCTGACCTTCGGCATCGGGAAGATCATGGACGCCATCAGCGACAAGCCGCACAAGATCTCCGAGCTGCAGATCGACTGAGCGGCCGGATTCTTCACGGAGGCGGCGGGCGAGGAGCCGCCGCCTCCATGGGCCTAACGCTTCACGCGCAAGGTGCGCTCGTAGTCCTCGAAGCGCATCTTCGCGATGGTGCGGCGGTCGCGGGTGCGGACCACCAACCCTTCGGTGTGCTGACCCGCGCCCGCATCCAGCGCGCAGCGGGTGGTGGGCACGTGCGTGCGCAGGAACGCGAAGGCGCCCTCGAGGTCCTTGGGCAACGCACTTCCGTCCTGCTCGAAGATGCGCGGCGTCAGCTCCAGGCCGTGCTCCCGGGTGAAGACCTGGAGGGCGTCCTCGGAGATGAAGGGCTGGCCGCCGGACTCACGCCAGCCGGAGAGCTGCTCGCCGGACCACGCAAGGGGCGTCTCGAAGTCGGTGAGGCGCACCACGTCGAAGACGCGGTAGCCCACGCGCTTGTCTCCCGTGTACTGCTTGCTGTGCGCGGTCACGTTGCCGCCGTACACCTCGCCGAACACGACGGTGATGCCGCCCGCGTCGAGCCGCTTCTCGCGAAGGGCGTCCGCCACCGGCCGCAGGTGCTCCACGATGCCCAGGGCCGGGTTGCCGATGAGGTCGTCACTCGCGCAGAGCCACTCCTCGCGGCTGCCCAGCAGGTACGTCCCGTCGGGGAGGAACACCATGCGGGCGTTGGTGCCGTCCACCTTCTCCGAGCCCACGACGGGCCCGTCGAACGCGATGGCGGGTTCACCCAGCCGACCGCGCTCTCCGAGCGTGTGGTAGGTCGGGATGGAGGGGTACTTCGTGAGCGAGTTGAGCGAGCGGAGGTTGGCGGAGCGGAGCGAGAACGTCATGGCGAGACCTCGGTGGAAGCAGGGCCGAGGTTAGCAGGGCCCGGCGGTGAGGCTCGCGGGACGCGGGGACGTGAAGGGGCCTGACAGGGCTCTGCTCCGCGTGGCGTGCACGCTATCCTCCGACGCATGGGAATGTACGGGGAGGTGCTGGCCATTGGCGCGTTCCGCCGCGAGTTGCTGCCGTTCCTCCAGCAACCCGAGACGTGGCACGACACCACCCGCGAGGGCGCGGTCATCGTCGTTCCCGTCTTCCTCGCACCGGAGGGAAGCAGCCGGAGCCGCGAATTGGCGCACGGCCTGGGAGCGGAAGCCTGGGACTTCAACACCCATGCGCTGGACCCCTGGCGCGCGGACCTGGGCGCCCTGCGCCGGTTCCACGAACACGGCGGCCAACACCCGGTGGAGTGCTTCCTGCGCCTGCGGGAAGCGGGCTTCGAGTTCTTCTTCCTCCCGAATGGATAGCCCATGACCTCGAAAATCGACCGGGGTCCCTGGGCGCAGGTGATCGCCACGGGCACCTTCCGACGACATCTGATGCCCTTCATGGACTACGGCGCGAAGTTCCATGAGTCGACGCGTGAAGGGGCACGGCTCGTCGTGTCCTTCATCAACGAGGTATCGGGAGTCATCGAGGTCGATGCCCTCGCCGAGTGCATGGGCGTGAGCGCGTGGGACTTCAACACCCACGCCATCCAACCCGAGAAGGTCCACATCGCGGAGCTGTGCCTGCTGATGGAGGACGAGGACCTGGCCGAGCGGTTCACGGCCCTGCGGGACGCGGGGTTCCAGTTCTACTTCCGGCTGTTACCGCCCTCCTGAACCTGGAGCAACGACCCGGGAGCGCGTGCTAGCGAGCCCGGCGCAGCGGCGCGAACAACATCCGCACCGCGACGGTGATGTGTTCGATGAAGGTCTCGCGCGAGGTGCACGTGTGCTTCCAGCCACGCGCGGTGGCATGCAGGGTCCGCGCGAGCTGCGGCGCGGTGAGTCCCGCGGACGCATAGACGGCCATCAACGGCGAGTCGGTAAGCGCCCGGGCCACCGCCTTCTCGAACCGGGCTTCGTGCTCCGCCTTGAGCGTGCCTCGGGTCTCGGTGAGGTCCGACGCGGCCGCGCCCAGGTGCCCGACATGACGGCCCAGCCACTCGTCCAGCGCCGCCACCAGCCGGGCCTCCAGCGGACGCCCGGCCTCCGCCAACGCCGCGAGCGCCGCCTCCAATTGGCTGCCAAGCGCGTACTCCACCGCCGCCCGGAACAGCGCTTCCTTCGTGGCGAAGTGCAGGTAGAGGCCCTGACGGGACACGTCCGCCGCCCGGGCCACCTCCTCCATCGACGCCTTGCGGTAGCCGAAGCGGGAGAACACCCCGAGCGATACTTCCAGCAACCTGCGCCGCCGCGCGTCGTCAGGCGCCTTCACGGGTGACTTCGGTTCCACGGCCATGCAGCCGAAATTGACAACCTGGACCCAAGTTGTCAATCAGGCCCAGATTGTCCATCCTGCCCATGGAGTGACATGCAGGCTCACTTCACGGTGAGGACCTGGGTGTCGGTGTTCTGGACATCCGTCCAGTCCGTCACCGTGAGGCTCGCGCGGTACGTGCCCTTCGCGGTGTAGCGGTGGGTCTGGAGCGCGGTGGGCCGGCCCCTCCCCGTCACCTTCGCGGCGCCGTCCCCGTCTTCGCGGACGGCTTCAGCCACGCCGCCGCCGTGGCGTGCGTGTAGCCGTGGCTCCCCAGGGCCTGGAACCCCGCCACGCTGGACTCCTCGGAGCAACGACGGCTTCCACGGCGCGGGGCGGGGACGGGGCATGGCGGGCGCTCCAGGGGGGAAACAGAGGCCCCAGGGTGCCAGCCCGCCTCCTGCCGGTCCACGCGGGCGCGGATTGTCCCGCCCCCACGCGACGCGCCGGTTGACGCGCGACCCTGGCGCCCGTCTTATCCTGCCTCCCCTTGAGCAGGAGTGGTCGTGGCAGGAGCGCCGGTCGAACTGACCCCGGACAATTACGAGGACGTCACCCAGCGGGCCGGGGTGTGCGTGGTGGACTTCTGGGCCCCCTGGTGCGCGCCCTGCCGCGCGTTCGCGCCCATCTTCGCGGCGGCGGCCTCGCGCTTCCCGGACATCACCTTCGCCAAACTCGACACGGAGGCGCACCCGTCCCTCTCCGAGCCCCTGGACATCGACTCCATCCCCGCGCTCATCGCCTTCAAGGACGGCGTGGAGGTCCACCGCGTCTCCGGCGCGCTGCCCGCCGCCGCGCTGGACGCGCTCCTGGGCAAGCTGGAGGCGGTGGACGTGGAGGTGCTCAAGCGCCGCGCCGCGAACCGCAAGCGCACCGAGGCGGGAAAGATTCCGGCCGGCGTCCCCAAGGGCGCGACGTGGGACGCGGATGAGGCCGAGTGGTCCTTCGGGCCCAAGGACCCCAAGGGCCGCCAGCACGGCACGTGGAAGTTCTGGCGGGCCGACGGCACGCTCTGCAACGAATGCTTCATGAAGCACGGCACGCCGCAGGGCGTGTTCAAGCGCTTCCACGAGAGCGGCGAGGTGTCGCAGGAGGGCACCTTCGACAAGGGCCAGTTGCACGGCCCGCGCACCTGGTTCGCGTCCGAGCACTTCACCACCGAGCGCATGCACGAGAACGGCGTGAGCGAGAAGGTGAAGAAGACCGTGATGCTCTACGACCAGGGCGAGGTGCGGCAGGTGATGCACTTCGACGGCACCGGTCAGCGCGTGGTGCCCACCACCGGCGAGCCCTACCCCACCCGCCCGGCCCACCTGCCGGAGGGCGCGGAGCTGCGCGAGGACCTGGATCAGTGGGCGCTCACGTCGGTCAACGCGGAAGGCGAGCGCCACGGGCTCGTGCGGTTCTGGGACCGCCACGGCCTGCTGCTCTGGGAGGCCGAGTACCAGGACGGCAGGCGCCAGGGCTTCTACCGCTCGCGCGCCGAGGACACCTACGCGGACTTCCGCGTCCACTTCGAGGAGGGCCAGGCACAGGCGGATTACGCCGTGGGCGAGTGGTCGCTGCTGGATGCGCAACGCCAGGTGGTGCTCACCCGCGACCTGGGGGTGGCCCCGGAGGAGAAGGCGCTGGAGCGCTCGGAGGTGTTCTCCAACCTCGCGAGGAGCGCGGAGGGTTGGCGCGAGTTCGCGCGCAGGGCCCGCGCGGAGAAGCGCTACCGGGAGGCCCTGCTGGCCACGGCCCGCGCCTGCGCCACGTCGCTGGACGTGCAGCCGCTCGTGGAGGGCCTGGAGCAGCTCACCCTGCCCCGGACGAAGGCCTCGGCCCGGGGCCTGGCGGAGTCCGTGGTGGAGGAGGCGGGCCAGGGCTGGGCGCCCATGGCGGACTGCCTCATGCGCGGGGGTGAAGCCGCCACGCTGTTCCGGGCGTATGCCGTGCTGCTGGACCAGACGGCCCGGCCTCGCGCGGCGCTGGACTTCCTGCACGCGGCGATGCTGCTCGTCCCGGAGCGCAAGGCCTACCTCTTCACCCGGGGCCTCATCCTGTTGAACCTGGGGCTGGCGGATCAGGCGAAGCAGGACGCCGAGCAACTGGCGGAGGTGGAGCCGGACACCGCGCGGTTCCTGGGCACCTACGCCCGGGCCCTGTTCCCGAAGTTCGACTTCTGGCCGGCTCAAGAGGCGCCGCGCAGCACCTACGACGGACTGCCCGACAAGCCCCAGCAACCGCTGGAGTCCGTCCAGCAGGTGGTGCGCAAGTACGCCACGCGGATCCAGGCGATGCGCGAGGAGCTGCTCCAGCGGTTCAAGCCCGGCGCCGCGGTGCCGTGGATGCCGCCGGACCTGTCGGCGCTCCTGCGCGCGGGGCCCGTGAAGCTGGAGCAGTTCGAGATGGAGTTCGGGGATGACACGGTGGAGATCGACGAGACGCTGGACCTGACGCAGGGGCTCGCGGACCTGATGCTCGTCCTCCGGGGGGACTGGAGCGCGCTGACGTGGTTGTTGTGGGCGTGCGGGGAGAAGACGTACCGGATGCCGAAGCGGCTCGTTCCTCCCGCGGACTATGGTCAGGGCGCGGGACAGGCGTCGCAGCGGCTGTGGCAGAGCCGGGACCGGCGGATCCGGGGCGGGGATGGCTCGAAGCCCGGCGAGGGCTTCCAGTTCGAGGGCGTGTCGCTGGGCGACCTGCACCCGAACCTCGTCACCATCGCGGAGCGGCAGTACGCGGAGACGCAGGCGATGTTCTATTGGCTCAACGACTCGGACCATGTCTCGCCGTGGCAGAGCAATCTGAGGGGCAGCTAGTCATGAAGCGGATTCGTGAAACCATCGAGGTCGCGGAGCCCTTGTGGCGGGCACTGGAGCAGATGAGCCACGACCTGGACGTGGACCGGAATGCCCTGGTGGCGCAGGCCCTGTTCCTGCTCGCGCGGCAGAACGGTTACGTCGCGCCGACGCCCGTGTTGCTCGGGGCGACGGCGGCGCTCGCGCAGGCGGTCCCCACGGAGGCTCAGGCGCTGGAGACCCGCGCCAATGAGGGCGCCGCTCGTCCGACCGGGACTGGCACCGTCGCGCCGGCCCAGGCCACCGTGAAGGGGCCGGAGACCGCAGCGACCGCGTCCGAGCCTACGGTGGCACCTGTGAAGGCCGGGCCCCCGCTGGAGGGAGAGGCCGCCATCGTGCGCGATCGGATGCAGCAGGTGCTCGCGTCCGTGGATGCGGTCGTGCTGCCGCGCGAGGTGCCGGTGGCCTCCGAGGACGATGAGGAGTCCGAGGAGGAGGAGGAGGCCGACGAGGAGGAAGCGTCCGACGAAGACGATGCCTCCGACGAGGAGGAAGCGGCCGACGAGGACGAGGCTTCCGACGAGGACGATGCCTCCGATGAGGACGACGCCTCCGACGAAGACGACGCCTCCGACGAAGACGATGCCTCCGATGAGGATGCTGCGTCCGACGAGGACGAGGACGACGCCTCCGACGAAGACGAAGCCTCCGATGAGGATGCCGCATCCGACGAGGACGACGCCTCCGACGAAGACGAAGCCTCCGATGAGGACGCTGCATCCGACGAGGACGAAGCCTCCGACGATAAGGCCGGAGCCAACGCTTCCGACGAAGGCGACGCGGACGAAGACGACGAACAGACCGCCGCTGAAACGTCCGACAAGAACGGAGCGACGGACTCCGCTGACACGGACGACGAGTCCGTTGGCGCCTCTGAAGACAAATCGGACGCGAGTTCAGACGAAGCGGAAGACGACGACTCGGATGCCGACGTCGCCGCGGCCATCGGAGCCGACACAGGCAAGGACGAAGTCGACGCAGACGTCGCCGCGGCCATCGGAGCCGACGCGGGCGCGGACGAAGCAGAAGACGACTCGGACAAGGCGGAAGATGACTCGGACGCCGACGTCGCCGCGGCCGTGGGAGCCGATGCGGGCGCGGACGCGGACCTCGAAGCGGCCCTCGGCTCCGAAGCAGGCGCGAGCGCCGACGAAGCAGCAGATGAACAGGACGAGCCCCCTGCCCCGCCGCCGGTCGCGCCCCCGCCG
>SECN01000856.1 GCA_004173515.1 Myxococcaceae bacterium | reverse complement strand
GTACGAGTACGTGCCCGCCCACTTCGAGCGCCAGGTGCACGTCCAGGAAGTCCTCGCGTGCGCCTGCGGCCAGGGCGTGGTGACGGCGCCCGCGCCCGCGAGGGTGGTGGACAGGGGCGAGTACGGCCCGGGCTTCCTCGCGCACGTGGTGACGTCCAAGTGCGCCGACGCCATGCCGCTTCACCGGCTGGCGCAGCGGATTGAAAGAGGCGGTGTGCCCATGCATCGCAGCACGCTGACGGACCTCTTCCACCAGTCCGCGCAGGTGCTCCTACCGCTCTCTTCGCACCTGCTCCAAGTCATCGCGGCCGCCGAGGTGGTGTGGGCCGACGAGACGCCCCTGCGCGTGCTGGACGTGAAGAAGACGAAGCGGGGCTACCTCTGGACTTTCCTGACTCAGACGCCGCAGGGTGAATGGCTCCTCGGATACCGTTTCAGCCTCGGCCGGGCCAGCACGACGCCCAAGGACGTGCTGGGCGGCACCCGGGGCGCCCTCGTGGTGGATGCGTACACCGGCTACAACGCGGTGACGCTGCCCGAAGGCCGCGTGCGCGTCGGCTGCTGGGCGCACGTGCGCCGCCGCTTCTTCGACGCGCTGCCCACGGCGCCGGAAGCCCGTGAGGCCCTGGACTTCATCCTCGCCCTCTACCGCGTGGAAGCGCAGGCCCGCGACGCGGGCCTCGTGCGCACCGACGCCCACCGCGAGCTGCGAGGGCAGCACAGCGCGCCTGTCCTCGCCGCGCTATGTGCCTGGATGGAGGCGCAGACGCCGCTCCACCCGCCCAAGGGGCCGCTCGGGCAGGCCCTCTCCTACGCTCGAAAACAGTGGGACGCGCTCACCCGTTTCGTCTCCGACGCGCGGCTGCCCTTGGACAACAATCGCAGCGAGGCGGCGCTGCGAAAAGCCGCCCTGGGCAGGAAGAACTTTCTCTTCGTCGGCCACGAAGCCGCGGGCGAGAACCTCGCCGGACTCTACGCCCTCGTCGCCACCTGCGAGGCCAACGGCGTCAATCCCGAGGACTACCTCGCCGACGTGCTACTGCGCGTCCAGACACACCCGAACGCTCGCATCGGGGAACTGCTGCCGCACGAGTGGAAGCGCCTGCGGGCCACCAGCATCTCCTGACGCCGCGCATTTTCTCCGTCTCGCGTCTCCATCCGTCGCGGCCCTCGACGATCACGATACCCGTCCGCCTTCAAGCGATCCGGCACACGTCGCTGGCCGGACAGTTAC
>SECN01000055.1 GCA_004173515.1 Myxococcaceae bacterium | reverse complement strand
GTGGGCTGGGTGGCGCGCCGCTGAGCTATTCCGTGTTCGAGCGCTTCGTGTTCGGCGGTGGTGGTGGTGCGGGCGAGGGCACCGGCACCGACGGCACCAGCGGCGCGCGGGGCGGCGGCGGGGTGTTCATCCGGGCCCTCGCGTTCGAGGGCAAGGGCATCTTCAGTGCCTCCGGCCTGTCGGCCGACGTCGCGGGCACCGATGGGGCGGGCGGCGGCGGCGCGGGAGGCGCGGTGCTGTTGCGCGCACAGGAGGTGTTGAACTGCGGCGCGGTGGAGGTTCGCGGTGGCGCGGGGGGCGACACGAAGGTGACCGATGTGCCGATGGGGCCGGGGGGCGGTGGCGCGGGAGGCCGCGTGCTGCTCCAGGGCAAGGCGACCGTCTGCTCGGCCAACGTGAGCGCGGGCAGCGCGGGGCAGTCCGGCGCTCCGGGCGCGGGCTCGCATGGCGCGGGACCGGCCGGGGTGGACGGTGGCTCCGACGCGGGCGTTCCCGATGGAGGCACGTCGACCGGAGGCACGTCGGCCGGGACCGTGCAGGAGCTCAGTGTCTCCTACCAGGTGGCGGCGGCGCCCGTCATCACCCTGCCGGTGGCGGGGCAGGTGTCCACCACCACGCGTCAGCGCATCGAGGGCAAGGCGGGCACGGACGGCCCGGTCGTCCACATCGTCGTCGACGGTCGCGAGCTGGGCATGGTGGTGCCGGGGGCGGATGGCAGTTTCTTCCTGGAGCCCTTCGCGCCGCTGGCGGCCGGTGAGCACGAGGTCACCGCGTGGTCGGAGGCGTTTGGCGTGGCCAGCCTCGCGGCCACGCCGGTGCGCTTCACCTCGCCGACGGTGGTGCTCGCGGATGGTGGCGCCGTGGACATGGCGGTGCTGGTGGTGCCCGCGAATGGGGACACCACGAGCCCCACGCCGCTGTTCGCCGGCACCACGACCAATGGCATCACCGTGGGCGTTGTCATCGACGACGGGCCGGACAACATCGTGCCGGCGGATCTGCTCGGGCGCTTCCGCTATCAGGTGCTGCCGGCGGATGCGTTGTCGGTGGGCGTGCACAAGGTCACCGTCCACGCACACAACGAGGCGGGCGAGGATGGGCCGCACTCCGACGTCGTGGGCTTCGAGGTGGTGGTGGCCGGCGACGGTGGTACCGACGGCGGAACGGGCACCGACGCGGGCACGGTGGACCCCGCGGTGCCCATGATGGTCGTGCCCGCGCCGGACGCGAGCGTGGATCCGACGCCGACGTTCGTGGGCGTGGTGCTGGCGGGTACGTCCGTCCGTCTGGAATTGGATGGCGTCGCGCTGGCGACGGTCACCTCCGACGCGGAGGGCGTCTTCCGCCACGAGGTGGGAGCCGCCGATGCGCTCGCCACGGGGGCGCACCGCATCGTCGCGCAGGTGGTGACGGCCGAGGGCGAGGCGGGTCTGCGTTCACCGGAGGTGGGCTTCCAGGTGCGCGGGCCGACCGACCTGGACGTGGGCTGCGGTTGTGGCGCGGGTCCGGCGGGGATGATCAGCGTCTGGGCATTGGCGGGGCTGACCGCGCTGGCCCGCCGCCGCGCCCGACGGGGTTGAGCGAGCGGGCCGGGTCAGACCTCGGTGAAGTACATGCCGGTGGCGCCCGTTCGCTCCAGCGCGGTCTTGAGGTCTTCGGAGACGATGAGCGTGACCCGCCATCCCCATGGACGGAAGAGCTGGGTGGCGCCGACCTTCGATGGGTCGATGCGCATGCCAAACACGGAGCGGTACTGCCCGAGCTTCTCCGGCTTGTTGTGTCTGGGTTCCCAGAAGAGGACCTCCTCGGAGGCCTTTTCGTCGATGCAGCGAACGGTCTTCGTGGCGACCACGAGGACGTACTGGTCCGGGTGTCTGGGAATGTCGACCGGGATGAGTTGCACGTCGTCGGCCGCACGCTCCGCGAGGACCATCGCGAGCTTGACGTGGACGATGGGGGTCAGCCCGACGCCTGCCAGTGAAAAGTCCCGAGCGCGTCCAGGTTCGCCGATGGGGACCCGGAGCCGATCAGGCATTTGAATGGGTTTCCCAGCCCTGAACATCCAGGGATCGACCTCGACCTCCACGGAGTTCATATCGACGGGATCCTCCAGGAACCAGTTCCCTTCCTGGACATCCTCCGAGAGGTCGAAGAATCGAGCAGCCATAAGTGGCTCCTAGCCTCCCTTTCGGGACGTCAGGAGTCTATTGAGAACGGATCCCGGTGTGTTGGCTTCCCGGGCCAAATCGTTGAGTGCATGGGTCAGGGCCTCGCGACATTGCACGAGGGTCCGGCATTCTTCCGTCGCCTCACTCAACCGTCGCATCACGGCTTCATGGTACTTGCGCGGGTGGGGACCTCGGTGGCCTTGGATCTCGACGATGTTCTCAGGATCCTTCAAGTCCATGCCAGCCTTCTTGAAGAGCTTTCGGAAGAGCGGTGTCCAGGGCCCGCCATTCTTCGAGGACTTCTCATTGCGGATGGTGGCCAGGTGATGCTTCTGGGGCGGCCCGGACCGGGATGACATCGCGAGCGCGTTGGGCGCGAGCGCGATGGTGAACCCGTCGGCGGTCATCGCCACGGAGCGGATGCTCCCCATGGCCACGTACTGAAAACCCGCCTGGGTCTCCACCGCGAGCGCGGCCTGCGCCGAGCCCGGCAGGCTTTGTGTCCTCGCGGCGAGCCCCGCCGTGTTTCCCAGCGCGGCGGCGGCCACCATGACGAAGACCCGCGCTGAGTTTTCTCCCAGCACCTTTCCGTACGCCTCGCCCGCGTCGCGCACCTGCACGAACGTGGTGGCTTGATCCACCTGCCGCACCAGCGCCACCCACCCATCCAGGATGCGCCACACCGTGTCCACTCCCAGGTACGCGATGGCGGTCGCGGTCATCAGGGCGGCGAGCCCCTTGGACAAGGGCTCCGGCAGCGCCCAGAGCAACAGGTACATCGTCACGGTGGAGGTCATCATGGCCATCACCGCCTGCGGATGGGCCATGTCCTTCAGCGCGTCGGAGGTCTCGCGCCACACCGAATCCATCGCGACCGCCATCGCCAGCGCATAGCGACCATCGCTCCCCAGCAACGGTCCCTCTTCCAGCAATCGCAGACAGTCCCCCGGTTGTTTCCGGCGGCTGTCGCACCAGTGCTTGTAGCCACGGGTCAGGTCGTCGGAGGCATCCAGCAGGTGCAGCTCCCGCGCTTCCTCTTCGCCCAGCGGGATGATCCGCTGGGTCCGCTCCTGGAATCCGAACAGGCCGCTGCGCTCCGGCAGGCCGAACAACTCCCGGGCCTCCCTCATGGGATGCGCGGAGGGCCGCACCTCCCGCGCCATCGCCCTCACGGCCCGCTTGAACTCTCCGTCGTCCAGCCGGGTCGCGGCGAGCGATGCGTCCACGTCCTCGCGCGGCGTGACGACCTCCCGGGCGCCGTCGTCCGTCTCCAGTTTCACGACCCGCGTCGTCGCGCAGCCCGACACGAGCAACCCCAACAGCAGCGCCCACTCCCATCGCCTCATGCCCGCACGCTAGCCGCGAAGCCGTGTCCCGCCTTCCAGGTGCCCTCCGACCCCCGAGGGACAGGAAGGCCGGGCGCGGAGGGGTTGCCGGGCGCGTCGGGAGGCCTCCCGTTATCTTCCCGCCCTCGAAGGCGTCCCCAGGGCGGTGTTCCGGGGCGGAAGGTGGCGCGCGTGACGACGGACGTGTCCTCGGAAGAAGTCCCCTCGCGGCCGGCCCGCCGCTCGCCGGGCTGGCGCTGGATGCTGTCCCTGGTGCTGGGGCTCGCCCTGCCCACCTTGCTGCATGTCTACATCGGCCTGCGCCTCTTCACGTCCCCGGGCTGGCCCGCCCCCTGGGCCGCCGTGGGCTGGGGCCTGCTGGGCCTGTGCTACCTCGTCCTGCTGGCCGGCTTTCGCGTCTCCCGCCGTGAGCAGCCCACCGGCCTGTCCCGCGCCATCCAGTGGGGCGCCTACGTGTGGCTGGGCGCCTTCGGCATCTTCCTGACCGCCGTGCTGGCCTCGGACATCGTCGCGGGCGTGCTGTCCCTGTCCGGCGCCGTCACCGACATGCACGCGCTGGCTCAGGGCCGCGCGGCGGCCGTGCTGGGCACCGTCGTGCCCGCCGTGGCGTTCGCGTTCGTCACCGCCCGTGGCCGCGCGAAGGTGGAGCGCACCACCGTGCCCCTCAAGGACCTGGGCCCGGGCCTGGACGGCCTGCGCGTGGTGCAGCTCTCCGACGTCCACGTGGGCCCCACCCTGGACGGCGTGTGGCTCCAGCGCGTGGTGGACCAGGTGAACGCGCTGGACCCGGACATCATCGCCGTGACGGGCGACCTGGTGGACGGCACCGTGGAGCAGCTGCGCGACCAGGTGGCGCCGCTCGCGGGCCTCAAGGCGAAGCTGGGCGTCTACTACGTCACCGGGAATCATGAATTCTACCACGGCGCCCGCGACTGGATTTCAGAGGTGGCCCGGCTGGGCATCACCGTCCTCAACAACGAACACCGCGTGGTGGAGCGCGGCGGCGCCCGGCTCGTCGTGGCCGGCGTCACCGACTTCAACGCGGGGCAGATCGACCCGCCGCTCGCCAGCCGCCCCGACCTCGCCCTGCAAGGCGCCCCGGCCGACGTGCCCCGCCTGCTGCTGGCCCACCAGCCCCGCACCGCCCTGTCCCTGGCCGGCCTGCGCGTGGACCTCCAACTGTCCGGCCACACCCACGGCGGGCAGATCTTCCCCTTCATGTTCTTCGTGAAGTTCCAGCAGCCCGTCGTCCAGGGCCTGGCCACCGTGGCCGGCACCCAGGTCTATACGCACCGCGGCACCGGCTACTGGGGGCCCCCGCTCCGCCTGGGCCCCGCACCGGAGATCGCCGCCCTCACCCTGGTCTCCGCGCCCCGTTAGCCGGAGATTGAAGCCAAGCTTGATATTTCCGATATTGCTGTTTACTGTGAGGACGTGTCTACCGCACCGTCTTCCCTCCTTGTCCCGGAATTCGCCTTCTCCCGCCCCACGGCGCCCGCGGTCCCGGGTGTTCGGCGCGGGGGACTGACTTCGGTTCCGGCGGCCCGGAGGGTGCCGGCGGTGCCGGTGTTGCTGGTGGTCTCCGAGTCGCCCGAGGTGCGGTTGGCGGTGGCCCGGGAAGTGGGGGAGGGGTGCCGCGTGGTGGCGGCGCTGGGGGCCACGTCGGCCGACCGGCGGTTGGACCTAGGTGTGGACGTCGATGGGCTGGTGCTGGACCTCGACGCGGACCGCCGCGTCGTGAGCGATTTCCTCTGCCGTCTGGTGGACCGGGGCTTCAGCGGTCCGCGCATTCTCCTGTCCTCCGGTTTCCGCCCTGAAGCCAGCGCCAGCTTCCGGGCCTCCAGCCATACCCACTTCGCACTCGGCCGGCCCTGGCGCTCCGGTGAGTTGCGATCGCTCCTGGAGCTGGTCCTTGGGGTCTCCCACCTCGCTGAATCGTCAGGCTGTCCGTGACACCCGTCCCGCGCCGCTGACCGAGCGGGTCGCGGATGCGGGCCATGGGCTCTTCACCGGCATCGCCGGGGCGTCCGCGGGCGCCGCGCGCAGCGCGTACGTGGCGCTCTTGCTGCTGGCCGGCGGCATGGCCCGCTGTGCGACGGGCCGCTCCCGGGAGGGCCTGCCCCAGCTCAAGCGCGGCCTGTTCCGCGTGGCGCAGGTGCCCATGGACCTGGTGCTGATGCTGGGCGGGCGCGTGCTCAGCGCGGTGCAGGTGGTGTCCGGCCTGGAGCCCGTGGGCCGCCGGCTGACGGACGCGGAGGTGACGCGGCTCAAGCCCATCTTCGGTGACAGCCTGGACTTCCGCTGCGTGCGCGTGAAGGAAGGCGCCCTGGGCCTGCTGGGCCTGCCGGGCCGCGCGTTCGCCCACGGCGACATCCTCTTCATCCCGCCCGGCTACGGCGCGGTGGGCTTCCGGCTGCTGGTGCACGAGCTGACGCACGTGTGGCAGCACCAGCACGGCGGCACGGGCTACCTGAGCGGCGCGCTGGCGGCCCAGTACCTGGGCGACGGCTACGACTGGCGCAAGGCCGTGGGACACCGCCGGTGGGCGGAGCTGAACGCGGAGCAGCAGGCCCAGTTCATCGAGGACGCCGCCGACGCGCAGCTCATCCCCCACACGGGCCGGCCCACCCCCCAGCAGCGGCTGCGCGGCTGGAGCGACGCCGCCCTGTGCCTGCTGGACGAGGCCCTGGACTCCCTCTACGCCGGACGGGGCGCCCCTTGATCCAGAGGCCGTCCCCATGACGCCGCCTGCCTCCCGCCCCGGAGGCACGCCCGAGGGCCGCTGCGTGCAGGCCGTCACGTGGCGGCGCCTGGAGTCCCCGGGCACCGAACACTGCGAGCTGTGGGAGTCCGCCGCGGGCCCCCTGCTCACGGGCACCTCGGTGCTGGTGAGCGAGGGCCTGCCGCTGCTCGTGCGCTACACCGTGGCGTGCGATCCGGACTGGCACACGCGCGAGGCGCGGCTGGTCCTGCACCAGGGCGGCACGCGGCGCATGATGGTGCTCCAGGTGGATGAGCACCAGCGCTGGTGGCGCGACGGCCGCGAGCTGCCGGAGCTGCGCGGGTGCGTGGACGTGGACCTGAGCGTCACCCCGTCCACCAACACCCTGCCCATCCGCCGGCTGGGGCTGGAGGTGGGGCAGGCCCGGGACGTGACGGCCGCGTGGGTGCGCCTGCCGGACCTGTCCCTGGAGCGGCTGGAGCAGCGCTACACCCGGCTGTCGGTGTCGCTCTACCGCTACGAGAGCGCGGGCGGCGCCTTCGTCGCGGAGGTGGACACCGACGCCCAGGGGCTCGTCACGCACTACCCGCCGGGCTGGGAACGCGTGGCCACCTCCGAGGGTTGAGCCCCCGTTACGGCCCCGGAGCCGCTCCGAGCGGCTCTGGCGAAGCTCCGGAGCACCCCTGGAGCACTTCCGGAGCAGCGGCGGCGCAACCTGATGGGCCCCCTCGCGGACAATCCCCCAGGCTGTTCCGATTCCGCGCGCCAGCGTGTCAGTAGATGTGCGCAGGGGAGGCAGAAGACGGGGTTCTCCCTGCGGGCGGGGGATTGCGGGGACTACCTGTCATATAGGAATGGGCCCGGGTGACGTGGTGGGTTATATACGGCCCATGAACCGTTCCGGATGCAGAGGGGCCGCGAGCCTGGGGCCACCGCGCCGGACGTCACGTGCAAGGTTGATGTGGTGAAAACCCACCCCCGAGGTCCTATCGCTTCCGGCCGCGCCCGCAAGAAGCGCCCCAGGGCGCCTGCGTCCGCCGCCGCGCTGTCGCGAAGGCAGTTGGAGCGCAAGCTGGCGGTCAGTGTGGGCGCGGCGGCCCGGGCCGCCCGGCTGCGGGCCGGACTGACGCAGGCGGATGTGGCGGACCGCGTCGGCATCGCGTCGGAGGTCTACGGCCGGCTGGAGCGGGGCAAGATGATGCCCAGCGTCCCCACGCTGTTCCGGCTGTGCCTGGCGTTGCAGTTGTCCGCGGACGCGTCGCTGGGGCTGGCGGTGGCGGCGGCGGCGGGCGCGGGGCTGTGGGAAGAGGACTCCACGGACAAGGACGACCTGCCGGAGATGCGCCGCCTGCTGCGCTCCCTGCGGCGGCTGCCGCGCCCCCAGCTCAAGCTGATGAGCCTGGTGGCCAGCGCCATCCTCCCGACGCGCCGCTGATGGGCGGTCTTCAGCGCGCCGCGGGGGCCCGGCCTGCCTCCGTCACCCTCCACACCCAACCGGAGGGGGTGGGGTCGCGGTGGGTGGTGTTCACGTCCACCGCGTACACGTCCAGGGTGTGCTCGCCCACGCCCAGGTCCTTGAGGCGCCAGGGGGATTCGCAGGGGATGTAGAGGCTGCCGTCGAGCGAGCACCAGAAGACGGGCTTCAGCGTCGTGGCGGTGAAGACGAAGCGGGCTTCCCGGGAGGTGGTGGCGCCGGGAGGGCCCTCGTCGATGAACGTGTCCGGCCCGGTGTTCCCCGCCCGCGCGAGCGACGGTGGAAACAGCAGCGGCATCAGCACCAGCCCCAGCAGCAGGGACGCGAACACACCATGGGGCAGATACCGCAGGGACGGCGGGGGAATCATGGTGGGGACTCCGAGGCTCGGGCGCGCGGCACCTGGGTCCTCCGACGCCCGCGCGCCCGGATCGCGACGCAAGGCGGCGGCCTCATGGGACGGGGGCGTGTCATGGAGTCCAGGGATCAGGAAAAGGACGACTTCCTGGAGGGTGGGGATTGCGCCGAAATGGGGCGCCCCGTCCGGAGGGCGGGGGCGGGCATCCACGGCGCGACGGCAGCCCGGGCCCAAGTGTCCGGCAGCGGAAGGATGCGCGGATTGTGGCCGGCCCCCGAGCCAAGAGCTTCGCGGCGATCACGGTGGGGCGCTTGTCAGGGCGGACATCCCCTGGCCTCATGGGCGCTGGCCGGGACCTGACTCCACGTACGACGAGCTCCACCGCACATGACCGCAGGAACAAGGAGCGTCACCTGGCGCATCGGTGGGATGTCGCTGGGGCTGGCCCTCCTGCTGGTGGCGCTCCCCACGCGCGCGGCGACCGTGGAAGCGGAAGGCCCCGGCAGTGTGCGCCTGGGCGACACGCTGGACGCGGGCCTGCCCGTGAAGGAGGAGAACCTCACCCCCGGCGCCGGCCCTCCGGGCATGGACGCGCCGTGGACCGAAGGGCAGGGCGCGTCCCCGGACGGCGGCGCGGGCCCCGTGGCGAAGGAGGCGGAGCTCCAGCGCACCGACGCGGGCTGGGCGGTGGAGGCCGGCGCCTCCCCTGACGGTGGGCCCGCGCTGGCCGCCTTCGTGCCGCCCGCGCTGGTGGGGGACTCCCCCGCGCCGTACCCGCCGACGCTGGTGGGCGAGGGCGTGGCGGGCACGGTGAAGCTGGAGCTGCTGGTGGACGAGGCGGGCGAGGTGGACACCGCCACGCTGGTGGAGGGCGTGCACCCACTGCTCAACGAAGCGGCGCTGCACGCGGCGCCCCTGCTGCGCTTCTCCCCGGCCCTGATGGAGGGCAAGCCCGTCGCGGTGCGCCTGTTCTTCGAATACCGCTTCGAAGCCCCCATGACGGTGGCCACCCACGCGGACGGCGGCACGCAGGGGCCCGAGGGCGCCCGGCTCCAGGGCCCCATCACCCTCAAGGGCCTGGTGCGCGCCAAGGGCAACCGCACGCCGCTCATCGGCGCCACGCTGGTGTCGGACGCGGCGCCGGACTTCCCGGTGCAGACGGATGAGCATGGCCGCTTCGAGGCGCGCTTCCCCACGGGAGGCCAGGCGGTGCGCGTGTTCGCCCCGGGCCACAAGCCCGGCCTCTACCGGGAAGCCCTCAAGGGCAGCGAGTCGTTGGAGGTCGTCTACGGCCTGGAGCCGCTGGTCCTCAACCCCTACGAGACGGTGGTGCGAGGCGACCGCGAGCGCACGGAGGTCAGCCGCATCACGCTGCGCGACGCGGAGCTGCGCGAGGTGCCCGGCACCATGGGAGACCCCTTCCGCGTCGTCATGCTGCTGCCGGGCGTGGGCAGCATGCTGTCCGGCGTGGCCTACCCGGTGGTGCGCGGCAGCCAGCCGGCGTCCACGGGCTACTTCCTGGATGGCATCCGCATCCCCATCCTCTTCCACCTGTTCCTGGGCCCCGCGGTCATCCACCCGGACTTCCTGGACGCCATCGACTTCTATCCGGGCACGCCGCCGCCGCAGTACGGCCGGCTGATGGGGGGCGCCATCGACGGGCGCCTCAGCCGTCCGCGCGACGACCGGGTGCACGGCAGCGCGTACGCGGACTTCATCAACGCGGGCTTCTTCATCGAGACGCCCTTCAAGTCCACCGGCACCAACGTCAGCCTCGCGGGCCGCTATTCCTATACGCCGTGGATCATCGCGCTGGCCGCCAACAGCCTCCAGGACCCGGCGCCGCCGGGGCGCACCAACCCCAAGGTGGTGCTCGACTTCTGGGATTATCAGGCCCGCGTGGAGCAGGACGTGGGCAAAGGCAAGCTGCGGTTGTTTGCCTTTGGCTCGTCGGACACCTTCGGCTCGCAGGCGCAGGACGCGCTGGGCGACACCGCGCTGCAATCCATCATCTTCCACCGCGTGGACCTGCGGGGCCGCTACCCCGTGGGCAAGGGCGAGTTCGAGGTGGGCGGCACGTGGGGCCTGGACCGCTTCTCCGTCGTGTCACGCGGGCCGGACACCGGCGATGAAATCTACATCGACCAGGGCACGCTGTCGGGGCGCGTGGGCTACAACGTGCCCCTGACGGAGCGTCTGTTGTTGCGCACGGGCGCGGACGTGGACCACAAGCGCGCCATCGTGGACCTCATCCGCCTGGAGGATGGCGAGGAGGTGGAGGAGGACAGCATCCACGCGCCCGTGGCGCTGGCCACCTTCGCCGGGGCGTACGCGGAGGCCGTGTGGACGCCGGATGCGAAGTGGACGGTGGTGCCCGGGCTGCGCCTGGACAGCTACCACCTGTCCGGCGGGTTCGACCACAAGGTCATCGAGCCGCGCCTCACCGTGCGCCACAAGCTCACCGACACCCTGACGCTCAAGGGCGGCGCGGGCCTCTTCCACCAGCCGCCCACCACCCTCATCAGCCTGCCCGTGGTGGACGTGGGCAGTCTGTTGTTGGGCCTCCAGGAGGGCGTGCAGATGTCCGTGGGCGCGGAGTGGAAGGTCTTCAGCAAGTGGGAGGTGGGGCTGGATTTCTATGTGAACCCCCTGCTGCGCACCATCGAGCTGACGCCCTTCTCCGACGAGGGCCTGGGCGACGACCTGGGCCCCGGCGAGCCGGATGAGCCTGTCGAACCCGACCTGCCTCCGGGCGGCGGCATCACGCGCAGTGGCTTTCGCCGGGTGCGCGCCCGGCAGATCTCCGTGGACCCGCCGCCCGTCAGCCGCGACGACTGGGACCTGCCGGACTTCGAAAGCCACGGGCTGGCGTATGGCATGGAGCTGCTCATCCGCTACCCGCTGGGCAACAACTGGTTCGGCTGGCTCTCCTACAGCCTGCAGCGCAGCACGCGGCGCACCACGTTCTTCCGCTACGACTCCCAGGGGCGGGCCATCTCCGAGGACAAGGCCGACCTGCCCTTCGCCTTCGACCAGACACACATCCTGAACTTGGTGGTCAGCCACAAGTTCTCCAACAACATCACCCTGGGCGGCGTGCTCCACTTCAACACCGGCCGTCCCGAGTACGGCACCCTGGGCAGCCAGACCATGCGCGAGGGCACCGACAGCGACGGCCGCCCCGCGTGGGTGCGGGTGGCCCGGGACGAGGTGGACCGGCTGCCGCCCTTCTTCCGCTTCGATGTGCGCGTATCCAAGGCCTGGGCCTACGAAACCTTCACCCTGGAGGCCTACCTGGACATGCTCAACGTCACCCTCAACCAGGAGACCCTGGGCTTCGAGTACGAGGGAGGGGGCTACAGCCGGCAGCCTTTGACCAAGAATTCCGTGGGGTTACCCATCGCCCTGCCCATCATTGGGGTCAAAGGTCGGTACTGAGCACACCCTGGCAGGTAGGGCCAATGCTCAGGGGTGAGCAGTTTTTCGCCCACCCTGCACTCCAGGGCCGATCCACAAGTGCCTGAATGTGTCAGTATTCCGCGAGACGCGGGTTTTTCATGCCTGCCCGGCACCGCCGCCAGGGCAGAGGCAAGGCCCGAAGCGTCGGGGGGAGTACGATGATGGGTTTGTCCTGGGGGCCGGGTATGGCCTCGGCGTGGGAATTGCCCGCCGACAACGAGACGCCCTGCATCCTCCTGGAGCCCTTGCATGGGGAGACGGGCGAGGTGCTCGACTTCCGCTGGACGTCCATGAACGTCCCGGCCGAGGGCTGGGTGCGCTCCCTGGAGCTGGGCCGGCATCTGTCATTGTGGACGCTGGAAGGCGTCGTGCTGGTGGACGTGATGGCGTGCGCGAGGGTGTTGCTGCGCGGCGTGCCGCACGTGGGCCAGGTGCCGGGGGACGCGGCGGGCCGGCAGTACGTGGTGGTGCGCCACGGTGAGGGCCTGGCGCTGTGGTTGCTGCCGCGCGACGAAGGACGGGCCTCCGACGCGCAGCAGGCGGCGCGCGAGCGCAACGCCCGGCGCGAGGTGGAGGAGGCGCTGGCGCGCACGGAGCAGACGGTGAGCGCGCTGCGTGAAGCGGAGGAGCGCTACCGGCTGGCGACGCGGGCCACGCACGACGTGCTGTGGGACTGGCACTTCGGCACGGACCGCGTGCGGTGGGACCCGGGCACCGGGGATGCGTTCGGCCACGCCACGGCGGTGCTGGACCACCAGCTGGGCTGGTGGGGCGCGCGCGTGCACGACGACGACCGCTTCCGCGTGGTGGACAAGCTGGTGGACTTCGTCGCGTCCACGGGCGACGTGTGGAAGGACGAGTACCGGTTCCAGCGCGCGGACGGCAGCTGGGCGCACGTGCTGGACCGGGGCGTGCTGGCGCGCGACGACGAGGGGCGCCCGGTGCGGATGATTGGTTCGATGATGGACGTCACCGAGCGCACGCGCGAGCTGGCGTCCATGGTGGAGGAGGCGCGCTTCCGCGAGCGCTTCATCGGCATCCTCGGGCATGACCTGCGCAACCCGCTCAACGCCATCGTGTTGTCGGCGCGGGCGCAGAAGCGGCGCGGGCCGCTGGAGTGCACGCCGGAGCAGCACCGGCAGCATGCGCAGCGCATCGAGTCCTCCGCGACGCGCATGGGCAACATGATCGCGGACCTGCTGGATTTGACGCGGGCCCGGCTGGCCGGCGGCATTCCCTTGCGCAAGGGCCCCACGGACCTGGGGGTGGTGTGTCAGCAGGTGGTGGACGAATTGTCGGCGGCGTACCCGGAGCGCGCCATCGCGGTGGACGTGGACGGGAAGGCCGAAGGCGAGTGGGACGCGGAGCGCCTGGCGCAGGTGTTGAGCAACCTGGTGGGCAACGCGCTGGAGCATGGGACGCCGGAGGCGCCGGTGTTCCTGCGCTGCTGGGCGAAGGGCGAGCACCAGGTGCTGGAGGTGCAGAACCCCGGCACGCCCATTCCGGAAGAACTGCGCGAGCGGCTGTTCGATCCGTTCCGCCAGGGTGAAGGCGAGCGGGAGCAGGGCCGGCGCAACGCGGGGCTGGGGTTGGGGTTGTTCATCGTGAAGGAGATCGTCCAGGCGCACGGAGGCACGGTGGAGGTGACGTCCTCGGAGAAGGACGGCACCACGTTCACGGTGAAGCTGCCCCGACCGCCGCGCCCGAAGGCGAAGGCGAAGGCGTCGCGGGGTCGCACGCGAACCGCCTGAGCTTTTGGAAGGGGTGAGCGTTCACCGCCATGCGGTGAACGGGTGAGCGTCCTTTGTCACACGCACTGCGTGTTGGGCGAAGGACCGAAGGGGATGGGTCGGGAGTGCAGGGACCCTGCTCGCCTTGCCAAGGCGCGTTTACCGGTTGATCAGGCCGTACGGCTCGTGCGGCCACCCACGCGGAGGCAGTCCCCATGCACGTCAGTCCCCCTCGCATCCCCTCGTCGTCTTCCCGCTGGCTGTCCCTGGTGCTCGCCACCGCGCTGACCGGCTGTGGCGCGCCGAGGATGGCGGACGAACAGGCGGACGCTCCCGCCCAGGCCTCCGACGCGCTCATCTCCGTGAATGGCCTGTCCACGAATGGCTTGTCGACCAATGGCTTGTCCACGAATGGCCTGTCGACCAATGGCTTGTCCACGAATGGCTTGTCGACCAATGGCTTGTCCACGAACGGGTTCCGCACGTGGTTCACGGCGGATCCCGCGTCCGCGGACATGGTGATGCGCTACGTGGTGCAGTGCTCGATGGCGGCGGGCAAGCAGTTGACGTACCAGTCGCCCACGACGGGGGCGAACTACACGTGGAAGGGGAGTCTGGGATTGGCGCCGGGCTGGGCGGGGGGCGCGCCGGCGACGGTGGCGGAGCAGCAGGTGGTGAGCGCGTGCCTGGCGGCGCACGCGAACAAGTATGGCGTGCACGTGGACATCTCCGTGCTGGGGCGGGACGCGGCGGGCGGGACGGTGCCGTATTCGACGGACGAGCTGAACACCTACACCGAGCGCGAGGCGTGCTTCTTCGGCAACCTCTTCACGGGGGAGGGCACGTTCGCGGCGAATGACGGCGCGTACCTGGACTACGACGAGAGCACGGTGCGCACCTGCGGCCTGTCGTCCTGGAGCGAGACGACGGCGTGCACGCCCATGGCCCACGTGGGCGCGTGCCGGTACTACTGCACGCTGGACACCACGCGGACCTACTACACGCGCTGCACGTACAACGGCGTGAACTACCGCCCCATCACCACGCGCATGCAGACCCAGGACATCTACCGGTGCGGCGACAACGTCTGCCAGCTCACCGAGAAGTGCGGCACCAGCAACACGCCGTCCAGCTGCGCGGCGGACTGCGGGCCCTGCAAGTAATCGCAGGGGGAGTGTCTGTCTATGCGGGGTGGGGCCGCGCGGCGCGGAGCCGGAAGCGTGTGACGAGGTCCCCCCACCAACGGCCCATCCTCGCGACGGTGGTCGGACCATCCATGCCATGGCGGACGGGGTGGTCCATGCGGATGGAATCCCAGCCACGGTGTTCGAGCACGACGCGGGTGCCTCCGAAAGAGGGCTCGAAGCGGACCTCCACCTCCGTGGTTTCGCCGGGGGCGAAGTTGCTCGCGCGCCATTGGAAGACCAGCCGCGCGCCGGGTTCCCAGACGAGCACGCGGCCGATTTCAAGGACTTCCGTCTCGGAGGTTTCGAGCAGGCGGCCGTCCGGGCCGGGAGGCTCGAAGCGCAGCACGCCCTGGGGCGAATGGAGGCCCCGGTAGCGCGGGCCCTTGATCCACCACGCGTCGGTCTCCTGGGTGAAGACCTCGAAGGCGTCCAGTGGAGACACGGCGACGAAGGTGGTGACGCGGGCCCGGTCGGCGGACGGCATCATGACTTGCGGCCTCCCGAAGTTCCGGGGCCCTTCGTGCCCCGGGTGCGCTCCGCGTGGGCCTTGAAGGCGCCCAGTTGGTCTTCCCAGAAGGACTCCACCTCGTCGAGCCAGCCGCGCAGGGCGGCGAAGGGCTCCGGGCGCAGGCGGTAGACGCGCACGCGGGCGTCGTCCGCGTCGATGTTCTCCTCCACCAGTCCCGTCTGGCGCAGCACGCGCAGGTGGCGCGACATGGCGGGAGGGCTCATGTCGAAGGCGGCCGCCAGCTCGCCCGCGGGGTGGGGCCGCAGGCGCAGGCGGTCCACGACGCCCCGGCGCGTGGGGTCTGCGAGGGCGGAGAGGGTGCGGTCCAACGCGGACGGGGTGGCCATGGCTGTGGGGATTATCCCGGCGACGTGACGCGCTGGGTGAACCACCAGTGGTGGCCTTCAGGATCGGTGGCGCCGTAGGAGCGATTGGTGCCCCAGTCGTCGCCGTAGTTCTTCGTCTCGGGCTCCTGGGTGATGGTGGCCCCGGCGTCGCGGGCGTGCGCGCAGTGGGCGTCCACGTCGTCCACGTGGACCATCAGGTACTGGGTGTTCATGCCCTGGTGCTGCTTAGGGCTCCCGTGGAAGGCGCGCTTCTGGGTGGAGCCCACCATGATGACGCCGTCGCCATAGACGAGCTCGGAGTGCTCGATGGTGTTGCCCGCGCCTTCGACCTTGAGGCGCGTCTGGAAGCCGAAGACGCGCTCCAGCCAATCGATGGCGGCGGGCGCGTCCTCGTAGAAGATGCCGGAACAGATACGAGGCCAGCCTTCGGGGAGGGGTTTCATGGAGGTCACTCCGGCGGGAGAGTCGTTGGCGAATGAGTTAATATTTAACCATGTCGTTAAGATTTGTCAACCTCCTGCTCAGGGAAGCCAGCCCCAGGTCTCCGGTTTCCAGGTCGTGACGGGCGCCTTTGCCAGGACAGGGTCCAGGAAGCGCTTCGCGGCATCGGTCACCTGACCGAGCGATGGCCAAGCGAGCCGGTTGTCGCGTGCGATTGCCGCGTAGGGCGCTTCCCAGGAGCTGGCCGGGGCTGGGAGTTCACCCGGCAGTGCATGGGTATCGCGGAAGGCGAAGGTCTGTTCGAGTGCGTGCCGCAGCCGCGCGGCTTCAATCGGTCCGGTGCTGGCCAGCAGCGCGAGGTCGGGCAGGTCCTTCACGCGCGAGTTCGGACGCAGTCGCGGCAGCGTGTACGCGTGCAGCTTTTCCGCGACGTGGGTCTCGACGGGATACAGACGCAGCCGGGGCGGCGCGATGCCCGCGAAGCCGAGCACGTCGGGTGCCATGACTTCATCCGGTTTCCCTGTCATGGGCTCGCCGAAGGCGACGTCCACGTCGAAAGGGCGACCGTAGATTTTCTGCGCAAGCCGGCACTCCGCCCGGAAGCGCAGCCCTTCGTACCGCATGCCTTCGTTCTGGATCTCCGGGTGGTCGGCGTGGGAGCGGACCTCGAACGACAAGAAGTCGTTGAGTTCGACGGCCGCGGCTTCTTGGAGGCGGAGCAGCAGGTTGTCAGGGGCCCCTTGAATGCGAAGGTCGATGTCCTTCGTGGCGCGGGCCTGCGCGATGCGAAGCTCCAGGACCAGTCCTCCCTTGAGGGTGACCGCCGAGCCCAGCCTCGCGTCAATCCGGGCGAGGAAGCGGTGGAAGATGAGCAGCTCGCGTTGGCGTTCGAGCGGTACGCCCCGCTTCGATGCCGCCGCGTGAAGGCGGTCTTCCAGGGCGCGCTTGAAGGCCTGGGGTGAGGCGTAGGTGCGGCCCGTCACGTGCCGAGTCCTCCAAAGGGTTTCAGTGCTTCCTCCACCTGCGGGAGGCTCCCCGTGACGATGCCGCGATGCAGGGCCTGCCGGGTGGCCTGACGCAGCAGCTCCGGAGACAGCGCGTCGAGTGCGCAGTCGTTGAGGGTCCGCAGGGGAGAGGTGACCCGGATGGAACCCACCCATTTGCGCTCGGCTTCAGACAGGTCCGCGTAGTGGAGCACGACCACGTCCGGCGTCCGCAGGCGGCGGTGTCGCCACGACTCGGGAAGCGTCAGGTGGATCCGGGACGGGAGGACATCGGAGAGGTCGTAGAGCGCGAGCGCGGTCTGGTGCGAGAAGGTGCCTGCCTGCTCCGACCAGAGCCAGAGCTCCACGAGATCTTCATGCTCGCCCGTGGGGAAGTGCACGAGCCGGTAGATGCCTCGGCGGATCCGAAGGACCCGACCGATTCGCACGTAGTGCTGGAGGAGCTGCGGCGAGTAGCCGGCCTCCGCGCCTTGGCGGGTCGTGAAGAGCCCTTCCTGGCTGGCCGCGAACTCGTAGAGCCGGTCCCAATTCGGCTTGGTTGGTGACTCAGACTCCATGCACGAAGATTAAAAGCGCCTTTATCTTCGTGCAATAAATGGTGGTTTCATGAGCAACAAGAGTCAATAGGACTTTAGTTTTGTGCGGAAGTGGTTGGGGGATTCTGGATTCCGCGAACGGCGAGGCCCGACCTCCCTCGCGGGAAGCCGGGCCTCTAGACGCAGACGGGGGCGTGACTAGAACGGCCTGGGGGTACCGCCCGTGCGGGGCTGGGGTGTCATGTTGAATGAAGGGCCCGTGGACGTCTGCTGCGGGCCCTGGATGGCGGGCAGCGAGGGGGAGATCTTCCCCACGTAGAGCAGGCCCTGGAAGCCCTCGCTGGCGGGTGCGTCGAGCCGCTGGATGTACGGGCTGAGCCCTTGCCGGGCGGCCACCCTGGGGGCCGGTGTGGCGCCCACGAGCCCGCAGGCCAGCTTTCCATCGCGGTTCAGGTCGCAGCCCCAGCGCGTGCCCTGGGCGTAGCTCATCTCCAGCACCACGAGCGACGGGTAGTCCTTCATCAGGTGCGCCATCGGCGTGAAGCCCTGGTCCCACTCCGTGCCCTTCTCGATGCGCGTGTGCGTGTTGCCGGACAGCACGATGTGGATTTCATTCGGCTGCGCCGCGCGCCGGGTGAGCCACAGCTTCGCCTGGGCCGCGTCGCGCTCACTGCCGCGCAGCACGTCCGTGTCGTAGGCCACCAGCGACACCCGCTGTCCCGCCGCGCGCAACGCTCGCGCCCGGTCGATGAGCTCCATGATGGCGCGGCTGCTGCGGCCGTCCTGGTAGGGCCGCGACCAGAAGCGCCCTTCCAGCAGCGCGTCCTGATCCGCCGGGGCGCCGGGGCTCGCCAGGTACGCGTCGATGCGCGCCTGCTCCGATTCCGGGATGGACAGGCCGAGCACCACCGCGAGGCCCGTCTGCGCGGCCTGACACACCACGTGGCCCACCATCTGGGGCGCCTCGTTGGAACCCAACTGCTCGCCGATGAGCAGCGTCAGGCCCGGGTGCAGCAGCTCCGGCAGGCCTCGCACGCTCGTGGTGCACGGGCCCTCCACCTGGGGCTCCTGCTTCCAGCCCTCCAGGTAGAAGTCCTCGCCGCGCACGGGCTTGGGGCGCTTCGCCTCCGCGAGGTTGCCGTCGATGACCTCGACGGAGGGCGAGGACTCCAGCCGCAGCGTGAGCGCCTGCTCCAGGTCCATGTCGCGGATGCCATGCTGGACGCCACGCAGCATGGCCAGACGCTTCTCGCTGTTGCTGTCGGGCCTCAGGTCCACCTCCTGCACGAAGGCGTCCGAGTAGTGCTCCGCCCACTGGGCGGACACCTTCCACCAATGCTTGCGCCACTCGACGTCGTTGGTCGCCGTCTCATGCGCCATCCGGAAGATGCGCACCACGGACTGGCGCGGGCCCAGCACGAGGCCCGTCACCAGGTAGCGTGAATAGGTGTCGATCCTCCCGTGGGTCTTGTCAGGGGACTTCCACTCGGTGACGAGCTGGGTTGGATCCTCGGTCTGCTCGAAGGTGTAGCCCTTCTCCTCCAGGAGCTGCCGCGTGACGTCGAGCGCCTCCGACAGCGGCTTCTGGAAGATGTGTTCGTACTGGGGCAGCTCCGAATCGGACCCACGCTGTGAATGGGCGCAGCCCACGGACATCAAGGTCACGGCGACGAGAATCCAGCGACAGTGCATCAGCGCTCCCGAGCAGGGATGGGACGGCTTTCTGTCCCCAGGGGGACAGGAGGTCCAACGCCAGGGAAATGGCGCCATATCGCCGCTGCGTGAGGATTTGATTCGGGGGGCGTCAGCGGGACGGCGGGTACTTCTGGAGCTTGCGCTGGAGCGAACGCCGGTGGATGCCCAGCTTGCGCGCGGCCTCGGAGATGTTGCCGGCGCTGTCCGCGAGCACCCGGTGGATGTGCTCCCACTCCGCCCGGGCCAGCGACGGCGCCTGGAGCGTCTGGGGCGCGGCCACGGACGGCTCCTCCGCCGCCCTGGCGAACGCCGCCAGGATGTCGTCCGCGTCCGCGGGCTTCGGCAGGTAGTTCACCGCCCCCAGCCGGATGGCGTCCACCGTGGTGGAGATGCTGCCGTACCCCGTCAGCACGATGATGCGCGTGGCCGCGTCCACCGCCAGCAGGTCGCGCACCAGCTCCAGGCCGCTGTGCCCCGGCATCCGCAGGTCCACCACCGCGTACTCCGGCGACTCGCGCCCCGCCGCCGCCATGGCCTCCTCGTGGTTGCCCGCCGTCGTCACGTCCCAGCCGCGCTCGCGGAAGGCCCGGGCCAGCCGCTCGCGCAGCGTCGTGTCGTCGTCCACCATCAACAGGCTGGGGCGGTGGTCCACCACGGTCGTGCTCACGCGGCCGCCT
Source organism: Myxococcaceae bacterium (assembly GCA_004173515.1). Lineage (GTDB taxonomy): Bacteria > Myxococcota > Myxococcia > Myxococcales > Myxococcaceae > Corallococcus. Next base: position 12,725 of record SECN01000055.1, on the reverse strand, counting down.
CCTCATGATGGGCGTCCGCCGCCGGCAGGCTCAGGCCCACCGTGGTGCCCTCCTGCGCCTTCGAGCGCAGCTCCAGCGATCCGCCCAACTGCTCCGCCAGCGAACGCGCCAGGAACAGCCCCAGGCCCATGCCTTCGCCCGGCGCCTTGGTGGTGAAGAAGGGCTCGCCCGCCCGGGCCAGCACCGCGTCCGGCATGCCGATGCCCTCGTCGCGCACCTCCAGCCGTGCCCCCGTCGCCTGCGCCGTCACGCGCAGCTCCACCCGCCGGTCCCCGGGCGTGGCCTGCAACGCGTTCTTCACCAGCCCCCGCAGCACCCGCGCCAGCGCCCTGGGCGGCCCGTGCACCCGGTAGGTCTTCAGCGCCTCCGGCACGTCCACGCGCACGCGCTCCCGGCCCGACAGCTCCGACAGCGTCTCCTCCACCAGCCGCTCCAGCGGGATGGGGTGGAAGGGCTCGCCCGTCGTCTGGCCCGCGTCCGCGGACATCTGCACCAGCACGTCCCGGCACCGGTCCACCTGCTGGCGGATCAACCGCAGGTCCTCGCGCACGGAGTCGGAGGTCTGGGACGCGGCGAGCGCGCGCTCCAGCTCCTTGGCCACCACCGCGATGGTGGACAGCGGCGTGGACAGCTCATGCGCCGCGCCCGCCGCCAGCGTCGCCAGCGAGGCCACCTTCTCCTGCCGCGCGTGCCGGGCCCGCGTCTGCGCCAATTCCTGCTCACGCTCCGCCAGCGCCCGCGTCACGCGTTGGATGAAATACACGATGAAGCCCGCGGCCACCGCGAACGCCACCCACATGCCGCTCAAATGCAGACGCATCAATTCCGCGTGGTCCGGCCGCGCGAGCCCCGGCCACGTCACGTCCTGCAACACGAACAGCGAACCGAACGCCAGCAGCGTGAACACCAGCATCGCCCACGTCCGGCGCGCCGGCAGCAGCACCGTGCCCAGCGCCACGTTCACCAGGTACAGCGTGGTGAAGGGGTTGTGCGTCCCGCCGCTCAGCGCGAGCAGCCCCGTGAGCACCAGCGTGTCCCAGAGCATCAGCCCGAAGATGGCCGCCTCCGCCACCGGCCGCGCCCGGGACAGGCCCACGCGCACCGCCGCGTTCGTCAGCGCCTCCAGCGCGAGCAGCGTCACCAGCGCTGTCACCGGCAGCGCCAGCTTGAGGCCCCACGCGGCCACCGCCACCAGCACCGCCTGCCCGACGAGCACGCCCCAACGCAGCCGCAACAGCCACACCAGGTTGATGCGGGCCCTGGGGGAAGGTTCGGTCGGGAGGGCGGACGCGGGCGGCGGAGGGGTCATGGCGCGACGGAGGACATCGCCACGGAGCGGGCCACCGTGTCCAGCACGCTGGCCGCCGCTCCCTGGGACTCCAGGTCCGCGGTCGCGAGCCACGTGTCCCAGGCGAGCACGAACGTGCGCTCGGCCCCGGGCTCATCCTCGGACAACCTCAGCCCGTCCAGCACCACCTCCACGGAGGCGATGTTCGATGAGACCAGCCGGAAGGGCTGGGGCTCGCCCCCTCCCGGGGGCGTGCGCGTCCCCTCCAGCCACAGCGTGTGGCCCACCATGTCCACGCCGTTGGCGGCCGCCGCCTGCACTCCTTCAGCGTCCGCGTCCGCGGGCTCGAAGGTGAGCCGCGCCCGGCAGTAGCGTCCCGGCGCGGGCCGCAGCGTGCCCAGCGTCAGCACGTTGCCGTCCGGCCGCTCCAGCCCGCTGACGTGCGGCGTGCCCAACAGCCGTGGCGACCCCGCCGAGTGCGCGTGCGCGGTGCCCAGGGGAGACACCGCGCGCAGCAGGCGCCAGCCCAGGGCCTCCTCACAGGGCTTCAGCTCCACGCTGCCCAGCGTCACGTAGCCGCGCGTCAGCGTGAGCGTCTGTCCATCCGTCCGGGTAAGGGAGCGCTCCCCGCCGGAGGCCTCCACGCCGTGCGAGGTGGCCCGGTGTTCGAGCCCCAGCGTGACGTGCACGCCCTCTACGCGCTCACCACACGCGCCCAGGCCGCACAGGGCTCCGAGCAACACGACACCCGACACGAAACGCGGAGGCAATGGCATCACAGGTCGTACGCGAGCGAGAGCTGCGCGATGGGCGTGGACGTCACCCGGCGCAACTGATTGACGACCGGGATGCGCACCCCGGCCTGCACCACCACGTCCATGCCCGGACTGAAGAGCACGTCCGGCGACACATAGGCGATGAAGCCTCCGCCGTTCTCCTCCGACACGCCCGCGGTGTCCGCCGCGCGCTCCGCCCGGCTGTCCAATCCCAGGCGCACCGCCCAGCGCGTGGAGGGCTGGTACTGCGCCCCCACCGACGTGCGCACCGACGCGCCCAGCCGGAAGTCCTCGCGCCCGCGCGTGGGCAGGAAGCCCAGCACGCTGGCCATGAACGACCACGACCCCCGGAAGCCCTGCCACGCAAGCCCCGCCATCGGATCCACCGAGCCACTGCCCGGCTGCGCATCCAGGCCCAGCGCCGTGCCGTCCCGCGCGTTCAGCCGGGGGCCCGTGGGCAGCTTCACCCCGCCCACCACGCTGACCAGATGGTCCGGGGAGAACGCCTTGTCCTTCCACACGAACGCCTTCGCGCTCACGTCGATGTCACCCAACCCCCAGCCGCGCTCGCGCGCGAGGCTCACGTCCAACACCTCGCGCGCCTGGAGCGGCAGGTTCACCGCCAGCACCAGCCAGGGCCGGGGCGCGTAGGCCACCGCCACGTCCATGCGCAGCTCGCGCAGCCGCTGCGCGTCCAGGTTCTGCTGGCCCTCCGTGTGTCCCCACGCGCGCAGCATGGTGGACAGTCGCAGGCGGCCTTCAAAGGGCTGCTCGCCGCCCATGGATGTGAGGGTCGGATCCCCGCACGCGCAGCTCGCACAGGCCCACGCCCGGGAGGCGGGGATGAGCAGCGCGGCGCACAGGACGGCCAGGGCCAGGGGGGGAGTTCTCAAGGCGTGGCCACCCTACCGCCCCCCTGTCCCGGAAAACTGCGGCGAGTTGTCGCAGCCCGCCGGTGCGTCGACCGGCGGACGCACCCCCTGTCCTGTAGCTCAAGGAGCGACCGGGCGGGCAGAGGCTGCCTGTCCGCCCGCCCATCCGTGCACAAGTAGAGAATGACACCGGCCCGTCCACGTTGAGGGGGAGAGGCTAGACGTTACGGAGGTCATCCATGGGGTTGCTCGCGCCGCTGGGCCGGCTGATGTTTTCGGTCATCTTCATCACCAGCGGCCTGAATCACTTCTTCCAGCTCCAGGCCCTGACGGCCTACGCCCAGGCGTCGGGAGTGCCCGACCCACGGCTGGCGGTGCTGGTGTCCGGCGGCGTGCTGGTGGTGGGAGGCCTGTGCGTGCTCCTGGGCGTGTTCGCCCGGCTGGGCGCGGCCATGCTCGCCGTCTTCCTGCTGGCCTCCGCCTTCATGGTCCACCACTTCTGGCGGATGGAGGACCCGGTGCAGGCGCAGAGCAACCTCATCCACTTCATGAAGAACCTCTCCATGGCGGGCGGCGCGCTGCTCATCGTCTACTACGGGCCCGGCCCCTTCAGCCTGTCGCGCAAGAAGCGCGAGACGTCGCTCGGGGGCATGAAGCTGGGCACGCCGCTGCGCTGACGACGTCCCTCGCCCGGCCATGCGAAAGCCCCCCGCTCCCAGAGGGTGCGAGGGGCTTCGGTGCTTCAGGAGGCGGAATCTCGGCTCAGGGCGCGCCGACGTGGGCCGCCTCGGTGTTGCGCAGGGTGAAGAAGGCGACCTCCGGGGTGCTGCCCCGGCGCAGGTACGGGCCGCCGAAGCCGAAGCCCAGGCCCTGGTTCACGTACAGGTGGTTGCCGTTCACGCGGTAGTGGCCCCGGATGTACGGCTGGCCCGCGCGGCGGAAGAGGGCCTCCGTGAGGCCTCGCACGATGAACTGCCCGCCGTGCGTGTGTCCGGAGAACTGCACCAGGCCCGCGTGCGACGGCAGCTTCTCCACGGTGGGCGGCGTGTGGGCCAGCACCAGCCGCGTGCCCGACGTGGGCGCGCCCCGGAAGGTGGCCTCCACGTCGTCCATGCGCGTCAGCCCGTCGTCGATGCCCAGCACCGTCACCGGCGCGCCCTTCACGTGCACCACGCGGTGCTCGTTCTGGAGCACCGTGTAGCCCAGGTCCTCGAAGCCCGCGCGCAGGTAGCGCACGTCCACCCAGTGGTCGTACGCGCGGCAGCGGCTTGGGGCTGTGCGTGACGTAGTCGCCGGTGAGGAACACCAGGTCCGGCGCCGCCGCGTTCACCGCGGCCACCGCGCGGCGGATCCGCACGTCCGACGTCGCCTGCCCCACGTGCACGTCCGACAACTGCGCGATTCTCAGCCCGTCATGCTCCGGGGCGATGCCGCTCAGTTGGATCAGATGCTCGGTGAGGACGAAGTGGTCGCGCCAGCGCAGCCGGCGGTCGGGGCGGAAGGGATCCGGGCCTCGCGCCAGGAGCTCGTTGCGGCCGTGCGACTCCATCTCCAGGGCTTCGGCCTGGGCGACGGAGGAGGAGGCACCAGCGGCATGACGGCGGCGGGCGAGTCTCAGGCGCATGCGTTCGGATTCCTCCAGCGAGACGGGAAGCGATTGTAGAGAGCGGACCGGATCGCCGTAAGCCCGGGGTCCCCGGCCCGCCTGTTCCCCCTGCGGCCAGCACGGGGTGGAATCAGAACCGGGTCCCCTTGCGGAACATTTCCGCCTGCTTCCGGGCGTGCAGGCGGGTAGGCCCCGGTGCCGCTCCGTGCGACATATGCCGTGCCCTGGTGCCCAGGTGGGACCCGGTGCCGGAGACACGCGGACCCCGCGGCGCCAGCGAGGCACGCCGAGGGGTCTCATGGATGCGGCACACGTGCGCCCTCAAGGGCGGCTTCGCTTCAGTAGCCGCGCAGGACGGTGAGGCCGTCGGTGGTGAGCACCAGCAGCATGCCGGGCGTCACCGAGGGGTCGTAGACGAGCTGGAGGACGCGGTTGGCGCGCACGCTCTCCACCTTCTCCAGCGTCTTGGCGGGCGTCAGCCGGTACAGGCCGCCGGAGTTGGTGGCGATGAAGAGCGAGCCGTCGTTGGTGGCCGCCAGCGAGTTGATGGCGTCGAGCGCGCCCACGTCCGCGCCGATGCGCGTGCCCTTCTGCGTGGGGCTGGTGGAGGACGTCAGGTCCATCTTCCACAGGCCCAGCGACTTGCTGCCCAGGTAGTAGGCGCCGTCGGTGGTCTGCTGGAAGCCGCGCCAGTAGTCGAAGTCCGCCTGCGAGTTGAGCTCCGGCAGGTAGGAGGACTTCACCTTGGAGGGGTTGATGGCCGTGTCGGTGTTGTCCCAGTCACCCAGGCGGGGCGACGGGCTCACCATGCCGAAGGTCCAGTCGTTGGCCATCAGCACGTCGCCGTCCTGCGCGATGCCCAGGCCGTAGGTGTAGCCCGCGTACTGCGAACCGCGCGAGTCGAACCACACCGGGTGCCGGTGCGCGTTGTACTGCAGGTCGCGGATGCGCGTGACGCCGTGGTTGCTGCCCACGTAGACGTCGCCCTTGTTCGGGCCGCGCATCACCGACACGCAGCTGAGCATGCTGCGGTCCTCGTCGAAGTGGTGGTCGTTGCTGTTGCGGATGCCCAGGCTGACGCCGTTGATGACGCGCGGGCCTGTCTGCACGATGCTCCCGCCCGAGGAGTGGCGCACCGACTGGTTGATGTGCTCCTCGAAGGCGACCTGGCCGTTGGACGTCAGCTTCACCGCGTCCACGTCGCCGGCCTTGTAGAGGTTCAGGCGCCGCTCGCTGTACGCGTAGCACTGGGTGTCACCGACCGGCACCTCGCACGGCGGGTTGGTGACGATGAAGTTGGTGTGCAGGCCGGGGAACTCCGGATCCGGCTGGAGGTCCTCCGCGCTGTAGCCCACGTAGGCGCGTCCCGCCGCGCCGCCGCAGATGACCGTGGCGTTGCCGCCCGCCGCCGCCTGACCCACGGCGCCCGAAACCCAGACGAGCTGCTGCGTGTCCGCGCGCACCACGCCGATGCGGCTGCCATCCAGCACCCAGAGGTTCTTGCCCTGGTCCAGACCCACCGACTGCACCCGCCCGATGCCGTAGCGCTCCGAGTAGTTCGTCACCGGATCCGTGGGCCACCGGTCTCCGACAGGATCCGGGTCCACCGGGCCGCCGTCGGGGACCGGGTCGGTGCCGCCGTCGGTGCCCGCGTCCGTGCCGGGGTCGGTGCCGCCGTCGGTGCCCGCATCCGTCCCGGGGTTGGTGCCGCCGTCGGTGCCCGCATCCGTGCCGGGGTCCGTCCCCGCGTCCGTGCCACCGTCGGTCCCCGCGTCAATCCCTGGCCGGGGATCGATTTTATCCGTGTCATCAATCGGGTTGGTGGGCCCGTCCGACCCGCCGCAACCCCACGCCGACATCACCATCGCCCCAACACACACGCCCAGCAGTCGTCGATTCACCGTGATCTCCCCGCGTGGGGCCTAAGCAAGCGGCGTACCTGCCCTCCAGCACGGGTTCGCGGTCGATTTCTCCTCGGAAGAGGGCAATCCCTTTCCCATCCGGGCAAGGCCGCTTCCCTGAATGAGCAGGAAAGATGCGCGGTAAAAAAGCCGGGCCCGCCATCCCTTGCAGGGAGGCGGGCCCGGAGATGATCCACGGTGCGTGGGACGCGCGTTACTTCTTCATCGCGCCCTTGGGCGACGTGGCCTTCAGCTCCAGCGCGACGGAGTCATCCCCCTCCAACTGGAACTTCGCGCGCACGCTGGCGCCCTCCGGCAGCTCGCTCGCCTTCACCGTCTTGCCATCCAGGGTGACGACCGTCTGGTCGCGCACGTCCAGCTTCACCGCCGGCAGGTCGCCGGTGCGCGCGATGGTGACGTCATCGCCGTCCGGGCTCGTCACCGTGCCGGACAGGCTGTACGCGTCCTTCATCTTCCAGGCGCCGGTGCCAGCCGCCTTGGCGGCCTTGTCCTTGTCCGTGTCGGCGCCCACCACCTTCTTCGCGGTGTTGCCGATGGCGGGCCCCACCTCCTGGGCCTCGACGCCCGTGCTGGGTCCCTTGAGCTGCCGGTCGCTGGGCGCGCTCGGCGCCGGATTGGACGGCGTGCCGGTGGCGCTCTGCGCGAAAGCGGCCGTACCCAGGCACATCACTGCCGCGACGATGAGCTTCTTCATGGTCCCGCTCCCTTGGTTTTGAGTGTGTGGTTCGCGTCCCCAGGAGGGCCGCGTCTTGGCTGAAAGGGTGGGGCTGCCGTGTTCCCGCGCCAACTGGCTGCCTGCGTCAGCGCCGCCCCGTCGCGTGCAGGGCAGGCAGGCAGTCAGGCCTCGGCGTGCACGAGCCCGTCGGACGGCAGGCACAGCCGCTTCACCGTGCTCAAGAGCGCGGACAGGTCCAGGGGCTTTCGCAGGTAGCCGGCCACGTCCATCCCATCCACCGTTTCGCGCACGTCCAGGTCCGCGCTGGCCACCAGCACCGGGATGTCCGAACAGGCCCGCTCATGGCGCAGGGCTTCGCAGAAGGTGACGCCGTCCATGCGCGGCATCATCAGGTCCAACAGGATGAGCTGCGGCCGGGGCTCCGAGGAACGCAGCCGCTCCAACGCCTCCAGGCCGTCCGCCGCCAGCTGCACGGCGTACCCCTCCAGCTCCAGCACGTCCTGGAGCGCATCCCGGATGTCCATGTCGTCGTCGACGACCAGCAGCGTGTGGTGGGCTTCCATCCCGTTCCCCCTGCGAGCCTTGGGAGCGCCCCTGGCCGTCCCCCGAGCCGGGACGGCGGGCCTCCTGCCCTCGCCAGAACCAATCTGTACCCGGGGGAGGGAGAGCGGAAGCGGCAATGTGGGTTTATGCCTACCGGTGAGCACATCCCCGGCGGTCGCCCCCATGCCTGGACGCAGGGGAGGGGGGAGCTACTCGCAGCGGTCGCAGAGGCCGCGCAGCTGCACTTCCACGGCGCGCTGGGACACGGCGCGGGGCACGCCCCGGGCGGCGGTGATGCGCACGGACTCTTCCGGGAGGCAGGCGACGGTGCCGCAGTCGGTGCAGGTGAAGTGGGGGTGGCTGTTGGTGTGCTCGGTGCCACCGGCGCGCTTGAGCTCGAAGCGCCAGACGTGGTCGCCCAGGTCGGCGCGCACCACGAGGCCCGCCTCGGTCAGGTCGGTGAGGTTGCGGTAGATGGTGACGCGGTCGTAGCCCTCGCCGCCCAGCTCCTCCACCAGGTCCGCGTGGCTCATCGGCGCGGTGGCGGTCTCCAGCTTGCGCAGGACGGCCACGCGGGGGGCGGTGCTGCGCAGCCCCGCGGCGCGAATCCGGTCCTGGAACCCGGTCAGTTTCTCCTGCGCGGAGATTTTCTTGGCACCCATGTCCGGTCGAATAACACAGCCGACGCGCCGCGTCCCGACCACCGCAAGCGAAGTGTACCTGTAGCCCGGTTGTAGCTGTGACGCGTCATGGGGGCGGGCCCAGGCTCGGAAGCGGCCGTCCCCGGGCGCCTCCTCGCGCCGGTGCAGGGCGGGCGTGGGGGCTTCCACCTTCCAACACTTCCCCACGGGTGCCTTGACTCACTGCGGCTCATCCCCACACTGCGGCTTTCCTTCATCCTGGGCGTGGGCCGTTGGGGTTCCACCTTCCAGACCGACCCGTCGCTCGCGCCCCGTCCGTCCCGTCCACCTCCACCGATGAAGCCCACCCTGTTGCTCGTCGAGGCCCCCGGAACCCACCGGGAGCTGCTGTCCCTGGCCTTCCAGAGCCAGGGGTGGCGGGTGCTGTTGGCGGCCGGCCTGGAGGCCCTGACGCGCGCGCTGCGCGAGGCTCCGTCCCCCCACCTGGTGCTGATGACGGGCGGGATGCTGACCGCCCTGGGAGGGCAGTCGGACACGCTGCGCGAGGCGCTGGCGGCGGCGGGCGCGGCCCTCTGGGTGGAGGCGCCGCCGGGGGAGCGCGAGGCCCTGGGGCGGCTGGGCGTGCCGGTGGCCGGCTTCCTGGCCTCCCCCCTGCCGCCAGGCGCCTGGCTGGAGGCGGTGAGGCAGGCGCTGCCCCCGGAGGCGCGGGACGCGGAACTCCCCCGCCCCCTGCGGGTGCTGGTGGCGGAGGACGACCCCGTCTTCCGCAAGCTGCTCCAGTTGTCGCTGGCCCCGTTCCGCTTCGAGGTGCTGGTGGCGGAGGACGGGCTGTCCGCGCTGGAGCTGGCGCGGCGGCGGCCCCCGGACATCGTGGTGGCGGATGTGCTGATGCCGCGCCTGGATGGCTTCCGGCTGTGCCTGACGCTGCGCCAGGATTCGAAGCTCTCACGCGTGCCCGTCATCCTCACGCACGCCACCGCGCCGGACGAGCTGGACCTGCGCATGGCCGCCAACGTGGGGGCCAACGGCTTCGTGCGGCGCACCCAGGGCGACAACGAGCTGCTGGCGCTGCTGCTGCGCGAATCCCACGCGGAAGGGCCTGCGCCGGCGCCCCTGCACGGCGAGCTGTCCACGGAGTCGCACCTGTACGGGATGGTGCGGCAGTTGGAGCGGCGCGTGGGGCTGCTGGAGCAGGCCGAGCGCGACGCGCGCGAGAGCGAGGCGCGCTACCGGCTGGTGGTGTCCGGCTCCTATGACGGCGTCTGGGATTGGGACGTGCGCGCCCAGACGATGTACTGGAGCCCGCGCCTGCTGGAGATGCTGGGCCTGAAGCCGGAGGACTTCGCCGGTACCCCGGACGCGTTCCTCGCGCGGGTGCACCCGGAGGACCGGGGCGAGGTGGCCAGCGCGCTCGCCCAGCACCTGGAGCAGGGCACGCCCTACGACGTGTCCTTCCGTCTGCGGCACGCGGACGGGACCTACCGCTCGTGCGTGAGCCGGGGCCGGGCGCTGCGGGATGCGCGCGGGCTGCCGGTGCGCATGGCGGGCATCATCGGCGACGTGACGGAGCAGCTGCGGCTGTACCGCGAGACGCGCGACGCGGTGCGCGCCCGGGACGAATTCCTGGCCGTGGCCGCGCACGAGCTGCGCACGCCCCTGGCCGCGCTGCGCCTGCGGGTGCAGGGCACGGCGGCGGCGCTCAAGCTGGAGCGCCAGGTGGCCCCGGAGCGGCTGGAGCGCGCGCTGGTGGCGGCGGACCGCCAGGTGCAGCGGCTGGCGGACCTGGTGGAGGGGCTGCTGGACGTGTCGCAGCTCCAGAGCCATGCGCCCCGGCTGAACCTGGACGACGTGGACCTCATGCAGGTGGTGCGTGACGTGATGGGGCGCACGGAGGAGGCCGCGTCGCGCGCGGGGTGCCGGCTGGTGCTGCGAGAGGCCACGCCCACGCTGGGCCGCTGGGATGCCGTCCGCCTGGGCCAGGTGGTGATGCACCTGCTGGTGAACGCGGTGAAGTTCGGCCCGGGCAAGCCGGTGGAGCTGGAGGTCCAGGCGGACGCGGACTCGGCGCTGCTGGTGGTGCGCGACCATGGCATCGGCATCGCGCCGGACCGGGTGGAGGGCCTGTTCCGCCGCTTCGAGCGCGCGGTGCCCACGCGCAACTACGGCGGGCTGGGCCTGGGGCTGTACCGCCTGCACCGCATCGTGGAGGCCCACGGTGGCCAGGTGTCCGTGACGAGCACCCAGGGCCAGGGCTCCACCTTCAGCGTGCGCCTGCCGCGCGCGGGGCCCTCCGTCGTCCAGGCCTGAGCGGGCCTGGATGCGTACGGCTCTGTCCGGTGCTTCACACCGGGGACGTGTGCCCCTGCCCTCCCACGCGGGAGGAAGCAGTGTGTCCTCCATGGGAAAAAGACCCACCGTCCTGGTGCTCAATGGGAGTGAGGATCTCATCGAGGCCCTGGAGGAGCTGCTGGCCGACGCGGGCTTCCAGACCAAGGGGGCCCGGGTCCAGGACATCATCCGGGGGCCGCTGGATTTCGCCACGCTGGTGCAGGAGACCCTTCCCACGGTCATCGTCTACGACATCAGCGTGCCCTTCGACCTGAGCTGGTCCGCGTTCCAGAAGCTGGCCGCGTCCACCGCCGCCGCGGGCATCCCCTTCGTGCTCACCACCACCAACAAGGAAGGCGCGAAGGACTACACCGGTCCGGATGTCATCGAGTTGCTGTTGAAACCCTATGACATCGAGCAGTTCATCCAGGCGGTGTCGCTGGCAGTGAGGCGGGGGGCTGACGGGGCAGCACGACGGTGAAGGTGGTGCCCGCCGCGGGTGAGGAGCGCGCGGTCACGGTGCCGCCGTGGGCGCGCACCATCTGACGCACGATGAAGAGCCCCAGGCCGATGCTGCGGTCCACCCGGATCTCCTGATGGGCGGCGCCGCGCTCCATGGGTTCGAAGAGGCGCGGCAGGACGTTGGCCGGGATGGGGAGGCCCGCGTTGTGCACCTCCAGCATCGCCTCGTGCTCACGCACGTGGCTGCGCACCTGGATGGGCGTTTCGGGGTCGCCGTAGGCGAGCGCGTTGCCCAGCAGGTTGCCCACCACCTGGGCCATCCGGTCCGAATCCCACTGGCCGATGCCGTCGCCGTCGCGGAACAGGGTGATGGTGCGGGAGGGGAAGGCGGCCTGGGCCTCCTCGACGGCGGCGGCCACCATCGCGTGGAAGTCCATGTCCCGGCGGTGCAGCGTCAGGCTGCCGTGGCGGACCTGGGTGAAGTCGAGCAGGTCGCGGATCAGTCGCACGGCCCGCTCGGTGGACGTGACGATGCGGCGCACCTGCTTCTGCTGGTTCGGATCCAGCCCGTCGCGCCGCAGCATCAGGTTGGCGGAGAGCAGGACGGTGGCCAGGGGGTTGCGCAGGTCATGGCTCACGATGCCGATGAGCTGCCGTTCGAAGTCGCTGCGCTGGCGGTGCTCCTGCTCCAGCCGCTTGCGCTCGGTGACGTCCTTCAGGGCGCCCACCACCTGCACGGCCCGGCGCCGGTCATCCCGGACGATGAAGGCGCGCTCCTCCACGTCCAGCCAAGCGCCCGTCGCGCCCAGGAACCGGTGGGCGCTCTGCCACGTCTCCTCCGCGCCCTCGATGGCCTCCCGGAAGCTCTTGCGGACCTTCGGCAGGTCCTCGGGGTGGATGCGCTCGAGCCACCAGTCGCGTCGCGGCACGCGCAGGGACTCCAGCGGGCCGAGCAGCGTCGGATCGGAGCTGCTCCAGTCCAGGCTGTCGGTCTGCTGGTCCCATTCCCAGATGGCGTCCCGCGTGGCGCGCGCGGCCAGCCGGAAGCGCTGGTCGCTGCGCCAGGCGCGGGCCTCCGCGTCGAGGACCTCCTGGAGCGCGTTTTCGGCCAGGTCCCGCCGCGCCTGCTCATCCGTCAGGTGTCTCCGGGTCTGTTCGAGCGCCTCCGCCGCCTCCCGAGCGCTCTGTCGCTGGCGCCAGCCCCAGCGTGCGAGCCCCTGGACGCGGGCCACCAGCTCCGTGCTCCGGAAGGGCTTGAAGGCATAGTCGTTCGCACCCGCGTCCAACCCCTCCGCGACGTCCTCCGGGCTCTGATGGGAGGTGAGCAGCAGCACGGGAATCAGGGCGGTGACGGGGTTGCCGCGCAGGAAGCGGCAGACCTCCAGGCCGGTGAGTCCGGGCGTCTCCCGGTCCAGCACCATCACGTCGGGAGGCTTCTGGAGATCCAGGGCCTCCACCAGCGTGGCCCCGTCCACGAAGAGCCGGACTTCACAGGAGGGTGACAGCGCCTCCTGCGTGAACCGCGCCTCCAGCGAGGAGTCCTCCAGCAACCAGACCTGAGGAGCGCCGGGAGGACGCGAATGCGAAGGGGGGGTCGGCATCAAGGGGGGT
>SECN01000418.1 GCA_004173515.1 Myxococcaceae bacterium | reverse complement strand
GCGTGGGCGGCGGGGGACACGGCGACGGCGAAGCAGCTCTTCGGGGTGGAGGCCATCGGGCTGGGGTTGATTGGCGCGGGGCTGGTGCCCATCGCGCTCACCGGGGCGTCGCGGCGGACCATCGGGCCGCTGTACGCGGTGACGCTGACGGGGGCGGGGCTGTTCTCCATGTCGATGCTGGCGAACCTGTACGGGGTGATTTCGCCGGGGGTGGGGCAGGGCACGGTGCCGTCCACGTTGCCGCCCCTGGAGTTCGACCTGGGCTACCAGTACGTGAGCGACGCGACGGCGGACTACCGGAACTTCTTCGCGCTGGGGGCGGTGGCGCGGCTGGAGTCGGTGCGGCTGGAGGCGTCGGCGCGGCTGGCGCCGGACGAGGGCAACACGTGGATCCGCGCGGGCGCGGCGTACCGGCTGTGGGGCGCGCCGGAGCAGGCGCTGGGCAGCGGGGACGGCACGGCGTTGGATGTGGAGGGCTTCGCGACGTACCACCGCTATCCGACGGAGGGCTTCACGGTGGGCGGCGGGGAGTTCTCGCTGCGGGGGCGCTACGCGATGTCGCGCCTGAGCCCGAGGCTGTCCGGTTCGTTCGCGGAGGGCAGCGTGGGCCTGTCGTACCAGGGCTACGTCTATCCGGGCCCGGTGGCGGACGACAACCTGCATGGGCAGTTGCTCTACACGTTCGGCTACGGCGTGTGGCTGGGACGGGGCGGGCCGTTCAAGGGCGAGGCGATGCTCTATTACGACCACCGCAAGGACGGCCTGGTGGGCGGTCTGCGCGGGCGGGGCGGCGGCATCATCGGCTCGTTCGGGTTGAGGGGGCGGGTGTTGCTGACGGACCGCTGGGGCGTGTCGGCGGAAGCGCAGGCGGGCGGCGCGCTGATGGGGCGGCTGTCGCTGGTGTACGCGGTGGGAGGTGACACGTGAGCGGTGGGGCGCGCGGGCAGGACGCGATGCGGGCGACGTGGATCCGCTCAGAGGTGGAGGGGCAGGACGCGAGGCAGGCGGAGACGAGGCGGATCCGTTCGGAGTCGCGCGGAGGACTCCGAGTCCTGGGCGCGATGGGCCTCACGGCGGCCCTGCTGTCCGCGGGATGCGCGAGGCCGAGCGAGGACCGCGCGGTGCGTGACACGCGCATCGGGCAGGCCGAGGGCGAAGCGCTGACGGTGGAGGTGGAGGGCGGGCTCGCGTCGGTGCGGACGCTCGGCGCGGGCGCGCTGGAGCTGTGGGGCCAGGCGCCGGTGTTCACGGTGCGCGTCGCCACCGGAGCGCAGGCGCGAACGGATTGGCTGCTCACGGTGCACAACGCGATGCCGGACGCGGCGTTGATGGCGGTGGACGAAGAGGGCGCGCCGCTCGTCGTGGAAGCGCTTCCGGATGCGCACCCGACGGTGAAGGCATGGCGGGTGGCGTTGCGTCCTGGGGCGACGGCGAGGCTGACGGTGGCGCCGCCGGACTGGGACTCGCGCGAGCCGTTCCGTTTCGCGGCGCTGGCGGATGTGCAGGAGGCGCTGTCGAAGGTGGGGGACATCTACACGCGGCTGAACCAGGACCCCACGCTGCGCTTCATCTTCTTCGCGGGCGACCTGACGGAGTTCGGGACGCGCGAGCAGTTGGAGGAGTTCCAGCAGCGGCTGGAGGCGGGCTCACGCATCCCGCTGTTCGCGACGCTGGGCAACCACGAGACGTTCACGGACGACGCGCGCGAGTACCAGCGGCTGGTGGGGCGGGCGAGCCAGCACTTCACCTTCCGGGGGGCGCACTTCAGCCTGTTGGACTCCGGCAGCAGCACCGTGGATCCGCTGGTGGAGCAGCAATTCGACGGGTGGTTGGAGGAGGCGCGCGACGCGGTGCACGTGGTGGCGATGCACATCCCGCCGTTGGATCCGATCGGCGTCCGGGGTGGAGGTTTCGCCATCCGGGGCGAGGCTGCCGGGCTGGTGGGGAAGATGGCGAGAGCGGGGGTGGACCTGACGCTCTACGGGCACATCCATTCGTACTATTCGTATTCGAACGCGGGCATCCCGGCGTTCATCTCCGGAGGGGGCGGGGCCATCCCGGAGGCCTTCGATGGGGTGGGCCGGCACTTCCTGGCGGTGGACGTGGATCCGTCGCTGGGCGTGCGGGACGTGGCGCTGGTGCGGGTGGACTGATCCGCGCGAGGTCCTTGACGAATCGCGCGGGGCCGAGTTTCCGGGCGGTTGGAGGACCCCCTTGAAAGGGCACTGAACATCTGGGCAGATAGGCGTTCTCAACGCCTTGTGAGGAGGCCTGCCCATGTTCAATTCCCCCGAGAACGATTCCATCTCCCCCGCGCTGCGCGAGCTGCTCGAGCTGTTCGCCACGGACCTGTCCGACGTGAAGTTCCCGGACGTGGACACGGAGGTGCTGGGCGAGGCCGCGGTGCAGGTGCGCCAGAAGGCGGAGGCGGTGGCGCGGGCGCAGGCGGCGCTGGACGCGGCGAGGCAGGCGCTGAACGAGAGCCAGGAGTCGCTGCTCCAGAAGGGCCAGCGGGCCCTGGCGTACGCGAAGGTGTTCGCGGAGGACGACGCGGAGCTGGGCGCGAAGCTGGAGGCCATCCACCTGCCGCGTCCGGTGCGCAAGGCGAGCGGGCCGTCACAGGTGGCGGATCCGGTGAACGCGCCGACGGGCTCCGACGACAACACCCCGCGCCGCCGTGGTCGTCCTCCCAAGGTGCGTCCGGTGGCCGGAGGCACGCTCTTCAACGAAGGCGCCCGCCCGGTTCCCCTCACCGCGGATGAGGACGACGCACCCGCCAGCCTCCAGTCGTAGGCCCTCAAGCGAAGTTGGCTCCCCGCGACCCGTCCATGAGGTGTGTATCCTCCGTGCACACCCCCATGAATGGAGTCTCCATGTCTTCGCTTCCCCGGTCCCGCGCCCTGCGTCGCGGCTGTGCCCTGGCGCTCTGCCTTCTTCCAAGCCTCGGGTTCGCGATCACGGATGGCGAGGAAACCACCGTTGAAACCGCGCCCTTCGCGGTCGGCATCTGGAAGGTGGAAGCGGGGACCTATCCTGAGTTGCTCTGCGGCGGTGTGCTGATCGCCCCTCAGTGGGTCTTGACCGGAGCGGCGTGCGCCAAGCCCTTCGCCAGCGGAACCTCGCTCCAGAACCTGAAGGTGGTGATCGCGACCACCAACATGGGCGCGCCCATGGCCTCCCAGAACACGCTCACCGTCGCGAAGGTCTTCATCCATCCGGAGCTCGAAAAAACCACCGCCACCAACAACAACGCGGCCTTGCTCAAGCTGAGCAAGTCCTTCACCCCGTCGAAGCGCGCGGGTCCCATCGACCTGGCGACGGACGCGGAGACCACCCTGGCCCTCACCCAGCAGCTCAACCTGACCGCCGTGGGCTGGGGCTCACCCGGAGAAGAGCTGCCCCTGCGGAGTCCCGACAACAACCTGCGTCGGATCGCCGTGACCCTCTCCCCTCAGTCGGAGTGCAAGGCGAAGCTCGGGGCGACCTCCTACGTCGAGGCCACGATGCTCTGTGTCCTGCCGGATCGCAGGGAGACCCAGCGGATGGGAGACATGTGCAATGGCGACCTGGGAGCCCCGCTGTTCGCCACCCACGCGACATTCAAGACCGGGGCACAGTTCATCCCCAAGACGAAGCTCATCGGCATCTCCAGTTGGGGCAAGGGGTGCGCGAGGCCCGGCGTGCCGAGCGCCTACGCGAGCGCCTCCAAGCTGGCCCCGTGGATCACCTCCACGATGGCGGCGAACAAGTAACGTGGCCTGAAACGAAACCGCGTGCCCCTGGCCTGATGCCGGGAGCACGCGGTCCGTGTGTCACGTCACGCTGGAAGCTAGTTCTTCGGGAACGCGGTCCAACCGGTCAGCCAGTTGGTGGTGCCCACCGCGCCGACGAAGCGCGCGCTGGCGTCGAAGCCCGCGCCGGGCGTGGCCGCGTTGTCCGGGTTGAGCGCCGGGGAACCCGTCGCCGGGGTGAAGTCCGGGGCCTCCAGGTTCAGCGCGCCCGTGAGCATCGGGTTCACGACCTTGTTGTTCAGGCCCACGGCCAGCACCTTCTCCGCCTCCACGAACTTGCTCACGTCCGCGTCGGTGACCGCGCCGGACGCGTCCTTCTTCGGGTTCGGCGCGTTCGGGATGGCCAGCGTGTCGCCCCGGTTGGACCAGAAGAGCGCGCTCTGCAGCGACAGCTCCGGGGTGGCCGCGTTCCACAGCGCGGCGGAGGCCGTGCCGTCCACGTCGATGGCCAGGTCCGCGAAGTTCGCGACGATGACGTTGCGCAGCAGGCCGCCCGCGCCCGTGTTGAAGACGAGGCCTTCCTGCGCGGGCGCCGTGCCCGCCGGACGCCCGGAGCCGATGAACGTCGCGTTCCAGATCTCCGGTACCGTGTGCGGCTGCGCGGCGTTGTCGTTCTTGTTGCCGGAGGCCTCGATGCCGCGGTTGCCCACCGTGGCGTTCTGCTGCACCACCAGGAACTGCACCTTGCCGCGCCAGCCCAGGTCGAAGTCCAGGCCGTCATCGTCCGGCTGCGTGATGACGATGTGCTTCAGGCCCGCCGTGCCACCGAACATCTCCACGCCGTCGTCGGCGCCCTTGTGCACCTGCACGTAGTCGATGTCCGTCCCCGTGCCGCAACCGCCCACCGTCAGGCCGTTGAGCTCGTTGTCCTCGGCCAGCTCGTAGCCCGCGAACTCGATGCGCGCGTACTTCAGCGTGCCGCAGTTGTGCGCGTCGTCCGTGCCGCCGTACTTCGTCTTCACGTCGCCGCTCGTCGCGAAGAAGCCCTCGACGGTGTTCTCGCCGCCGGCCACGTTGATGCGCGCCTTGCCCAGCAGCACCACGCCGCCCCAGTCACCGGACGTGCGCGTGCCCGAAGCCTGCGAGCTGGTGAAGACGATGGGCTTTTCCGCCGTGCCCACCGCGTTGAGCTTCGCCTCGCGGGTGACGACCAGCGCGCTGCCCTGGTCGCCCAGCACCGTGACGCCCGCCTCGATGGTCAGCGTGCCCTTCTCCACGAACACGTAGTTCTTCAGCGTGTACGTGGTGCCCGCCTTCCACGTCGTGTCCTCGGTGATGTTCGCGCTCACGTCCTGCGCGGTGGACTGCGGATCACCACCGTCCGGCGTGTTGTCGGGATCCTTGTCGTCTCCGCAGGCGGACAGCAGCGTGAGGCTGGAGAGGGCGAGGACGGATGCAAACAGGCGCTTCATGGGTGACGTCCTTTCGGGAGGAGATGGGGACTACAGGGCCCAGCCGAGCGCGGCGGTGAACGCCATGCCGGGCTTGTACGTCTGCACCGTCACATCCCCCTGGCGGAGGGTGACGGACGCGTTGAGGAGGTTCGCGGCGGTCAGCTTCAGCTGCGTCGCGCCCAGCTTCTGGGTGAGGGTGATGTCCACGCGGTGGAAGGGCCGCTCGTACACGTCCGGCAGGCCCTGCACGCCGACCTCGCTGATGCGCTGGCCGTACACGTTGTAGAGGACCGCGAATTCGGTGCCGCTCTCCGGCCGCTCGTAGCCCACGTTGACGTTGACCACGTAGGGCGACTGGCCCTGGAGCGGACGGTCCTTGTTCGTCTGCGCGCCCACCACCGCGGAGTCGCCCAGGTCCACCTGCGACTGGATGAGCGTGAGGTTCGCGCCCACGCGCACCGGGCGCAGCGCGGGGCTGAAGCGCGCAGGTCGGGGTTGCCGGACACGTTCCGGCGGCGCACGAAGTCGAAGAAGATGAAGGGCGCCAGCTCGCGGAACGTGGGCCGCGCCAGCGTGTAGCTGTAGCCCGCGCGCAGGTTCACCGTGTCGGACAGCGCGTAGATGGCGTTGAACGACGGCAGCACGTCCAGGTAGCGCGAGTCCGTGCCGTTCTCACCCTCCACGCCGGTGAAGGGATCCTTCAGCGTGAGGTTCTGCCGGGACGCTTCCAGGCGCACGCCGCCCACGAGGCGCAGCGGCTCCACGGGCTTGTAGTCCGCGGACACGTAGCCGGCGTAGATGCCCAGGAAGGCGTTGTAGGCGTCATCCGCGCGGGTCGTCTCGCGCACGGTGATGGAGGTGCCCACGTTCTCCGGCGAGAAGAGCTGTTCGGGGGACTGGGTGCGGTCCACCGGCGTGTCGTTGAGCAGGTAGCGGAAGCGGCGCGCGTTGAAGTCGCGGAAGGACACCTGCGTCAGGCCGCCCACCTTCACGCGCAGGTCGGAGCTGAAGGGCAGGGTGAGGTTGACGCTGCCGCCGGTGGACGTCTCGCCCAGCTCCGCGAAGAAGCGCTCGCCGCTGTTGGGCTGGTTGGGGAAGGACAGCTGCGCGTCCGGGTTGTTGAGGCTGGCGCTGTAGAGGGTGTCGCGCGTGTCCGGTTCGTCGCGGTCCACGCGGGAGACGTTGGCCTGCCAGTCCAGCTCCGAATCACCCAGCAGGCCGAGGCGGTGGAAGCCGCGCAGCTGGTTGAAGGACAGCGCGCGGGTGATGAACTGGAGGCGGGTGCTGGAGTAGGTGTCGCCGCGCACGTTGTTGTTGCCGTTGGCGGCGTACGTGCGCGTGTCGGTGCCGCGCGTGTAGAGGCTGAAGAAGGTCAGCTCGTTGTCGCGGTCGAACTGGTAGCCCACGCTGGCAAGTCCGCTGAGGTTCGCGGTGGAGAAGCCCTGCGTGGTGCGCGCGACGTCCTGGGACACCAGCGTGCCGGACTCGTCGCGGGACGCGCGGGCGAAGTCGCCCACCTGCACGCCGTCGCGGTGGCCGTAGTTGACGGTGGCCAGGTAGCCCAGCCGCTGGTTGCCGAAGCGCAGCGTGTCACCCAGCGACGCGCCCAGGCCCAGGTTGGGCACGGCGCGCGTGGTGCGCTTCTCCCAGATGTTGGAGAAGCTCTCCCACTGGCCTTCCAACTGCTGCGCTGACTCTCCGCCCGCGCCCAGGCGGTGGTCGCGGGGCAGACGGTGTCGCCGCCCAGGGTGAGGCGCGGCTTGAACTCGAACTGGGACGGGTAGGTGTTGGTCTCGATGAGGAGCGTGCCGCCGCCGAAGGTGCCCGGCAGGTCCGGCGTGTAGCTCTTCACCACGTTGAGGTTGGCGAGCAGGCTGGTGGGGAACAGGTCCAGCGGCACGCTGGGCTCGTCCGGCTCCGGGCTGGGCAACAGCGCGCCGTTGAGCAGCGTGGTGGCGTACCGGCCCCCCAGGCCGCGCAGCAGCACATAGCGGCCGTCCACCACGGTGGCGCTGACCACGCGCTTCACGGCGTCACCGGCGCTGGAGTCCGGCGTGCGGGCGATCTCATGACGCCCGTGATGCGGCGGCCCTGATACACGTCGTAGAAGGCGCGCAGGTCGTACTTGCCCGGCGGCAGCGCGAGCCGGTAGTTGCCGTCCAGGTCGGTGAGGGCCTGCTTCTGCGAACCCGTCACCGCCTTCACGGTGGCCTCGATGAGGCCCTCGCCGTTGGCCTCGTCCGTGAGGCGACCGTAGATGCCGGTGAAGCCAGCGGGCGGCGCGGCGGACTCCGCCAGCGCTTCATCGCCCATCGCGGCCTCGTCGGACGCGGTGGCTTCGGACGGCGCCGCGGACGGATCCGTCACGGTGCCGGACTGCGCGGCGGCCGGAGCGGAGGGGTCCACGGGCTGCGCGGCCTGCGCGGGAGCGATGGTTCCGGGCTGCTCGGGAGTAGAGGTCACCGGCTGCGCGGGCGAGACGGCTCCAGGCTGCGCGGGAGAAGGATTCGCGGCGCTCCCGGGCTGCGTCCCCAGCGAAGGCGCGGGGCTGGTCGGCAGGGCCCCGTCCGGCTGGGACGCGGCGGATCCAGAAGGCGTCCCCGGAGGAGGCGGAATCTCCCCGGCGGGCTGCGTGCCGGGCGTGGCGGAAGAAGAGGGCGCAGCAGGGGCTGTCGGCTCGGCGCCGGGTGCCTGCGCGAAGGCAGGCAGGGTGATGATCAGGAGTGACGCCACGAGGGCGCGCACGAAGTTCGAACGAGACAACACGGCTCTCCTTGCCGACAGCGACGCGCAATCAACGCGACGCCCGTGGCATTGGGATGAAGGGTTTGTGACGTCTCTGGCGGGGAACGGAAAACTCGGTGTCACGGACCGCGCGCGGCTCACACCGCGCGCGGGACATCCGATGCACGACTCAGTCCGCGAGTCGTTCCGGCAGCACGGCGACGGTGATGTTCCCACCCCGCGCCAGGTCCAGCACTTCCATGGCACTGCCGTACGGCACCGCGTCGCTCGCGTCGAAGAAGACGATCTTGTCCGCTCGCGCGTTGAGCATGCGCCGCAGGCGCTCCACCACCTGGTCGCGCGGCACCTCCTCGCGGTTGATGCGCAACGTGCCGGCCTTGTCCACCGTGAGCACCACGGGCGGCTTCGCGTCCGGCGGCGGGGGCGGCGTGTCCTGCGTCTTGTCCGCCTTCGCCGGCACGTTCATCCACAGGTGCTTGGTCATCAGCGGCGTGACGACCATGAAGATGATGAGGAGGACCAACACCACGTCCACCAGGGGCGTCACGTTCATCGTGGGGCGGATGCCGCCCTTGCTGCCACCGACGTCGAAAGCCATGGCGCGTGCCTCCCCTTACTTCTTCTGCCGGTCGATGACCTGCAGGCTGATGCCCGGGAAACCAATGTCCTGCATCGCCTTGAACACGCCGCGCACCTGCGAGTACGCCACACCCCGGTCCGCCTTGAGCACCACGGGCGCGTCCGGCTTCGCCTGATGCAGCGTCTTCAGCTCCACCACCAGCGCGTCCCGCGTGAGCTGCTTGCGGTCCAGGAAGAAGGACCCGTTCGCCGCGAGGCTCACCGTCGTGGGCTCCAGGTTCTTGTTCTCTGGATCCGGGTTCGTCGCGACGGGCAGCTCCACCGCCGCGCCCGCCTCCAGCTGCGGCGTGACGACCATGAAGATGATGAGGAGGACGAGCACCACGTCCACCAGCGGCGTCACGTTCATCTCCGGGGTGATGCTCCTACGCGTGGCCGACATCGGTGGCCTCGGCGCGGGTGGAGACGACGTCCGCGCTGTTCGTGTGCGTCGCGTGGGCGGCCACCGCGCGCTTGTCGCCCGCCATGTCCTCCAGGTGGTCCAGGAACTCGCCGCGCGCCTGCTCCAGGGACAGCAGCAGCGCGTCCGCGCGGGTGGACAGGAAGTTGAACATCAGCACCGCGGGGATGGCGACGAGCAGGCCCAGCGCGGTGACGACCAGCGCCTCCGCGATGCCGGCGGACACCGCGCCCAGGCCGCCAGAGCCTTCCTTCGCGATGCCGGCGAAGGCCTCGATGATGCCCACCACCGTGCCCAGCAGACCGACGAACGGCGCAACCGAACCCACCGTGGCCAGCACCGACATGCCCCGGCGCACGTCCGCGGTGATGCGCTCGTTGATGCGCACCAGGTCGCG
>SECN01000855.1 GCA_004173515.1 Myxococcaceae bacterium | reverse complement strand
AAGCCCTTCGGCTTCCAGCCGTTCTACCCGGGCCCCGGCCTGGGCGGGCACTGCATCCCCATCGACCCGTTCTACCTGACGTGGAAGGCGCGCGAGTTCGAGTTCCACACCAAGTTCATCGAGCTGGCCGGCGAAGTGAACTGGCAGATGCCGTACTACGTGGTCCAGCGCACAATGGAGGCGCTCAACGCGGGCAAGAAGGTCCTCAACGGCGCGAAGGTCCTCTGCCTGGGCGCGGCGTACAAGAAGGACATCGACGACTTCCGTGAGTCCCCGTCGCTGCGCGTGATGACGCTCCTGAAGGAGAAGGGCGCGGACATCAGCTACCACGACCCGTTCGTGAAGGAGCTGCACAAGGGCCACGGCTTCAACATGGAGATGACGTCCGTCCCGTTGGATCCGGAGACGCTGAACCAGTACGACGTGGTCATCATCCTGACCGACCACTCGCACATCGATTACAACGAGCTGGTCCAGCGCTCGAACATCGTCATCGACACGCGCAACGCGACGAAGGCCGTCACGGAGGGTCGCGAGAAGATCGTCAAGGCGTAAGGCCTGCCAGGGACAGACAGGCGACATGCGCCTGGAGGCCGCAAGGCTTCCAGGCGAGAGGGTCCTCGCTTCACGCGCCGCCGGGAGGGGCTGCGCGTGAGGGGAGGACCCTTGCTCGTTTCTGGCTACAGTGCGCGCCGTGCCCAACGCCTTTCGCCCCCTGTTCCCGCTGTTCCTGGCCGCGTCGCTGCTGATGGGCGCGGCGCCCGCGCCGGACCCCCGCTCCCAACTGCTGGAGGCGATGTCCACGGAGCTGACGCGCAACCAGCAGCAGCTCAAGGTGAACGGCCATGAGGCGCCGTACTTCATCAGCTACCTGGTGAAGGACTACGAGTCGCGGCTGCTCGTCGCGCGCTACGGGGCGGTGTTCCAGGACGACGACTACCGCGAGCGCAAGCTGGGCGTGGACGTGCGCGTGGGCACCTACGACTTCGACAGCTCCGTGGCGGACTCGCTCGACTTCGGCTTCAGCACCAGCAAGGGTTCCAGCTTCAGCGCGCGCAAGGAAGGGCCGCTGGACGACTCGCCGCTCGCGCTGCGCACGGCGCTGTGGCTGGTCACGGATGAGAAGTACAAGGCCGCGCTCTTCCAGTTCCTGAAGAAGAAGGGCGAGGACGTCTACGCGGTGGAGGACCCCAAGCGCGCGGCGTCCTTCTCCCGCGAGACGCCCTCCACCTACGTGCA
>SECN01000054.1 GCA_004173515.1 Myxococcaceae bacterium | reverse complement strand
GTGCAGTACGTGCTCGACGCTGCCATGGCTCCAGTGCCTCCGGGCGGGGTGGGGGAGCTGTGGCTCGGCGGGGACGGACTGGCCCGGGGCTATCTGGGGCGGCCGGAGCTGACGGCGGAGCGCTTCGTGCCGCATCCGTTCAGCACGCGTCCCGGCGCACGGCTCTACAAGACGGGAGACCGGGTCCGGCTGCTGGACGATGGCGCGGTGATGTTCGTGGGCCGCGCGGACACGCAGGTGAAGGTGCGTGGCTTCCGCGTGGAGCCGGGTGAAATCGAAGCGGCGCTGCTGCGCCACCCGTCGGTGCGACAGGCCGCCGTGCTCGCGCGAGAGGACTCGGTGGGAGGTTCGCGGCGCCTCGTGGCCTATGTCGTGCCTTCGGCCGAAGGCTCGGACGCACCCGTGGCTTCGCTGCTGCGGGCCTTCCTCGCCGTGCACCTGCCCGCGTACATGGTGCCCTCCGCCTTCATGGTGCTGGAGCGCCTGCCCTTGACGCCCAACGGCAAGGTGGACCGTCGCGCACTGCCGGAGCCCACCGGGGACGCGTTCGCGAAGGATGCGACCGTGGACTTCACGGCCCCTCGCGACCCCGAGGAGGAATGGGTCGCCGGACTCCTGGGCGAGCTGCTCGGTGTCTCCCGCGTCGGGGCCCACGACAGCTTCTTCGATCTGGGTGGACACTCGCTGTTGGCCACGCGGGTCGTCGCGCGGATCCACGCCCACTTCGACGTGTCCCTGTCGCTGCGTGAGCTGTTCGATGGCCCGACCGTTTCGCGGCTGGCCGAGCGCATCCGCGTCGCCCGGAGGTCCATCGGGTCCGAGCGTCCGCCGCCCATCGTCCGGGTGCCCAGGACCGGGCCCCTGCCGCTGTCCGCGATGCAGGAGCGCCTGTGGCTGCTGGAGCAGCTCCAGCCGGGGACGGCCCTCTACAACGTCCCCTGGGCCGCGTGGCTCACCGGGGCGTTGGACGTGTCCGCGATGGAGCAGGCCCTGTTTGACCTGGTCCTCCGCCATGAGGCGCTGCGGACCACCTTCTCGACCCATGCGGGTGAGCCGGCGCAGGTCATCCACCCGAGCGTGGCGCTGTCCCTGCCCATGGTCGATCTGCGCGGCCTGCCGGAGACGGAGCGCGACGCCCAGGCCCTGCGCGCCGCTTCGGAGGAGCTGCGCCGTCCGTTCGACCTCGCCCACGGGCCGCTGATCCGAGCCCTGCTGGTCCGCACGGACGAGCGTGCGCACCTGCTGGTCCTCACGCTGCACCACATCATCTCCGACGGCTGGTCCCTGGGCGTGGCCGTCCGGGAGCTGTCGACGCTGTACGGGGCACGGCTGCGCGGCCTGGCCTCACCCTATCCCGAGCCCACGCTGCAACCCGTGGACCATGCCGTGTGGCAGCGGGAGTGGCTCCAGGGTGAAGCCCTCACCGCGCAGGTCGGTTACTGGCGGAAGCAGCTCGCGGGGGCGCCCGCGGTCCTGGAGCTGCCCAGGGACTTCCCCCGTCCTGGCCTCCAGCGCTTCCGGGGGGACCTGCTGCCCGTGCACATTCCTGTCCGACTGTCGGACAGGTTCCGCGCCCTCTGCGTCCGCGAAGGCGTCACTCCCTTCATGGGCCTGCTGGCGGCGTTCCAGCTCCTGCTGTCCCGTGTGTCGGGCCAGGAGGACGTGTGCGTGGGCTCGCCCATCGCCGGCCGGCAGCAGCCCGGGTTGGAGGAGCTGATCGGCTTCTTCGTCAACACGCTGGTGCTGCGCTCGCGCCTGCCTCGGACGCTCACGTTCCGCGAGCTGTTGCGGCAGGTGCGGGAGACGACCCTGGATGCGTACGCCCACCAGGACGTGCCGTTCGAGAAGCTGGTGGAGGCCCTGCAACCGCCCCGCAGCCTGAGCCACGCGCCGCTGGTGCAGGTGGTGTTCGCGCTCCAGGAAGGCACGCGGCGGGATGTCGCTCCCGAGGGCCTGGCGTTGCGCCCCGTGGAGCTGGGGTCGGGCACGGCGAAGTTCGACCTGACGCTCTCGCTCACCGACACACCGGAGGGGCTGGAGGGGACGCTGGAGTACGACGCGGACCTCTTCACCCGGGAGACGGCCTCACGGCTGATGAAGGAACTCCAGGTGCTCCTGGAGGGCGTGGTCGCGGATCCGGGCCAGCATCTGGGCGAGCTGCCGATGATGGACGCGGCGGAGCGCCAGCGCGTGATCGTGGAATGGAACGACACCGCGGTGGACTACCCACGCGACGCCTGCCTCGCGGAGCTCTTCGAGGCGCAGGTGGCACGCACGCCCGACGCGGTGGCAGTGGAGTGCGAGGCCTCGCGGCTGACGTACGGCGAGCTGGACCGGCGAGCGAATCAGCTCGCGGGTTACCTGCTCAAGCGCGGCGTGGGGCCGGGGACTCCCGTGGGCCTGTGCGTGCAACGCTCGCTCGAGCTGGTGGTGGGGATGCTGGGCATCCTCAAGGCCGGTGGTGCGTACGTGCCGCTGGATCCCACCTATCCGCGCGAGCGGCTGGCCTTCATGGTGGAGGACTCCCGCCTGCCCGTGGTGCTGGCGCAGCGGTCGGTGCTGGAGCTGCTGCCTTCGGACGGCGCGACGGTGGTGCTGCTGGACGAAGCGTGGAGCGAAGTGGCGGGCGAGTCCGAAGCCTCACCCCGCGTGACGGTACCGGCCGAGTCGCTGGCGTATGTGATGTACACGTCGGGCTCCACGGGGCGGCCCAAGGGCGTCTGTGTCCCGCAACGCGCGGTGTCTCGGCTGGTGCTGGGCTCGCGGTTTGCTCGGTGGGGCGCGGACGAGGTCTTCCTCCAACTCGCGCCCATCTGCTTCGATGCCGCCACCTTCGAGCTTTGGGGCGCGCTGCTGCACGGCTCGAAGCTGGTCCTCTTTCCTCCCCAGACGCCCACGGTGGACTCGCTCAAGGACGTGATTTCTCGCCACGGTGTCACCACGCTGTGGCTGACGGCCGCGCTCTTCGAGGCCATCAGCGCCGCGAGGCCGGACGCGCTGGATGGGGTCCGGCAACTGCTGGCGGGCGGTGACGTGCTGCCTCCCGCCGTGGTGCGGGAACGGCTCGCACGCGGTGGCGTCCTGATCAACGGCTATGGGCCCACCGAGGGCACCACCTTCACCTGCTGCCATGTGATGGAGGGGGCCGTCGCGGAGGGCGCCATCCCCATCGGGCGGCCCAT
Organism: Myxococcaceae bacterium; assembly: GCA_004173515.1. Taxonomy (GTDB): domain Bacteria; phylum Myxococcota; class Myxococcia; order Myxococcales; family Myxococcaceae; genus Corallococcus. Next base: position 20,863 of record SECN01000054.1, on the reverse strand, counting down.
CGCGAACACGCGCGTATACGTGGTGGACGGCGGCCTCCTGCCAGTGCCCGTGGGCGTGCCGGGCGAGCTGCTCATCGGCGGAGACGGTCTGGCCTGGGGCTACCAGGGCCGACCGGAGCTGACGGCGGAGCGCTTCATCCCGGATCCCTTCGGAGCGGAGGAGGGCGGGCGGCTGTACCGGACGGGCGACAGCGTGCGGTACCGCGAGGATGGGACGTTGGAGTTCCTCGGGCGGCTGGACGCGCAGGTGAAGGTGCGTGGCTACCGCGTGGAGCCGGGCGAGGTGGAGGAGGCGCTGCGCAAGCACCCGGCCGTGGCCGAGGCGGTGGTGGTGGCCCGGCCGGATCCCGCGGGAGGCAAGCGGCTGGTGGCCTACGCCGTGCCCCGCTCGGGGGAGACGCTGGAGCCGCGTGTGCTGCGCGCCTTCCTTTCGGAGGCACTGCCCGAGTTCATGGTGCCTTCGGCGCTGGTGCCGCTGTCCGCGCTGCCGCTCACCCCGGTGGGCAAGCTGGACCGGGCGGCGCTGCCGGAGCCCGACGTGGCGCGTCCGGCCGGGAGCACGTTCGCGGAGCCGAGCACGGCGCTGGAGCGTCAGGTGGCGGAGCTCTGGGCGAAGGTGCTGGGCGTGGAGCGGGTCGGGGTGGAGGACCACTTCTTCGCGGACCTGGGCGGCAGCTCCATGTCCGTGGTCAAGGCGTGCGCATTGCTGCGCGACACACTGAAGCGCGACGTCCCGGCGACGCGCTTCTTCGAACATCCCACCGTCCGCGCGTTCGTCATGTCCCTGGAGCGGGACGGCGACGCGGCGGCGGACACCCAGGACAACGAGGCCCACGTGGATCGCGCCCAGCAGCGGCGACAGGCGATCCGGCGGCAGGGCCGGCGAGGAAATCACGACAATGACTGAGACGGATGACGTGCAGGGCGAAGACACCGGCAACGACATCGCGGTCATCGGCATGGCCGGCCGCTTCCCGGGCGCAAGCAACCTGGGGGACTTCTGGAACAACGTCCGAGGGGGCGTGGAGTCCATCTCGTTCTTCTCCGAGGCGGAGCTGGAGCGCTCGCCGCTCATCCCGGAGGAGCTGTGGAAGCACCCGCGCTTCATCCGCGCCGGCGGCATCCTCGAAGGTGCCGATGGCTTCGACCACGGCTTCTTCGACATCCCGCTGCGCGAGGCGCAGTGGATGGATCCGCAGCAGCGCGTGTTCCTCCAGTGCGCCTGGGCGGCGCTGGAGGACGCGGCGTATGACCCCACGCGCTACAAGGGCCGCATCTCGCTCTACGCGGGCGCGGGCGCGTCGGGCCACCTGCTGAACCTGCTGAACGAGGCGCGCAAGGACCCGGGGGCCGGGCTGGAGCTGGCCACCGCCGGCCCGGAGAGCCTCGCCATGAAGGCGTCGTTCAAGCTCCAGCTCCGGGGCGAGAGCATCGCCGTGTACACCGCGTGCTCCACCGGACTCGTGGCCATCCACATGGCCTGCCAGAGCCTGCTGACGCGGCAGTCCGACATCGCGCTGGCTGGCGCGGTGCGCATCGCCAGTCCGCAGCGCACGGGCTACCTGCACCAGGACGGGCTCATCTTCTCGCCGGACGGTCACTGCCGTGCCTTCGACCATCAGGCCGGCGGCACCGTCGCGGGCAACGGCGTGGGCGTGGTGGTGCTCAAGCCGCTCGCGGATGCGCTGCGCGACGGCGACCACATCCACGCGATCATCAAGGGCTCCGCCGTCAACAACGACGGCCAGCAGAAGGTCGGCTACACCGCGCCGAGCATCGAAGGCCAGACGGAGGTCATCGCGGATGCGCTGGCCTACGCGGGCCTGGAAGGCGATGACATCAGCTACGTGGAGGCCCACGGCACGGGCACGTCGCTCGGTGACCCCATTGAAATCGCCGCGCTGACGCGGGCCTTCCGCAAGACGACGGAGCGCACGGGCTTCTGCGGCATCGGTTCGCTCAAGACGAACCTGGGGCACCTGGACGCCGCGGCCGGTGTGGCCGGACTCATCAAGGTGGTGTTGTCGCTCCAGCACGACGAGCTGCCGCCGAGCCTCCACTTCGAGCGTCCCAACCCGGAGATCGACTTCGAGCGCAGTCCCTTCTTCGTCAACACGGCGCTGAAGCCGTGGCCGCGAGGGGACGCGCCGCGCCGGGCGGGCGTGAGCTCCTTCGGCATCGGCGGCACCAATGCCCACGTGGTGGTGGAGGAGGCCCCCGCCGCCTCGGTGAGCCCGCGCAGCCTTCGCCCGCTGCACGTGGTGACGTTGTCCGCGCGCACGCCGTCCGCCCTGGAGGCGATGGCGCGCGACCTGGCCGCGCATGTGGAGGCCGCGCCGGGCCTGGCGCTGGCGGACGTGGCCTTCACGCGCAACGTGGGCCGCCGTGCCTTCGAGCACCGTCGCGCGGTGGTGGCGGCGGACAGCACCGAGCTGGCGGAGCGACTGCGCAAGCCCGTGACGGTGGAGGCGGGTCGCAACCGCCGGGTGGCCTTCCTCTTCCCGGGGCAGGGCGCGCAGGCGGTGGGCATGGGCCGTGAGCTTCACGCGACCGAGCCGGGCTTCCGCAAGGACGTGGACGCGGCGCTGGCCCGGCTGGAGCCGTCGCTCGCGGCCGAGGTGCGTGCGCTCCTCCTCCCCGCGCAGGGCGAGGAGGAGGCCGCGGCCCGGAAGCTCTCGGAGCCCCGCGTGGCGCTGCCCGCGCTCTTCATCGTCGAGCACTCGCTGGCCCGGCTCTGGATGTCCTGGGGCGTGAAGCCCCATGCGCTGTTGGGGCACAGCTATGGCGAATACGCGGCGGCGTGCGTGGCGGGCGTGCTGTCGCCCGAGGACGGCCTGCGGCTCGCGGTGGTGCGCGGAGCGCTGATGGCGCGGTTGCCTCCCGGCGCGATGCTCGCGGTGGGGCTGGAGGAGGCGGCGGTGTTGCCGCTGCTCGTGGACGGGTTGGCGCTGGCGGCCATCAACGGCGAGGGCCGGTGTGTCGTCTCCGGGCCGGTGGAGGCCATCGAGAAGTTGCAGGGCGTGCTTGCGGGGCGGGGCGTGGGCGTGGTGCGCCTGCCCGCGGCCCATGCGTTCCACTCCAGCGCCGTGGAGCCGTTGATGCCGGATCTGGCGCGGGCGGTGTCCTCGCTGCGCCTGAAGAAGCCGGAGCTGCCGTTCGTGTCCAGCCTCACGGGCACGTGGATCCGTCCCGAGGAGGCCACCGACCCGACGTACTGGGCGCGGCAGATGCGCCAGCCGGTCCGCTTCTCCGAGGGCGTGGAGGCCCTGCTCGGTGAGGGGTGCAGCGTCCTCCTGGAGGTGGGCCCGGGGACGGACCTCACCTCGCTGGTCCGGGCGCGGACGCGGCGGGAGAAGCACCTGCTCGCCGCTCCGTCGCTGCGACGCAAGCCCGCGGAGGGCGACCACCGGGGGTTGCTGCAATCGCTGGGGGAGCTGTGGTCCGCGGGCGTCGACGTGGCCTGGCAGAAGTTCCACGGCGGGGAGCAGCGCCGCCGTGTTTCGCTGCCCACGTATCCGTTCGAGGAGAAGTCCTGCCGACTGGAGTCACAGGGCGTGGCGCTCGTGCTGCCGGCCTCGACTTCGAGGGTGTCGCGTCCCGCGCAGGAGGCGCCCACCGCCGACAGACTCCCTGCCGTCACCGGGGTCCCCGCCTCCGTGGGGGAGATCCAGCAGCGCGTCATGGACATCTGGCGCGAGCGACTGGGCGCGGTGGAGATGGGCCCGGACGACGACTTCCTGGAGCTGGGCGGCAACTCGCTGATGGCGGCGCAGATGCTCACGCGGCTGCGGGAGACGTTCTCCGTGCAGCTTCCGCTGAGCGCGCTGTTCGAGGCCCCCACCGTGGCGGGCATCTCCAAGCGCATCGAGGCGATGCTCCAGGCCTCCCATCCGTCGGACGGCACGGCGGCCTCCGAGCTGATGGTGCGCATCGACCGCACGGGTGAGCTGCCCCTGTCCGTCGTGCAGGAGCGCGTCTGGCGGATGGAGCAGCTCGACCCGGGCAATCCCTCGCTCAACATGCCCCTGGCGGTGCGGCTCTCCGGGATGCTCGACGTCGCGGTCCTGGCGCGGAGCATCAACGAGGTCATCCGCCGGCACGAGATGCTGCGCGCGACGTACCGCGTGCAGGACGGGCGCGTGATCCAGCGCTTCGCCTCCGAGGTCCGCATCGATGTTCCCGTGGTGGACCTGCGGGGCCACGGCGGAGACCGCGAGGCGGAGGCGCTGCGTCTGGCGCTGGAGGAGGCGGTGCTGCCGTTCTCGCTGGAGCACGGGCCCATCGTCCGCTCCAGCCTGCTGCGGCTGACCGATGCGGAGCACCTGATGCTGCTCACGGTGCACCACATCGCCGCGGACACGTTGTCCATGGTGGCGTTCTTCCGCGAGATGGCGGCGAACTACCACGCGTTCTTGGAGGGAAGGCCGACGCCGCTTCCGGAGCTGGCCGTGCAGTACGTGGACGCGGCGGCGTGGGAGCGTCGCTCGCTGGCCGGAGGCAAGCTGGCGGCGCAGGAGGCGTACTGGCGCGAGGCGCTGGCGGAGCTGCCCCCGTCCCTTGAGCTGGCCTCGGATCGTCCGCGCGGGGCGAACCTGCGGCTGCGCGGGGCCCGCTTCCCGGTGGTCCTGTCGCAGGAACTCAGCGACGCGTTGTTGGGCTTCAGCCAGCGCGAGGGCGTGACGCCCTTCATGACGCTGCTGGCGGCGCTGTCCTCGGTGCTGGCCCGCTACTCGGGGCGCGAGGACATCGTGGTGGGCACGCCGGTGGGCAACCGCGCCCGGGGCGAACTGGAGCCGCTCATCGGCTTCGTCGCCCATGCGATGGCGCTGCGCACCGATCTCTCCGGTGACCCGACCTTCCGCGAACTGGTGGGACGGACGCGCGAGACCACGATTGGTGCGTCCAGTCATCAGGACGTTCCTTTCGAACACCTGCTGCCGCTCGTGTCTCCTGGAAGGGATCCGGCGCGCTCGCGGCTGTGTGACGCGGCGCTGGTGCTGCACGCGCACATCGCCACGGCGGCTCCGTCGGTGGGCGGCCTGGGCATCCGTCTGGTGGAGGTGCCGGGCACGCCCGCGCAGTTCGGCGCCACGCTGGGCGAGCTGACGCTGCTCCTGAACGAGAGCGACAGGGGTGGCTTCCACGGCTTCATCGAGTACGCGACCGAGCTCTATGACGAGTCGCGCGTCGCGCGGCTGGCGGGGCACTTCCAGACGCTGCTCGGCGCGGTCCTGGCGGATCCGGAGCTTCGTGTGTCGAGGATGCCGCTGGTGGCTCCCGAGGAACGGAGCCTGCCGTCGGTGATGGGGTCGAAGGAGTCCGCTCCGGGTCTGCTGGCACGGTTCGCGGCCCGCGTGGAGACGATGCCGGACGCGGTGGCGATCAGCATGGGAGAGCGCCGCCTCACGTGGAAGGAACTGGCGGCGCGGGCCCGGGGGCTCGCGGCCCGGCTGAAACAGGAGGGCGTGGGTGTCGAAGCGCCGGTGGCCGTGCGGATGGAGCCGTCGGTCGAGTCGGTCATCGCGCTCTGGGGTGTGCTGGAAGCAGGTGGGGCGTGCCTGCCCGTGACGGCGGGTGATGTCGCGGAGCTGGCGTCCCTCGTTCCCGCGACGGGAACTCGGTTGTTGCTGGTGGCCCGGTCCGGTGACGTCCCCGCGCTGCCCAGGGGCTTCCGCGCGCTGGCCGTGGAGTCCGTGGAGGCCGGTGGCGTGAACGCCGCGGAGGCCGTGCCCTCCGAGCGCCTCGCGTTCATCGTTCCCTCTCCGGACGCGCTGGGCGGCCGGGGTCGCGTCATGCTGTCCCAACGCAACGTCGCGCACGTGCTGTCCTCGCTGGATGCGCGGATGGGCGCGAACGAGGGTGGGGTGTGGCTGGCGGCGGGCGGGCCTTCAGCGGATCCGGCGGGGTTGGATCTGCTGTGGGCATTGTCCCGGGGCATGCGCGTCGTCCTGCCGCCCGAACGGCTGGCCGCGCGCTTCGCCGTCCTGGGCCGGAAGCCGGACACGCGCCGGCCGCTCGACTTCAGTCTCTCCTACTTCGCTAACGACGAGGACTCGCTGGGCGAGGAGAAGTACGAGCTGCTGCTGGAGGGCGCGAAGTTCGCGGACACGCATGGCTTCTCCGCCGTCTGGACGCCGGAGCGGCGCTTCCACTCGTTCGGCGGTTTGTACCCACAGCCCTCGGTGGTGGGCGGCGCGCTGGCCATGCTCACGCGCCACGTGCGGATCCGCGCGGGCAGCGTGGTGTTGCCCCTCCATGATCCCATCGAGGTGGCCGAGCAGTGGTCCGTGGTGGACAACCTGTCGCGCGGCCGCGTGGGCATCTCCTTCGCCACCGGCTGGCACGCGAACGACTTCTCGCTCTCTCCAGACACGTTCTCCCGGCGGCGCGAGGTGCTCATCGAACGCCTGGAGGAAGTGCGGCGGCTGTGGCGCGGCGGCACGGTGAAGCGCCGCAACGGCGCGGGCAACGAAGTGGAGCTGGCGTTGCGGCCCCGGCCCAAGCAGGCGGAGCTGCCGGTGTGGCTCACCTCCACGGGCAACCCGGAGACGTTCCGCAAGGCCGGCGAGGTGGGCGCGGGCATCCTCACCAACGTGCTCGGGCTGGGCTCCAGCCTGGACGAGCTGGCGGCGAAGGTCGCGCTGTACCGCGAGACGTATCGCAAGGCGGGGCACCCCGGTCGTGGCCAGGTCACGCTGATGCTCCACACCTTCCTCGGCCCGGACCTGGACGCGGTGCGGGAGGAAGTGCGCGAACCGCTGCTGCGCTACTTCCGCAGCTCGGTGGACGTCTTCGCCAGTCTGGTGGCCAGCCAGGGCCTCCAGGTGGACGTGCGTGGCCTCACGCCCGAGGACGTGGAGGTGATGCTCGCCCAGGGCGTGGAGCACTACATCCGCGAGGGTGGCCTCTTTGGATCCGTGGAGGACTGCGTGCCCGTGGTGGAGCGCGTGCGCTCCCTGGATGTGGATGAGATCGCGTGCCTCGTCGACTTCGGCGTGGAGCTGGCGCCGATGATGTCCAGCCTGCGTTTGCTGGATGTGCTGCGGCAGCGCAGCCAGGTCCAGGCCACGCCCGCCGAGGCATCTATAGCCGAGGCGGCTTCCGAGTCCGGCGAGCTGCTGGCGCTCATCCGAAGCGAGGGGGTCACTTCGCTGCGGTGTGCTCCGTCGCAGGCGCGCGGCCTGACGGAACTCCCCGGAGCCGAAGGTGCTTTGGGCCAGGTGCAACGGTGGGTGTTGGGCGGCGAGCCGCACGACGCCTCCGCGCACCCTCTGGAGCTGAACGCCGCCGTGGCGCTTGAAGCCTCCCTGGTGGGCGCTGCCTGGCCCGCCCCGGCCTCCGCGCCGGTGTACGTGCGCGATGCGTCTGGCGGGCCAGTGCCCGTCGGAGTGGTGGGTGAGCTGGCCCTGGGGGGAGACGCGATTCCCCTCGGCTTCTGGAACGACCTGGAGGCCACCCGCGCGCGCTTCATCTCCCCGCCCGGTTCCGACGAACGCTTCTTCCTGACGGGCCAGCATGCCCGCTTCCGGGACGCCGGGGTCGTGGAGTTGGTTGCTCCGTCCCGCGCGCCGAAGGTGCGCCGTCCGGCCGCGAAGACGGCTCGTGAGGCCGTGCCGACGACGCTTCCCGCCGTGCGCACGCCCGTCGTGGAGATTCCCTCCGCGATGGCGACGCCAGTGGTGCGCGTGCCGAGGGATCGGCCGCTGCCGCTGTCGTTCCCGCAGCAGCGCATCTGGTATCTGAACCAGCTCGATCCGGCGGGCATCGCGTACAACAACACCGTCACCCTGCGCCTCGCTGGCGCGGTGGATGTGACGCTGCTGGAGTCCACGCTGAACGTGCTGGTGCGCCGGCATGAGGTCCTTCGCACCACGTTCGCGCTCGAAGACGGTGGCGCGCATCAGGTGATCGAAGCCTCCATGCCCCTGGTGCTGGAGCGGCTGGAGGCGCGTGGCACCACGCCGGACGCTCGCGAGGCGGATGCCCTGAGACTGGCGCTGGTTGAAGCGCGCAAGCCCTTCGATCTGGTGCGGGGCCCGGTGATGCGGGCCGCGCTGATCCGCATCGGTGAGACGGAGTCGGTGCTGCACCTCACGCTGCACCACATCGCCTCGGACGGTTGGTCCGGCGGCGTGCTGTTCCGCGAACTGGTGGCGGTGTACCTGGCGCTCGCGTCGGGTGGCCCGTCGCCCCTGCCGGAGCTGCCGGTGCAGTACGCGGACTACGCCGTGTGGCAACGGGGCTGGCTCAAGGGGCCGGGCATGGAAGCCCAGCTCGCGTACTGGAAGCAGCAGCTCGCCGGCACGCAGGTGCTGGAGCTGCCGACGGACCGTCCTCGTCCCGCGCGCTGGTCGGGCCGGGGTGGTCGCCTCCAGGTCGCCGTGCCCAGGCCGTTGATGGAATCGCTGTGGGGCGTGGGTCGCCGCGAGGGCGCCACCCCCTTCATGGTGCTGACGGCGGCGTTCCAGACGCTGCTGCACCGGTATTCGGGCCAGGACGACATCATCGTCGGCACGTCCGCCGCGGGCCGCAACCGCCCGGAGCTGGAGGGCCTCATCGGCTGCTTCCTGAACACGCTCGCCATCCGGGGTGACCTGTCGGGCGCGCCGACCTTCGTGGAGCTGCTCCGCCGCGTGAAGACCGCGTCCATTGGCGCGTACGCCCATCAGGAGATCCCGTTCGAGCGGCTGGTAGACGAGCTTCGCGTGCCGCGCGATCCGAGCCGCATGCCGCTGGTCCAGGCGATGCTCACGTTCCACAACACGCCGACGGTGGAGGTCCGCACGCCGGGCCTGGGCGTGAAGATGATCGAACTCGACATCGGCGCCACCAAGGTAGACCTGTCGCTGGAGCTGCGTGAGACGCCGGACGGCCTGTCGGGCGCGCTGGAGTACCCGGCGGATCTGTTCGACCTGTCCACCGTGGAGCTGCTCTGGGAGCGCTTTGTGCGGTTGATGCAGGGCATCGCCGCGAACCCGTCGCAGCGCGTGGCGGAGCTGCCCCTGCTGTCCGAGTCCGAGCGTCAGCGGATGCTGGTGACGTGGAACGACACCCGCGAGCCGTTCGCGCAGGACGTGAGTCTGCATGGTCTCTTCGAGGCCCAGGCCGCGAGGACGCCGGACGCAGTAGCGGTGGTGACCGACAATGAGCGGCTGACGTACGCCGAACTGGACGCCCGGGCCAACCAGCTCGCGCACCACCTGCGCACCCTGGGCGTGGGCCCGGAGGTGCGGGTGGGCCTGTGCACGGAGCGCTCCGTGGAGCTGGTGGTGGGATTGCTCGGCGTGCTGAAGGCGGGCGGCGCGTTCGTCCCGTTGGATCCCGCGTATCCCACGGCACGGCTCAGCTACCTGATGCGGGATGCCGCGCTGTCCGTGGTGGTGACGCAGGATGCCCTCGTGGATGTGCTCCCCGCGGGCGGTGAGCTGCTCGTCTCCCTGGACACGGAATGGAACCGCATCGCGCGCCATCCCGCGCATCCACCTCGCGTGGCTTCGCTGCCGGAGCAACTGGCGTACGTCATCTACACCTCTGGCTCCACGGGGACGCCGAAGGGCGTGCTGGTGCCGCATCAGGGCCTGCGCAACACGCTGCCTTCCATCATCCGGGCCCACGGCGTGGGGCCGGGGCGGCGCGTGCTCCAGGCGGCGGCGCTCGGGTTCGATGCGTCCGTGCTGGAGGTTCTGTCCACGCTGGTGTCCGGCGCGGAGCTGCACCTGGTCCCGCGTGAATCCCTGCTGCCGGGCGCTCCGCTGCGCGCGGTACTGGAAGGCCGGGGCATCACCACGGTGACGCTCACGCCTTCGTCGCTGTCCCAGTTGGAGCCGGACGGGCTCCCCGCGCTGGAGACGGTCATCTCCGCCGGTGAGGCCTGCACGCCGGAGCTGGCGCGGCGGTGGAAGCCGGGCCGGCGGCTGCTCAACGGCTATGGCCCGACGGAGGCGTCCGTCTGCGCGACCGTCTCCACCGAACTGGACGTGGAGCGTCCGGACATCGGCCGCCCCATCGCCAACATGCGCGCGTATGCGTTGGACGCGTGGGGACAGCCCGTGCCTCCCGGCATCCCGGGCGAGCTGTACCTGGGCGGGCCGGGCTTGGCGCGTGGCTACCTCGGGAGGCCCGAGCTGACGGCGGAGCGCTTCGTACCGGATCCGTTCTCCGGCGAGTCCGGTGCGCGGCTGTACCGGACGGGCGACCGGGTCCGCTACCGCGCGGATGGGCGCCTGGAGTACCTGGGCCGCACCGACTTCCAGGTGAAGCTGCGCGGCTTCCGCATCGAACTGGGCGAGGTGGAGGCCACGCTGCGCCAGTACTCCGGGGTGCGCGACGCGGTGGCCGTCGTTCGCGAGGATCCGCCGGGAACGCGCAGGCTGGTGGGCTACGTCGTGCACGCCGCCGACCTGGACACGACCGCGCTGCGGGCCTTCATGAAGGAGCGGCTGCCGGAGCATCTGGTGCCCGCGGCCTTCGTCGCGCTGGACGCGTTGCCTCTGTCTCCCGGCGGGAAGCTGGACCGGGCGGCGCTGCCGGCTCCGGACGCCGCGCGCGTGGGGACCGGCAAGGCCTTCATCGAGCCGCGCACCGAGGCGGAGAAGACGCTGGCGGCCCTCTGGGCCCAGGTGCTGGGCGTGGAGCGCGTGGGCCTGCACGACAACTTCTTCGAGCTGGGCGGCGACTCCATCCTGGGCATCCAGATCGTCTCCCGCGCGAAGGCGGCGGGGCTCGCGCTGGAGCCGGCCATGCTCTTCGAGCGGCAGACGCTCGTGGAACTGGCCGCGGCTGCGGGGACGGCGAAGGCGAGCACGGCGGAGCAGGGACTGGTGGAAGGCCCCGTGCCGCTGACACCCATGCAGCGCATCTTCTTCGACGATTGGGCGCTGCCGGAGCCGCACCACTACAACCTGGCGGCGGTGCTGGAGGTGCGCCAGCCGGTGAACGCGGAGCTGCTGGAAGAGGCGCTGCGCGCGCTGGTGTCACATCACGACGCGCTCCGCCTGCGCTTCACGCGCACGTCGGAGGGCTGGCGTCAGTCCATCGCGGGGGTGCCCGAGCGCGTCGCCGTGCGGCGCGTGGACCTGTCTTCCGTGCCGGCGGCGGAGCAGGGCGCGGCGCTGGAAGCCGTGGGCGCGGAAGTCCACCGGAGCCTGGAGCTGGGAGAAGGGCTGCTCTTGCGCGCGGCCCTCTTCGAGCGCGGCGCGGGCCGGATGGGTCGGCTGTTGCTGGTGGTGCACCACCTGGCGGTGGACGGCGTCTCGCTGCGTCCGTTGCTGGAGGACCTGGAGGCGGCGTACACGCGGCTGGAGCGTGGCGAGCCGGTGGTGCTGCCGCCGAAGACGACGTCCTTCAAGTCCTGGGCGGAGCGGCTGATGCAGCACGCTGGCTCACAATCCCTGGGGCGTGAGCTGCCGCTGTGGAAGGTGGCTCAGGACGTCCCGCCGCTGCCGGTGGATCTGCCGGGCGGGGAAGACACGCCGGGCTCGGAAGCGCTGGTGACGGTGACGCTCGGCGCGGAGGAGACGAAGGCGCTGCTGGGCGAGGTGCCCACGGCGTACCGGGCGCGCGTGGATGAAGTGCTGCTCGCGGCGGTGGCTCGGGCGGTGGCTCGCTGGACCGGAGGCCGCAAGGTGCGGCTGGAGCTGGAGGGCCACGGGCGCGAAGCGCTGTTCGCGGACGTGGACCTGTCACGCACGGTGGGCTGGTTCACGAGCACCTTCCCGCTGGAGGTGGAGCTGCCGGAGGAGGGCACTCCCGGTGACGGGCTCCGGGCCTTGCGCGATGCGCGGCGAAGGCTGCCGGCCAACGGCATCGGCTACGGTCTCCTGCGCCATCTGCGCGAGGACACGGTCCAGGTGCTGCGCTCCTCGCCGCACGCGGAGGTGGGCTTCAACTACCTGGGCCAGCTCGACGCTGCGGCCCGAGGCTCGGAGCGCTTCGCCCTCACCGAGGAGCCGAGCGGACCGTGGCACGGCGTGGGGGGCCGCCGGCCCCACCGGTTGGAAGTGAACGCGGTGGTGAGCGAAGGCCACCTCAAGGTGGCCTGGGCCTACAGCACGAATGTCCATCATCGGTCCACCATCGAAGCCGTGGCTGGCGACTTCATGGTGTCGCTGCGCGAGCTGATGGAAGGCCGGAGCACGCCGGATGCGGCACGCCGATCGACCGGGGACTTCCCGCTCGTTCGACTGTCGCCCCCGTCGCTGGAGCGCCTGCTGTCGCAGTCTCCAGACGTCGAGGACCTGTACCCGCTCACCTCCCTTCAGCAAGGCATGCTCTTCCACGCGGCGCTGGCGGCGCCGGGCTCGGGCGTCTTCCACGAACAGCTCGCGTGGACGTCGCGCGGCAATGCGGACGTCGCCGCGCTGCGAAGGGCCTGGGCGGAGGTCATTGCCCGCAACGCCATCCTGCGCACGTCCTTCGTCCACGAGGGCTTGCCCGAACCGCTCCAGGTCGTGCACGCGAAGGCGGAGCTGCCCTGGACGGAGCACGACCTGCGCGGCGTCCCGGCGGAGGAGCAGCGCAACCGGCTCGCGGCCCTGGTCCGCGAGGACCGTGCCCGTGGCTTCTCGGTGTCCCCCGCGCCGCTGGCCCGGATGCAGGTGGTCCGCCTGGACGACGAGGCGTACCGCTTCCTCTGGAGCCACCACCACCTGGTGATGGACGGGTGGAGCGTGGGCGTGGTGCTGCAACAGGTCTTCGCCTGCTACACGGCGCTGACCGAAGGCCACGAGCCTTCGTTGCCGCGCCCCTCGGCCTGGCGCGACTACATGGCCTGGCTGCAACGGCAGGACCTGTCGCAGGCGGAGGCGTTCTGGCGCAAGGAGCTGGCGGGCTTCACCACACCGACGCCACTGCCCGGTGCCCGACCCGTGGCGCCTGGAGTGGAGGCCGCGGTCACGGGCGAGCTGAAGCTGCGGCTGACGCCCGAGGCCACGCAGGCGCTCCAGGGCTTCGCGCGGCGTAACGCATTGACGCTGAACACGCTGGCGCAGGGCGCGTGGGCGCTGCTGCTCGGACGCTACGCGGCGGAGGAGGACGTGGTGTTCGGCGCCACCGTCTCCGGCCGGCCCGTGGACCTGCCGGACGCCGAATCCATGGTGGGCTTGTTCATCAACTCGCTGCCCATCCGCGTGGGACTGCCCTCGGGTGCGGCGGTGGTGCCGTGGCTGCAGGAACTCCAGGCCCGGCAACTGGAGCTGCGCAGGTACGAGCACAGCCCGCTGGTCCAGGTGAAGGGCTGGAGCGAGGTGCCACGCGGCCTGCCGCTCTTCGACAGCCTGCTCATCTTCGAGAACTACCCGCTGGACACCTCGCTGGGCCAGGGCGTCCCGGGTCTTGAAGTGCGGGACGTGGAGGGACAGGAGCAGGGCAACTACCCGCTCATCGCCTACGTCATCCCCGGCGAGCGGTTGGGCCTGAGCCTCGCCTACGCCCCGGCGATCCTCGATGCGGAGTCGGTGTCCCGACTGTTGGAGCACTGGCGCGTGCTGATGGAGGGACTGGCCTCTGGGGTCGAGCGGCTCGACGACGTGGCGATGTTGCGCGAGGAGGAGCGGCGCCAGGTGCTGGAGTCCTGGAACGGGCCGCGCATCGCCTTCGACGGGGACACGAGCCTGTCGGCGCGCTTCGATGCGCAGGCGGCGCGCACGCCTGACGCCGTGGCCCTGATGTCGGGGGACACGCGCGTGACGTACCGGGAGCTGTCGGTCCGGGCGGAGCGGCTTGCCCGTCGGTTGCGGAGCGTCGGCGTGGGGCCCGAGTCCCGGGTGGCCCTGTGCGCGGACCGCTCGGTGGAGATGGTGGCGGCCGTGCTCGGCGTGTTGAAGGCAGGAGGCGCGTACGTCCCGTTGGATCCAGCGTACCCGCGCGAGCGGCTGACGTGGATGGTGGAGGAGAGCCGGCCTTCGGTGCTGCTTGCGCGAAGGCACCTGGCGGACCGACTGCCTCCCCACGAGGGCACGCCCACGCTGTGGCTGGAGGAGGAGGGCTCCGAGGCCAGCGAACTGCTGCCTCCGGCTCCGGGGGGTGACGCGCTCGCGTACGTCATCTTCACCTCCGGCTCCACGGGCAGGCCCAAGGGCGTGATGGCCACGCACCGCGCGACGCTCAACCGCTTCGCATGGATGTGGCGCACCTTACCGTTCGAGCCGGGTGAGGTGTGCGTCGTGAAGACGGCGCTGAGCTTCGTGGACTCGGTGTGGGAGCTGCTCGGGCCACTGCTGGCGGGTGTGCCCTCCGTGCTGCTGCCGGATGACACGGTGAAGGATCCGGCGCGGCTGGTGGACGCGCTGGAAGCAGGCCGGGTAACACGGCTGGTGCTGGTGCCCTCGCTGCTGCGGGCCCTGCTGGAGGTGCCGGACGTGGCGCGGCGCCTGACCTCGCTGCGCTCCTGGGTGACGAGTGGCGAGCGGTTGCCGGACGAACTGGCGGCGCGCTTCCGCGAACGGATGCCGCACGCACGACTGCTCAACCTCTACGGCTCCTCGGAGGTCGCGGCGGACGCGACGGCGGACGAGGTGGGCGCGGGCCCGGTCTCCATCGGGCGGCCCATCGACAACCTGCGGACGTACGTCCTGGACGGTGCGCTGCGGCCGGTGCCGCCCGGCGTGCGGGGCGATCTGTACGTGGCGGGACCCGGCGTGGCGCGCGGCTACCTGGGCCGTCCGGAGGCGACGGCGGAGCGCTTCGTGCCGGAGCCGTTCGCCCAGGAGCCCGGCGCGCGGATGTACCGCACGGGGGACGTGGCGCGATGGCTGACGGACGGCCGGCTGGAGTACCTGGGCCGGGCGGATGATCAGGTGAAGGTGCGCGGCGCCCGCGTGGAGCCCGGAGAGGTGGAGGCCGCGCTGTCGCTCCACCCGGCGGTGACCCGCGTGGCCGTCGTCGCGCATGAGGGTGCGCCCGGCGAGACCCGGTTGGTGGCCTGGGTCGTCTTGAAGCCGGAGCACGTGCTGGAGGTCCCGGCGCTGCGTGCGTTCCTCAAGGAGCGACTGCCGGACTACATGGTGCCCTCGGCCTTCGAGTCGCTGGAGGCACTGCCGCTCACGCCGAGCGGGAAGGTGGACCGGAGGTTGCTCCGTGCGCGCGTGGCCCCCACGGGCAACGCCGCGGAGTACGTGGCCCCGGCGACGGCGGAGGAGCTGGCGTTGGCGGGCATCTGGACGGAGTTGCTCGGACGTCCGCGCATCGGCGCCCGGGACGACTTCTTCGCCCTGGGGGGCCACTCGCTGATGGCCGCGCAGATCGTCTCACGCGTGCGCGAATCGCTGGGCGTGGAGCTGCCGCTGACGGCGGTGTTCGAGTCGCCCACGCTCGCCGGCCTGGCGGAGGTGGTGTCGCGGATGGCGGGTTCGATGCAACAGCTCGCGGACGCGCCCATCGCGCGGGTGTCGAGGGAGCTGGATCCTGCCTCGCTGGAGCAGTTGTCGGACGAGGAACTGGACGCACTGCTGGACGCGACCGAGTCGGAGAGCTGAGCCATGGGGAACGAGACGGACAAGAAGCCCACGCTCACGCGGGAAGAGAAGCTCGCGCTGCTCGCGAAGCGGTTGGAGAAGAAGCCCCGGCCCGCGCTGCCGCTGACGTTCTCCCAGCAGCGGATGTGGTTCCTGGAGCAGTTGTCCCCGGGGCTGCCGGCCTACAACCTGCCGCTGGTGGTGGAGCTGTCGGGCCGCCTGGACGTGGCCGTGCTGGAGCGCAGCTTCCAGGAGGTCGCGCGCCGCCACGAATCGCTGCGCACGCACTTCGGGGAGGTCTCCGGGACGCCGGTGCAGCTCGTGGAAGCGCAAGCCCGGCTTCCCTTCACCGTGGAAGGGCTGGAGGACGTCCCGGCCGAGGAGCGCGAGGCTGCGGTGCGCCAGCGCATCCATCGGGAGATGCAGACGCCCTTCGACCTGGCGCGCGGCCCGCTCGCCAGGGTGGTGCTGTTGCGGGTGACACCGGAGCGGCACGTGCTCCTGGTGGTGGTGCACCACATCATCTCCGACGGCTGGTCCATGGGCGTGCTCACCCACGAGGTGGTGGCGCTCCATGCGGCCTTCTCCCAGGGCCAGCCCTCACCCCTGCCGGAGCTGCCGCTCCAGTACGCGGACTACGCGGCATGGCAACGGGGGCAGTTGCGCGGAGAGGCGCTGGACGCGCACCTGGAGTTCTGGCGCAAGCGGCTGGAAGGCGCGCCGCATGAACTGGACCTGCCCACGGATCGGCCGAGGCGTTCCGCGACGGGACGTGCGGAGCAGCGCAAGGCCCTGCTGCCCCTGGCGTTGGTGGAGCGGCTGGAGTCGCTGGCGCGGGGCGAGGGCGCCACGCTCTTCATGGCCGTGCTGGCCGGGCTCCAGGCCCTGCTGTCCCGGTACAGCGGACAGAAGGATTTGCTCATCGGCGCGCCGTACGCGAACCGGAGCCGGAAGGAGACCGAAGGGCTCATCGGCCTCTTCTTCGAACCGCTGGTGTTGCGAGCGGACCTGTCGGGCCGGCCGGACTTTCGCGAGCTGCTGCGCCGCGCGAAGGCGGGCACGGTGGAGGCGTTCGCGCACCCGCACGTCCCGTTCGAGCCGCTGCTCAAGGCGCTGGGCGTGGAGCGCGACCTGACGCGCGCGCCGATGTTCCAGGTGCTCTTCGGACAGTTGGATGCGCTGCCACGGGTGCGCGAGGTGCCGGGGCTCGTGGTTCGCATGCTCGACGCGGACGTGACGAGCACGGAGCTGGACCTGACGCTGATGATGGCGCGAGGCCCCGAAGGCATCACGCTGGCGGCCACGTACAACGCGGACCTCTACGACGCGGCCACCGTCGAAGCGATGCTGGGCCACCTGGAATCGCTGCTCGACGCGGCGGTGGAGTCCCCGGACCGCGCGGTGGAGGCCCTCCCGCTGCTCCGCGCCCCGGAGCGGCACCGGTTGCTGGTGGAGTGGAACGGCGCGAGCGAAGCCCTGCCTCGCGATGCCCGGGCCCATGCGCTGTTCGAGGCGCAGGTGGCGAGGACGTCGGAGGCCACGGCGGTGGTCTCCGGCGGTGAGTCCGTGACGTACCGCGAGCTGGACGCGCGGGCGAACCGCGTGGCGAGGCGGCTGGGGGAGCTCGGGGTGGGGCTGGAGACCCGGGTGGCGGTGTGCGTGGAGCGCTCGGTGGAGATGCTGGCGGCGCTGCTGGGCGTGCTCAAGGCGGGCGCGGCCTACGTGCCGTTGGATCCGGAGTACCCGGCGGAGCGAC
The DNA here is from genome assembly GCA_004173515.1 of Myxococcaceae bacterium. GTDB lineage: Bacteria > Myxococcota > Myxococcia > Myxococcales > Myxococcaceae > Corallococcus. The sequence continues at coordinate 3,655 of SECN01000054.1, read as the reverse complement.
TGGGCTTCATGTTGGAGGACAGCGGCGCGCGCGTGGTCGTGTCGCGCGAGTCCTTCCGCGAGAAGCTGGGCGGTGCGCCGGGCTGCGTGTGGCTGGACGTGGAGTCGCTCACGCGCGAGGGGGATGCGACGGCGCCCGGGGTGGAGGTTCCTTCCGAGGCCGCGGCGTACGTGCTCTACACGTCGGGCTCCACGGGGCGTCCGAAGGGCGTGGTGGTGCAGCACCGCTCACTGGCGAGCTTCATCCGCGCGGAGTGGCGCATCTGCCCGGTGGAGCCGGGAGACCGGGTGCTCCAGTTCGCGTCCATCAGTTGGGACACGAGCGCGGAGGAGATCTACCCATGCCTCACGCGAGGCGGCACGTTGGTGCTGCGCACGCCGGAGATGCTGGACGCGCCGGACGTCTTCCTGGCCCGGTGCGAGGCCGCGGGCATCACCCAGCTCAACCTGCCCACGGCCTTCTGGCACGAGGTGACGGCGAGCCTGGACGAGGGCAAGGCGAGGTTGCCGGCGGGATTGAAGTGGGTGGTCATCGGTGGGGAGCGTGCGGTGCCCGAGCGGGTGGCGCAGTGGCGTCGCCGGGTGGGAAGCGCGGTGCCCCTGCTGAACACCTACGGGCTCACCGAGGTGATGGCGGTGGCGACGTCGGTGGACTTGTCCGCCGGGCCCGAGGAGTCCGGGCGGGAGGTGGCCATCGGCCGGCCGCTGGACAACGTCCGGATCTACGTCCTCGACGGCGAGCGGGAGCCGGTGCCGGCGGGCGTGACGGGGGAGCTGTACGTCGGCGGTGAAGGCGTGGCGCGTGGCTACCTGGGCCGCCCGGAGCTGACGGCGGAGCGCTTCGTGCCGGGCCCCTTCGGAGACGGCGAGCGGCTGTACCGCACTGGCGACAAGGCGCGCTGGAGGCGCAACGGCCTCCTGGAGTACCTGGGCCGTGGCGACACGCAGGTGAAGGTGCGGGGTCACCGCATCGAGCCGGGCGAGGTGGAGGCCGCGCTGCTCGGTCAGTTGGGGGTGCGCGAAGCGCTCGTGGTGGTGCGCGAGGATGCGCCGGGCGACAAGCGGCTGGTGGCCTACGTGGTGGCCCGCGAGGGGCAGGCGCTGGAGTCCAGCGACGTCCGCGCGGGGTTGGAGCAGCTGCTGCCCCGCTTCATGGTGCCGCAGGCGGTGGTGGTGCTGGAGCGGCTGCCGCTGCTCCCGAACGGGAAGGTGGACCGCAAGGCGCTCCCCGCGCCGGAGGCGGTGCGGGAGCCCCGGAAGCAGGCGCACGTCGCGCCTCGCACGCCGGCGGAGCAGATGCTGGCGGGCTTCTGGGCGGAGGTGCTGCGCCTGGAGTCGGTGGGCCTGCACGACAATTTCTTCGAGGTGGGCGGACACTCGCTGCTGGCCATGCAGTTGGTCGCGCGGGTGCGTGAGGCCTTCCGGGTGGACCTGCCGCTGCGCGACGTCTTCGAGTCGCCCACGGTGGCGGCGCTGGCGGAGCGGATCTCCCGGGTGGCGGCGGTCGCGGGCATCCCAGCGCCTCCGCTGAAGCGGACCGCGCGTGAGGACGGCACGGCCCCGCTGTCGTTCGCGCAGCAGCGCTTGTGGTTCCTCGCGCAGCTCGATCCGTCGAACACGTCGTACAACCTCTGGGCCCCGGTGCGGTTGACGGGCGCGCTGGACGTGGGCGCGCTGGAGCGGAGCTTCGAGGCCCTGGTGCGCCGGCACGAATCGCTGCGCACGACCTTCCGGAGCGAGGGCGCCTCGCCCGTGCAGGTCATCACCGCCGAGGCCCGGGTGCCGCTCGAAAGGGTGGACCTGGGCACGCTGCCCGAGGACGAGCGCGAGGCCGCGACGAAGGCCCGGGCCGAAGAGGAAGTGCGCCGCCCGTTCCTGCTGGAGCAGGGGCCGCTGCTGCGCACGGTGCTGCTGAAGGTGTCCGAACAGGAGCACGTGCTGGTGCTGGTGATGCACCACATCGTGTCGGACTACTGGTCCATGGGCATCCTCGTGCGCGAGGTGTCCGCGCTATACGAGGCGCTGGCGAAGGGCCAGCCGTCGCCGTTGCCGGAGCTGCCGGTGCAGTACCCGGACTTCGCGGTGTGGCAGCGCGAGTGGCTGAAGGGCGAGGTGCTGGAGACGCAGCTCGCGTACTGGCGCAAGCAACTGGCGGGGGCGCCGCGAGCACTGGAGCTGCCCACCGACAAGCCACGCCCCGTGGCGCAGACGTTCCGGGGAGCGAACCGGCTGGTGCGGTGGCCCAAGGCGCTGTGGCGCGAGGTGGAGGCGCTCGGCCGGCGCGAGGGTGCGACGCCGTTCATGGTGTTGCTGGCGGCGTTCCAGACGGTGCTGTCGCGCTACGCGGGGCAGGACGACGTGAGCGTGGGCGCGCCCATCGCGGGCCGTACGCACTCGGAGATGGAGGGGCTGATCGGCTTCTTCGTCAACACGCTGGTGCTGCGGGCGAAGCTGACCCCCGGGCTGCGCTTCCGCGAGCTGTTGGCGCAGGTGCGCGAGGTGACGCTGGGTGCGTACGCGCACCAGGACGTGTCGTTCGAGAAGCTGGTGGAGGAGCTGCGCCCCGAGCGCGACCTGAGTCGCAGTCCGTTCTTCCAGGTGACGCTGACGCTCCAGAACACCCCCGCGTCCGAGGTCCGTCTGCAAGGCCTCACCCTCAAGGGGATGGAGGCGGAGGAGAAGACGTCGAAGTTCGACCTGTCGCTGGTGGTGGAGGAGGTGCAGGACGGCGTGGTCGCGATGGTCAACTACAACAGCGATCTGTTCGAGGCCGGGACGATGGACCGGATGCTCGGGCACCTGAAGGTGCTGTTGGACGCGGCGGTCGCGCACCCGGAGCAGAGGCTGTGGGAGCTGCCGCTGATGGGGCTGGAGGAGCAGCAGCGGCTGGTGAAGGAGTGGAGCGGCACGGAGGTGGAGTACCCGCGTGACGCCAGCCTGCCCGTGCTCTTCGAAGCGCAGGTGTTGAAGACGCCGGAAGCGGTGGCGGTGGAGTACGGAGCGCAGCGGCTGACGTACGCCCAGCTCAATCAGCGGGCGAACCAACTGGCGCACCACCTGAAGGGGATGGGCGTGGGGCCAGAGGTACGAGTCGGCCTGTGCGTGGAGCGCTCGCTGGAGTTGGTGGTGAGCGTGCTGGGCATCCTGAAGGCGGGAGGCGTGTACGTCCCGTTGGATGCGAGCTACCCGCTGGAGCGCCTGGGGTGGATGAAGCGCGAAGCGGGAGTGGCGCTGCTGGTGGCGCAGGAGAAGCTGGCGGATGAGGTGGCGTCGGGCGGCGAGCTGGTGGTGTGCGTGGACACCGAATGGGCATCCATCGCCCGCCAGCCTGAGAGCAACCCGAACCCGAGTGGGGGCGGTGGCAATCTGGCGTACGTGATGTTCACGTCGGGAAGCACGGGGCAGCCCAAGGGGGTGGGCGTGCCGCACCGGGCGGTATCGCGACTGGTGCTGGGGACGGACTTCGCGCACTTCGGACCGGAAGAGGTGTGGCTGCAACTGGCGCCCATCTCCTTCGATGCTTCGACGCTGGAGGTGTGGGGAGCGCTGCTGCACGGCTCGAAGCTGGTGGTGTACCCGGCGGGGACACCGTCGCTGGAGGAGCTGGGCCGCAAGCTGGAGGAGTCGGGCATCACGTCGCTGTGGCTGACGGCGGC
>SECN01000417.1 GCA_004173515.1 Myxococcaceae bacterium | reverse complement strand
AGGGGTTCGCGCAGGGCCTCCACCACGGAGCGGTCCGCGCGGGTGTCCTCGCCGTCCACGACGAGCTCCACCTCCTTGCCCAGCTCCCGCGCCAGGTCGCGCACCATGCGGGGATAGGGTTCGAAGAGGACGGCCAGGGGCAGCATGCGCAGCGTCTGGACCTCCTCGGACACCTGACCCAGGTCGCGCAGCTCCGCGTTGGCGAGCAGCTTGGCTTCCCGGTGCAGGGTGGCGGCCAGCTCCTTCGCGCGGCCCAGCCGCTCCGCGATCGCCACGCCCGCGGGCCCCAGGTCCTCCGCGGCACGGGCCAGTTCGCTCAGCTCGCGCACGAGCGCCAGTCGCCGCGCGGTCGCCAGCTCGCGGCGACGCGCCACCTGCCCCAGGTTGGTCACCGCGCTGGTGAGCATGTCCAGGCTGGCCACGCCGATGCGCACCGCCGTGTCCACGCGCATCTCACCGCTGCGTGCCGCGCCGCCACCCGCCTTCGGCGCGACGCCGGACGGGGGACGGGAGCGCGCGGCGGTGTCGACCAGACGGGTGCCCGGCAGCGGCGGCGACGCGGGATTCACGAAGGAGGCCCCCGTCGGCGCTCCGACGGTGGGATTCACGAAGGAGGCCCCCGCCGGCACTCCGACAGTGGAATTCAGCAGGTGCGAGCCCGCGGACGCGCCCGTCGTGGAACCCGCGAGCTGCGAACCCGCCGACCCACCCGAGGAGGGGCCCGTGAAGTGCGTTCCGACCGAAGTCCCCGGGACGGGCGCCGTCGATGGCCATCCCGCCGGGGCTCCCGATGCGGCCCCACCCGAAGGCCATCCCACCGGGGCTCCTGACGCGGACGCCCCGAGGTGCGCTCCCGCCGGGGCTCCCGATGCGGCCCCACCCGAAGGCCATCCCGCCGGGGCTCCCGACGCGGACGCCCCGAGGTGCGCTCCCGCCGAGGCTCCCGAGGCGGACGTCCCCGGGGGCGCGCCTGCCGGAGCCCCCTGCCCCGAACCCGCCGCGGTCTGTCCCCCCGGTGGCTCCGAACGGATGGCCGTCATGAGCAGGTGCGACGCGGCCGCGGCCGGGGACATGCCCGGCGCGGGAGCGGACTCCGGACGCAGCGCCATCGTCGACCAGTGAGCGGGCACGACGGGCGTCCCCGACTCCGCGCGGGTCGTCGCCAGCAGGTGGGACGCGGCCGCCTCCCTGACGGGCGCTCCGGGAGCCTTCGCCACCGCCGCCCAGCCCGCATCCTCCAGCGAGCGGGGCAGCACCGGACGCGCGGCCTCCACCGCGGTCCGCTGTTGCAGCGTCGCCACCAGCGTCTCCACCGCCAGCGGCGGCTCTCCCGCCTGGAGCGCGCCGGACAGCGCGAGCACCGTGTCCGCCGTGGTGAGCAGCGCGTCGGTGGACTCCGACGACAGGCGGTAGCGGTGGGGCTCCGCGCACCGGACCAGTTCCTCCATCTGGTGCACGAGCGTGTTGATCTCATCGAAGCCCATCATCCGGGCCTCGCCCTTGAGCCCGTGCAGCTCACGCAGCACCCGCTGCCCGGCCTCCAGGCTGCCCCCGGCCTCCAGCTCCATGAGGGAGCGGTTGATGCGCTCCAGGCGCACCGTGACCAGATCGCGGAACTGCTTGAGGAGCCGTTCGCTGGGGTTCACCCGCCCTCCTCCTTGCGCAGGGTCGCCTGGTGGATCTGGAAGCGCTCCACCACCCCACGCAGGTCCTGCGCCAGCCCCAGAAGGTCGCCGTTCGCGGAGCTCACCTGCTTCGTGGCGTTGAGGCTCTGCTGGGTGATGCGCAGGATGTCCGCCATCGTGTCCGCGAGCTGATCCGTGCCGGTCTGCTGCTGCTGCGTGGACCGGGAGATGCTGCGCACCGCGTCCGACGTGCGCCCCGCCAGGCTGACGATCTGCCGCAGCGACTCCGACACCTCCTCCGCCAGCGCCGTGCCCGTCTCCACCGCGCGGACGCCGCCGCCCGTCACCGCCACCGCTGCGGCGCTCGCCTCGCGCACCTCCTCGATGAGCCCTTCGATCTCCTTGGTGGACTCCAGCACGTTCTCCGCGAGCCTGCGCATCTCCGCGGCCACCAGCGAGAAGCCCCGGCCCACCTCGCCTGCCTTCGTGCCCTCCAGCTCCGCGTTGAGCGCCAGCAGGTCCGACTTGTCCGCCACGCCGTTGATGAACTCGACGATCTTCCCGATCTGCTGCACGCGCTTGTTCAGCCGCGCCACCGCGGAGCTGATGGCCAGGTTGTCCTGGCGCATGCGCGACATGGCGCCCAGGAACGACTCCGCGCTGCCCTGCCCGCCCTGCGCGGCCGCCAGCGTGCGCTGGGCGATCTCCGCCACCGACCCCGCGTTCTCCGCGATCTGCTTCGCCGACCGGGCCAGCTCCTCCGTGGTGGCGCTCGTCTCATCCAGGCTGCTGGCCTGTTCGGCGGCGCCCGCCTCGTAGCGCCCGGAGGTGCTGAGGATCTCCTCCGTGGTGGCCGAAATCTGGGCGCCCGCGCGCTGCAACTGCGCCAGCACGTCCGCCAGGTGCGTGCGCATCGTGGTGAAGGCCGCGGACACCGCCCACACCTCGTCCTCCGCGGGCACGAGCCGGGGGCTCGCCAGGTCTCCCGCGGCGATGCGGCGCGCCTCCCCGGACAGCTCCCGCATGGGCCGGCCCAGCAGCGTGCCGCCCAGGTACGCCGTCGTGAGCGCCAGGCCGAACACCACCGCGCACAGCACCGCGCTGGAGCGGAACGCCTCCTGGTGCAGCGCGTCCACCAGCACGCCCGTCACCGCCGAACTGCCCGCCTGCTGCAGCCGCGTGAAGACGCGCTCCGACAGCGCCATGACGACCTGGGCGCACAGCACCGCGGGCGTCACCACGCAGATGGCGGTGAAGGCCACCAGCCGCCCGCGGATCCGCGAGCGCCGGGGCAGCGCGGCGATGACCTGCGCGTGCGTCAGCCCCTGGTCCGCCACCCACAACACCCCCTGGCGCGCCCGGAGCGTCACCAGCCCGTACACCAGCAGCGACGTAAGCGGCCCGAACAGCGCCCCCAGCCCGGCAGTCCGCAGGGTGAGCGCCTCCGGCAGCGCCATCTCCGTCCAGAGCACCACCGCCACCACGCCCGTCGTCAGCAGCCACAGGCCCAGCGAGAGCAGGAACGCCTCGCCCGGAGCGCGCGACATCTCCCCCACGGCCTCCGACAGGTGCCGGGCCGAGGGCGGCACATCCCCCCGCTCCAGGGCCCGCAGCATGGGAAAGCGGCGCAGGGACACGCCCACGCCCAGCAGCATGTGCAGCGCGCTCACCCCCACCACCAGGAACACGAGCGTGCCCAGGCTGCCCGTCAACGGACCGCCGATGACGAGCGACGCGAAGTGCAGCCCCAGCGTGGAGCCCACCAGGTTCGCCAGCGGGACGGGCACCAGCAGGTGTCGGCTGAAGGAGGCCCGCCGGGGCCCGATGCGCACGGCCATGGACGCCCTACCCTTCCCCGGGTTCGACGTGGAAGCGCTCCACGACGTTCTGCAGGTCGTGCGCCAGCGTGGACAGGTCCGCGTTGGCCGCCACCATCTGCTTGGTCGCCGCGGCGTTCTGTTCGGTGACGCGCAGGATGTCCCCCATGGCCGCCGCGAGCTGATCCGTGCCGGTCTGCTGCTGCTGCGTGGCCAGCGAGATGCTGCGCACCGCGTGCGACGTCTGCCGCGCCAGCTCCAGGATGAGCCCCAGGCTGTCGTCCACCTGCGCCGCCAGCAGCGTGCCCAGCTCCGTCGTCTTCAGGCCCGCCTCCGTCGCCATCACCGCCGCGTTCGTCGCGTCGCGGATCTCCCCGATGAGACCTTCGATCTCCTTCGTGGAGCGGATGACGTTCTCCGCGAGCCTGCGCATCTCCGCGGCCACCAGCGAGAAGCCCCGCCCCACCTCGCCCGACTTGGTGCCCTCCAGCTCCGCGTTGAGCGCCAGCAAGTCCGACTTGTCGGCGATCTCGTTGATGAACTCGACCACCTTGCCAATCTGCTGCACGCGCTTGTTGAGGCGCACCACCGCGTCCGCGATGGCCTCGTTGTCGTGCTTCATCCGCTGCATGGCGCCCAGGAAGGCGGTGGCGCCGCGCTGGCCGGACTGCGCCGCGCCGAACGTCGTCTCCGCGATGGCGGACACGGACTCCGCGTTGTCGGCGATCTGCTGCGCGGAGCGGGCCAGCTCCTCCGTCGTGGCGCTGGTCGCGTTCAGCGCCCCGGCCTGCTCGTCCGCGCCCACCTCCTGCTCCGTGCTGGTGGCCACCAGCTGCTCGGTGGTGGAGGAGATCTGGATGCCCGCCTTGCGCAGCTGCGTGAGCGCCTGCACCAGTTGCACCTGCATCTGGGTGAAGGCCGCGGAGGTGGCCCACACCTCGTCCTCCGCGTGGATGACGCGCGGGGGGCGCACCTCGCCGCGCGCGATGCGCGTCGCGTCCTCCGTGATGGCGCGCAGGGGCTCCGACAGCGCCGTGCCCGCGAGCGCCGCCGTGCCCAGCACCATCAGCGTGACGAGCCCCGCGAGCAGCCCCAGCGGAGCCCCCTCGCCCTGCCGGGCGCGCGCGAGGATTTCATCCCGCGCTTGAGGGGTGTCGGCATCCGCCCAGGCGTCCACCACCGTCACCGTGCGCGTGAAGGCTACGTCCAGGATGAAGAGCGACGGACTCAGCACCGCGACGGCCGTGAACACCACCAGGCGTCGGCGGATGTGCATGCGCCGGGGCGGCAGCGCGGCCAGCACCTCCAGCGGCGACAGCCCCTCGTCCACCAGCCGCGCCAGCGTGACGCGCGCGCGGCGCACCAGCATGAGGTAGACGAGCATGGAGCTGAGCGGGCCCAGTGACAGGCCCATCAGCACCACGCGCAGGCTCTCCGTCCAGGACACGTGCGCGAGCAGCGGGAAGGCCACCGCCACCAGCACCGTCCCGCCCAGCCAGCCCTGCAGCGCGAACCAGAAGCCGACGCCGGGCATGGCCGCGACCTCCTGGAGGGCCCGGCGCAGGTGTTCGGGCGTGGAAGGCAGCCGTCCGTCGCCCAGCGCGATCAACGTGCGCAGGGCCCGGCTGTCGCGAAGCCCGCCCAGGCCCAGGAACAGCGCGAGCGCGCACACCCCCAGGAGGGTCAACGGCAGCCGGCCGTGCACGGGCAACGTATGGGACAGGTGGATGTGCACGAGCGCCAGCACCACGCCCACGCAGCTGCCCAGCACCCGGGGGCGCGTGGTCCACCGGGCCAGCGACCGCAGCTCCATGCGCGGCGGCGTCATGCGGCCTCCGGGCCCAGGGCCCGCAGGTAGCGCTCGAAGCCGTCCAGGTGCACCAGCGGCCACAGCACCCCGCGCGTCAGCACGAAGCCGCGCAGGCTTCCCCCGGACGACCTCGCCACCACCGGGGACGGCGGCAGCACCGACAGCACCTCCGCGTCGATCTCCAGCCCGTCCACGCCCACGGCCTCCCCCGTGAGGGTGACGAGCACGCGCTGGGCGCCCGCGGACTCGCGAAAGGCCCTGCGGGCGGACACCCAGACTTCCCCCGGCGCGGCGATGGAGGCCACCTCGTTCGCCTCGAACGCGAGGCGGTGGGGGCCCACATGGCACAGAAGCGTCCCCTCGACCCGGGTGGCGCGGGGCATGGCGCTAGCCGGGGATGACTTCACCCCGGTGCGCGAACACGCCCAGCAGGTGGGGCGGGGAACCCGGTACCCGCGTCAGCTCGGGGAAGGTGACCACCTCCGCCGCGGCTTCCGCGGGCACCGCGTACCAACTGCTTCCACAGGCGAAGACCAGGTAGGACTGACGCGTTTCCGACTCGAGGGCGGCCATTTCGCGCCAGAGCCTACCCCAGAACTAGCGCTGGAACTCCACGCGGCGGTTCTCCGCCCACGCTTCCTCGGTGGCGGCGTTGGCGACAGGGCGCGTCTCGCCGTAGCCCACCGTCGTCAGACGGTTGGACGGCACGCCCAGGTCCGTCAGGTAGCGCTTGACCGCGGCGGCGCGGCGGTTGGACAGCTGGAGGTTGTACTCCTCCGTGCCGCGGTCGTCCGCGTGGCCGCCCAGGGTGATCTTCCCCGTGCTCGCCTTGATGCAGGCGGCCAGGTCGCCCAGGCGCGACTGCGCGCTGGAGTCCAGGGTGGACTCGTTGAAGCCGAAGCGCACCGGCGAGTAGTCGCAGCGGGAGTCAGCGGAGGCCGTCACGCAGCGGCCGCTCTGGCAGTCCTGGCCCTCGGCGCAGTCGGTGGCCGCGGTGCAGGTGTCCTTGGGGGCCTGGCAGCGGCCGGCCTGGCACTTGCCGCCGTTGCACGCGGAGTCGTCCTTGCACTGGGCCTCGGCGCACTTGCCGGCCTCGCAGATGCGGCCGGAGCCACAGGCCGCGTCCGTGGTGCACTCAGGGGGCTTGGGGGCGCACTTGTTCGCCTGGCAGGTGAAGCCCTCACGGCAGTTCTCGTCCGTGGCGCACTCCTGGCACTGACCCTGGACGCAGACTTCGCCCTTCTCCTTGCAGGTCTCGTCGTTGTTGCACTTGGGGTAGGTGGGCGGGCACCCGGTCAGCACGGCCACGGCGAGGGCCAACCCCGCCCAAAGCGAAATCCGA